>JANRMD010000017.1:0-46857 GCA_033761895.1 Pirellulaceae bacterium | reverse complement strand
TCACAGAATCGGGGATGATGATTGTTTGCGCGTCTGCGATCCCTTCAGGATCGACACTCATGCGACGACCTCAACCGGAGGTGGCGCTCCGCTGACCACCGGCTATTGCCTTGGATCCCTTCGGGATGGTGCGCATTGCTCAGGACCGTAGGGCTGGGCGTGGTGCGTTTGCGTGGTGAGGTTTGGAGGCGGGAGACACCGCGGAGCGGTCTTCAGATAATAGCCGGTGGCAAGCGGAACGCCACCACCGGAATGCTCGCGGAACGGGTGTTTGATCCTGACGGGATCATAGAATCGGGGATGATGATTGTTTGCGCGTCTGCGATCCCTTCAGGATCGACACTCACGCGGCGACCTTAACCGGTGGTGGCGCTCCGCTTACCACTGGCTATTGTCTTGGATCCCTTCGGGATGCTGACCACCAGAAATCCCTTCGGGATGATGGCAATTACTTCTTCGTCGTCAGTTCGACTTTGCCCATGTCATTCGGTTTGCCATTTCCGATACTGATCTTGAACGGCGTGGTTTTAGGGTCCGAATACTTTTTGAGTTTATCTGGGCCGCTGTAGGAACGTGCCATGATGTTGTACTCCTGCCAGGAGAACGTCACGAGGTAATCCCCTTCAGGCGCGCCATCACCTTCTGCATAAGTTGAAATGATCATCTTCCCTTCCGCGTCCGTAGTACCTTGAGCGGTCGTTGGCCGTTTTTCTTCGGAAACAGGGTTGAAACCAATCTGGATTCCAGCGACCGGTGCTCCATCAACGGTTACGGTTCCCTGAACTTTGTAAACCGCTTTTTCGTTGGGGTACTTTGGTCCGCATCCGCTGAAACAAACTGCAACCGAAGCGAGCATTAAAAGTGAGCAGTAAAGCGGTTTTGAATCTATCCGATGCATATACACACTTAAAGTTGATAGGGGATTAAGCAAAAATGCACCAACATGATTTGGTGCATTCATGGAATTAAGAAATCAGCAACACAGGCTAGTTGTCCGCGCCGGTCGCGACTTCACCTTTTTCACGTGTAATACGGGCTGCGAAGATAAGTGCGTCAACCGTCTCGGCGTTGAACTGAACTGATCCATCGGCCATCAGGAACTGAGCTCCGCCGGGATGGAATGCGTGAAAGCCTTGCCCGCGAAAGTTCGTGCAATTGATAGCGCATGGACCCTGGGGTGATGGGTAACCGGTTGCCGCGCGGATAGAACCACCAAGCCAATTCTCACCTAGCAACGGATCTCCCCAACCACCACCGTTGGTTCCCGCAAGAATGGGATTGACGGTAACCTCTCGCATGCCGGAATAGATCTTGTCCCCGCCCGTTCGTTCACCCATCAAGAAAGTATTTGAGGTGCCGTCGGTGATGGTTGCAATCTTGTTGCTGGTGGCTGCTTGAAGCGTGCTTGCTCTCAAAGCGCCGTGACGAGATCCGCCTGCGTTGCCGACTCCGTAAGCTGCCTCCGCAAACCTGCCAAGCACTCCGGTGGTCACACCATAGTCGCTAGGAGCAGCTCGCCACGATGTAGCTGGCATTCCGGGCAACAGGGCCCCGCCAGGAATATTGCAGGTGTAAATGCGTGAAGTCGCATCGCCGGGTGAAGATGGGCAGACAAATGTTGCTATGGGTGTAGCAATCACATTGACGTTTGTTGTGCCAAACGGAGCACCATAGCTAGTTGTGGGGGTGAATCGATAATCGTACTGAGCATAAAGATTAGCCTGCTCCAAGTAAGGAAGCAGACCGAGTATACCCGATTGAACGTTATAGGCGGCCGGAGACGGTGCGGACCACACGTAATATGCCCCTGGAAACGACTTGAATGTTGATTCGTAGTTGTGAAAAGCCAAACCAAGCTGCTTCAAATTGTTCGAGCATTGCATTCTGCGGGCTGCTTCACGCGCCGCTTGAACGGCCGGCAGCAACAAACCAACTAGGATGCCGATAATGGCGATCACTACCAACAACTCGACCAGCGTGAACGCTGAACGCTTGCTTGCTGTTCTCATACATGACTCCGATGAAAGATAAGAAAGGAAATCTGCCGATGCGAATGCAGTTCAACGAAGCTAAGCGGAGAGCCTGCGTAACAACGCAATCCGACTGCTTACTACGAACTTAAAGTATGACACATTCACGACAACTAAGCATCTGCTAAGTAACATTAATTTTCAGGGTGCTTTGGCGGTGCGTCGCCCAATACCCGTAGCTTTGGGGACATTTTCCCGAGCTTACTTCTTTATCGCTAGTGAGAGATCGCAGACGTTTGCACACAGAAGATCGAACGCTGAAAGATCCGAGAGAAATCCCAAAGAAAACACATACGGGACAAATGGTCCCACGCTACGAGAGTTTCCACTTGGTGCGCGTGTAAGCGATCTGAAAACCATTGCGTTGAGCGTTGCGTTGTGAGGGACTGCCCGGTAGAGCACTCATCATCGCGATATCACAACCTTGATCAACCGCGAACTGCAATCGCTTGGCAAGCAGGGCTGATTGTGCGCCCTGATTGCGGGCGTCCGGGATAGTGCTCGCCCCGGCCAGTAAAGCAACTCCTTCAACGATGGCAACAACTCCAGTAGCAATCGGCCGATCGTCCAGTTTGGCGAACATGGCGGTTACTCCTTGAGTAAGGACAAAATTCTGCGCCAGATCCAGGATGAATTGCATCATCTCGGGATGCTCGGCCCAGCCATTGGCGGAGGTTTGGGCCCACAACTCTGCTTCCTCTGAGGAGGCTGCAACTACCCTCAATTCAGCATTGCGACTGGTGGGCATCGGTACATTCGAACCAATCCGACGACACAAGACGTTCGTAAACTCAATGGGGTGGTAATGGCGTTGATTCAGAATCGCAATCAGTTCAGGGGAAATCAGCGGTGCGACTTCGTGATGGACGGCTGCACCGCGCTCGGCGAAAAAGGTTTCGATTGCCTGCAGCTCAGCCGCTTGCGGTTCAGCCGAGATGCCTAATCCGAACGTCTGCGTGCACGGCGAATCCGGCCCGTCGAACATGGCGTAAGTGCCACCCACTTCAATCCAAGCAGCCTTGCTGTGAGGATCGACGCGTTTGCGAGCTTCCACAAATCTCGAGTTGGCAATCGCCTCGGTGCGCTCGAGTCGCGCTGCGAGGGCGGAATCGACAATCAGTGGGTCGGCTGTAGGGGTTGTCATGAGTATTGCTTTTGAGTGGGTGAGTTATGCGTGTTCGAGGCAGGGTGGGCGAGGAGGCCCGCGCTCCGCAAAATCAAGTTTACGTCGCTTGAGTTGTGTAAGCTGCTGGTAAGTTACCGTAACAAGAAAAGCAGCTGGGACAATGGAATGCGCGGTCAGGGACACCGAGTAAACTGCTAATGTTCGCGCCATGCACCAATCCACCCATCGTGGTGAATCTACTCAGAATAGGGGCAGGTGACTAGAAAACGTTCTGAACATAGAACAAAATGAACTGCAGTTCTCTCTCCGCTCGCCTCCCACCCCAAAAGCCTGCTATGACCGGTTTTCTTGCCACTTGTTTATCAAGGCACATATCGATGTCTAGTGTCTGGTTGATCTCTAGCCTCTGGCCCCAGATCCGTTCGCTTAGGCTGCTGTCAGCAATCACGATGCTGGTAGCGATAGCTGTTGCTGGCGATGCTTTAGCCGACGATGGTAGAGACAAAATCGAGTTCAATCGAGACATTCGGCCGATCTTGTCGGATCACTGCTTCGCATGTCACGGCCCCGATGCAAAGCACCGCGAAGCGGATTTGCGCGTCGACACGGAAGCGGGCTTGTTCGGCTCGGGTACTGAGCATGGCCGCGTTGTCCGCGGGAAACTCGACGAAAGCGAACTGTGGCAGCGCATTACGTCCACGAAACCCGATGAGCAAATGCCACCACCTAAGTTTTCAAAACCGCTGCGCGATGAGCAACGCAAGCTGCTTGCCAAGTGGATCGAACAAGGTGCACCCTGGCAAGGCCATTGGGCGTTCCAACCAGTCAGCAAAGTTGTTCCGCCGGCCGTCGAGGAACCGATTGCGACCACCAGCTTCAAGAGTTTCGCAGTCAACGAAATCGACGCTTTTGCAGCCAAGGTTTATCAGTCGCAAGGTGTCGCCCCAACTGCTTCTGCCGATCGCCGCACGTTAGCGCGTCGCTTGAGTTTCGATCTGTTGGGTTTGCCGCCAACTCCAGATCAGGTGCAACAGTTTGTTAACGACCAATCCCCTGAAGCCTACGAGCGACTGGTCGATGATTTACTCGCTTCACCACATTTTGGCGAGCGCATGGCAATGTGGTGGCTGGATTTGGTCCGCTACGCGGATAGCGTCGGTTACCACGGTGATCAACCGATGAGTGTCTCGCCGTATCGCGATTATGTGATTCAAGCTTTCAACAACAACAAGCCTTTCGACCAATTCACCAAAGAACAGCTTGCGGGTGACTTGATGCCCGAGCCGACTGCGGAACAACAAATCGCCTCCGGCTACAATCGACTTGGCATGATGAGCGCTGAAGGTGGTGTGCAGCCTAAGGAGTACTTGGCCAAGTACATTGCTGAACGCGTCCGAAACCTGGGTGGCACGTGGTTGGGCGTGACGCTTGGCTGCTGCGAATGCCACGACCACAAATACGATCCCTTCTCGACTCAAGAGTTCTATCAATTCGAAGCGTTCTTTGCTGACATCGAAGAACAGGGTTTGTACGGCGGTTCCAAGTGGGGTTCGGAGATCCCGGTTCCGACCGCTGAGCAATCGGCGAAGAAAGCTGATTTGGAATCGCAGATCGGAGTGGTGCGACAGCAACTCGACACACCTACTGCTGCACTCGCGGAAGCTCAACTCGCTTGGGAACGAACTCAAGTGCCCTGGCAAACGCTGAAGCCGATTTCAGCTGCTTCACTCGAAGGCGCCACGTTGGCTGTGCAGGATGATGGCACAATACTCGCCAGTGGAAAGAACCCTGCCACCGATTTATACAGGCTGACCTTTGAAAATGTTCCCGAGAACATCACGGCTATTCGATTGGAAGTGCTGCCGCACGATTCTCTGCCAACAAAGGGGCCTGGTCGCGCGGGCAATGGGAACTTTGTGCTGAGTGAAATCCGAGTCAGCACACAGTCGGTTGGCGAAGCCGGCGCGGCTGAGCAGCTTGTACCGCTTCAGAATGCAACAGCGACTTATGAGCAAACCGGCGCTGCGGGGGGCAATCCCTACGGTAAATGGGCTGTTGCAGCCGCGATTGATAAGGAAGAAAAGGGGAAGACGTGGGGTTGGGCCATCATGGAGCAAGCTGGCAAACCCAATCTGGCGATCTTTGAAACAACGCAGCGAATCGGCGGCGCGGGGCAACGTTTGCTTATCCGGCTTGACCAAAATCTAGACAACCCAAATCACACGCTCGGTCACTTCCGTATATCGGTGACTGCTGCACCGCAACCCATCACTGCCCAGGCAGGCTTACCCGCTGACCTGGCTGAGATAACCCGCAAGCCCGTAGCGGACCGCAGCGATGCCGAAGCTCGCAAGTTGGCTGTGCATTACCGCTCGATCGCTCCTTTGCTGGACGGTGAACGCAAGCGCTTGGCTGAGCTTCAAAAGCAACTGGATGCGTTGAACAATTCTATCACGACGACGCTGGTCACGAAGAGCGTTGCACCGAGAATGGTGCGAGTGTTAAGCCGTGGCAATTGGATGGATGAAAATGGTAAGGTTGTCGAACCAGGCTTCCCAGAAGTGCTCGGCGGTTCGCCCAATCTCGCTCGCCGCATGACACGTATGGATTTAGCGAATTGGGTGGTCAGTCGGGATAATCCGCTGACGGCCCGCGTGACCATGAATCGAATCTGGAAATTGTTTTTCGGTGCTGGCTTGTCGGCGCGACTTGATGACTTAGGCTCTCAAGGACAGTGGCCAAGTCATCCCGAGTTGCTCGATTGGCTCGCGCAGCAGTTTGTCGACTCGGGTTGGAACGTCAAGCACATGATCAAGACGATGGTTATGTCGGGCACCTATCGTCAAGCCTCAGTTACCGATCCACAGTTAGCAGAACGTGATCCATTCAATCGACTGCTCGCTCGGCAAGCTCGTTTCCGTTTGGATGCTGAAGTGATTCGCGACAATGCGCTCGCGGTCAGTGGCCTGTTGGTGGATGAAGTCGGCGGCAAGAGTGTCAATCCTTATCAACCACCCGGCTACTGGGCTTATCTGAATTTCCCCCAGCGTGAATGGTCGAACGGCAAGAATCAGGAACTCTATCGGCGTGGGGTTTACACACACTGGCAACGCCAATACCTGCACCCGTCACTGCTGGCTTTCGACGCTCCATCGCGTGAGGAGTGCACTGCCGATCGCCCGAGATCCAATACTCCGTTGCAAGCACTTGTTCTGCTCAACGATCCGTCGTATATCGAAGCTGCACGTGTCTTGGCGGAGCGTACGCTTTCGCAAGATCTGAAGAACGATGCGGCCCAGGTCAATTGGCTGCTACAGACGACACTCAATCGTTCGCCACGTGTCGAGGAACTTGAACTGCTGACTCAGCTACTTGAAAGTCATCGCGGCCAGTATCGCAGCGATCTGGATGCAGCCAAGAAGTTGATTGCCGTGGGGGACAAACCTGCCGACAAGCGATTTGATGTCGCCGAGTTGGCCGCGTGGACCAGCGTCACACGGACAGTTTTGAATTTACACGAGACGATTACACGTAACTAAAGATTGAAGATCGCGGAAGCCGTCAAGGGTCCCGCGATTATTGAGTAGCGGAAGCCGTCAAGGCTTTCGAGGGACTCACCACTACTCTCGAAATGCTTGACGCATTCCGCTACGAGAATATTCGAAATGCTCTTACGCATTTCGCTACTAGCACTAATCCTAAAGGCAACCATGATGCAACTTCCACCTGAAATCGCTCGCCGCACGTTCTTGAATCGAGCTGGAGTGAGTGTTGGCGCGATGGCGCTAGCTAACTTAATGGTTGGAAAATCTCGCGGTGAAGATGCATCGAAGCGGCTTGGCGGTGGCGCGACTGCGGCTACCGGCGCGATTCAACAACTGCACTTTCCTCCCAAAGCCAAACGCATCATTTGGTTGTATATGGCCGGCGGAATGAGCCACCTGGATACCTTCGACTACAAGCCGAAATTGGCCGCTATGGCTGGGCAACCCATGCCAGAGTCGGTGACGAAGGGACAACAGATCGCTCAATTGCAAGGCCAACAACTCAAGTGCTTCGCACCGCAGCACCCTTTCAAACGCTGGGGTAACTCGGGGCAAGAGATTTGTACTATCTGGCCAGAACTCGGCGCGCGATGCGCTGATGATATGTGCATCGTACGTTCTATGTTCACAGAAGCCATCAATCATGACCCCGCACATACGTTCATGAACACAGGCTCCATGAACGCAGGTCGGCCAGCCATGGGGTCGTGGTTGCAATATGGATTAGGTAGCGAGTGTGAGAATCTGCCCGGGTTCGTGGTCATGGTTTCGACAGGCAAATATGGCCAGAAGCAACCGATTGCTGCCAGACAGTGGCATTCAGGTTTCTTACCGAGCAAGTATCAGGGAGTTGAATTCCGTAGCACGGGCGATCCCGTACTGTACGTGAGCAACCCCGCGGGTGTAAATGCGACTCGTCAGCGCGAGATCGTTGACACCGTGCAAGCCCTCAATCGCCTTGAACAGTCGGCGGTAGGTGACGCAGAAATTGCGACTCGAATCAGTCAATATGAAATGGCGTTTCGGATGCAGTCGAGTGTTCCGGAGCTGATGAACGTCAGCGACGAACCACAGCGAATCTTGGATATGTATGGAACCAAAGGTGGCGATGGTTCATTCGGTGCCAATTGCTTATTGGCGCGGCGCTTGGCAGAGCGTGGTGTGCGTTTCATCCAGTTGTACCATCGCGATTGGGACCATCATGGTGCAATTAAAGAGCATGTGGCTGGTACGGCAGCTGAAGTCGATCGCGGCGCCGCCGCGCTGCTGACCGATTTGAAAGAGCGCGGGATGTTGGACGATACGATCGTCGTGTTCGGTTCTGAATTCGGCCGCACACCAATGGCTCAGGGGAACGGTCGCGATCATCATCTGGCAGGCTTTACGATGTGGATGGCGGGTGGTGGTTTCAAGCCTGGTTTTAGTTATGGGGCCACCGATGAACTGGGTTACCACGCGCTCGAAAATCGCGTATCGGTTCACGACCTGCATGCGACTTTGTTGAAGCAATTGGGTATTGATCACGAACGGTTCACTGTAAAGTTCCAGGGTTTGGACTCAAAGTTGACAGGTGTTGAGGAAGCTCGTGTTGTCCATGAATTGCTAAGCTAGGTGGGTCGCAAGTTGCCGACTGCAACCATTGGTCTAGCTCTTGATTTTTCTGTTTTGGCCAGCAGTGTTCGACTTTACAAAGCACGACGCCGATGAGGCCTTACAACACACTAATCGATGGCTACAACCTCCTCTTCACTGCGGGCTTTGAGGGGCGAAGTCGGGGACGCGGTTGGCTGGAGCGAGCACGGCAGCGACTGGTAAAGCATCTTGAGGCCCGTTTGCCAACTGAGGAACATCAGCGAACATTGGTGGTGTTTGACGTCTCCGTTGATGTGGTCAAGGCGCGTGAACGTGAGCTGGAGGATATTCGTGGCACAGCCACTAGCGTCAGCAGCGGTATTCAAGTCGCATTTGCCTTTGAATTCGAAGAAGCCGACGATATGCTCGAAAATCTAATCCGCAAACACTCAACGCCTAAGAAGTTAACCGTTGTTTCCAGCGATAATCGCATCCGCAAGTGCGCGATGGCCCGCCGCGCGTTCTCGATCGGCTCTGACGAGTTTCTCACTCGATTGGAACGCCCCCAAACCAGTGCCCAAAACAATGCCCAGCTCATTGCCGACGAAGACAAGCAGCGAACCGAAGTTAAACTCTCCGATCGCGAAGTCGAAGAATGGCTCAGGGAGTTTGGGGGGTAGGTGTTCTTGGTTCTTAGTTCTTAGTTCGTTGTTCTTAGTTCGTTGTTATCTAGGCTGCTCGCCTCTCGCCTGCTCAATGCAGTATAGGTGCTCGACGCCGCGGATGAAGATCTGCTTGCCGGCGATGGCAAGCGAGGCATTGACGTTTTCGTTGAGTGCATTGACGGCCACCACTCTCGGGACCTCAGCGGCAGTAACGACCATCGTATTGCCTTCCAGGTCTGTAACGTAGACATGACCAGCCGCTGAGACGGGGGATGCATAGATATTGCCCAGCGAGCCGAGGCGCATGGGGCCAGGTGAATCGCGACCCGTTGGTCCATCGATGCGCGTGATAATATTCTGGTAATGCGTTAAAAAGTACAAATTCTTTTCGACCAGCAATGGCGATGGAACGTAGGGTGTCCCACGCGTTCGCGTCCAAAGCACCTGCGGTGAATTGGTGACATCACCTTTGGCTCCGTCAATATTGATGGCCATGAGCACGCGTTTCTCATAGCTGCTACCGACATAGACGATACCGTCTGAGTAGACCGGCGTGGCAACGATATTGGAAGACATGCCGCCACATTCCCAAATCGTTTCACCGGTTTGCAATTCATAGCCGCGCACGCGATTGGTACCGCAAACGATCAACTGCTGCTGGCCATTGTGGGTGACAATAATCGGACTGCTCCAGGAGGTGTCTTCGCGACGTTCCTTGCGCCAAACATCTTTGCCAGTGCGTTTATCGAGCACCACCAAAAAGGATTGCTCTTCGTGATCCCAGTTGATGGCAAGGAAATCACTGTAGAGCGCCGGCGAGCAACCTTCACCGTGTCCATGTTTGGAATGTTGAGTGCCGAAGTTGCGTTGCCACAGGACATTACCGTTGTAGTCCAAGCAATAGAGCCCATGCGAGCCGAAGAAGGCGAACAGGTGCTCGCCATCGGTGACGGATGAGTTTGAGGCAAGGCTGGCCGTCTGATGTCCAGCTTCGATAGGCAGGGCTTCGTGAACCACTTTTTGCCAAGCGATCTTGCCGGTACTGCGGTGAATATCAAGCACTACGAACTGATAACGACTGTCTACTGGCAAGTTATCGTGTTCACCCGGTCGACCGCTGAGCTTGGGAGGGATTTTTTCGCCGACTGGAATCGCCGTGGTGAGAAAGACGTGGTCGCCCCAAACGATGGGCGTGCTGTGGCCTCGACCTGGTATTTTAGTTTTCCAAGCCACATGCTCGGTGGCGTTCCATTCGATAGGCGGAGTCGCTTGTGGGGCTTCACCCGTTTGAAGCGGCCCGCGCCACTGCGCCCAATTTTGCTGCGCAGAATTTTGCTGCGCCTGATTCGACAGTTCCTCTGGACTCTGCGCCCGGATAGGCCACTGAACATGTAAAACCAGCAGCCCTGCAAGCACAATTGTCAGAGTTAGGTGTCGCATAGGGTTCTCAGTAGAAGGGCGCTGGTCTCGGCAGGACAACTTGCGAGTCCAATACCGCTTTTGGGGCACTCGCAGGGGTTGAGAAACTGATATGATAGTGCGGTGAAAGTTCCTAGGAATGATGATCGTTCGACAAGTCGAATTGCAATCTTGGTGGAGCAGATGGAATACTTGAAATGTTGGCTAGCGGTTTTGCTTTCTGTCCAGGGATTGTCCGGCTTACTAGCTGTAGATACGAATGCCGCGCAGCAAAGTTCGGATACGCAGCCAGAATCTGGCCAGCCAACGCTTGTGCCATCATCGGACCAGATTGCTAGCTGGGTTGCGAATCTCGCTTCGGACAGTTTTCAACTGCGTCGCGAGTCGTTTGTAAAGCTATGGCGAACTGGCAAGCCGGCCATGCAAGCGATTCAGTCGGCGATGACATCAGCCAATAAGCAGCAGGCTGAAACGGCCAGTACGCTCGAAATTCTGATTCGCTTGAATGTTGCCATCGACGACCCTAGCGAAGCTGCTGACTTGCTGAGTGAACTCACTTCGTCACCCGAGTCGGCGCTGGTGAAGCTGTGCGAGAAAGGCTACTGGAATGTTGCGGTTCAGTTGCTGGATACGAACGCGGAATTGCTAGAAACGTTGCGCTCATCGGAACAAGCTTACCTGCGCATGAACGTGTTGGTGGATGTTGCCTTGGAGCAGAATGATGTCACGCTGGCTTGGCCAATCATTCGCAAGATCATTCCCTATCAACAGGCCATGTGGATTGCCAATAAACAGGGCTTGGATCCGCCGGAGATCGATTCAGCGGATCCGAGCAGTCAGGCTTGGACACTCTTCTTGAATGGCAAACATGCTGAGGTGCAAGCGACTGCGGCATCGGTTGAATTGCGCGCCGACATGGCGGTACGTGGATTTCAATGGAGCGCGTTCGCGGACCCGAACGTCATGCTTGGTTTGGTAGGGCAGAGAAAGTCCATGGGGCAAGAGGCTGCGCGGGCTGTGATGCTCGAGTATGCAGGGAAGTTGGCGGACAGCGAAGCGGTGTGGGACAAGATTATTCCCGGCATAGATGACATCGCGAAAGCAGACACGCCTGAACAGGATGCTTCTGCCACTGATGCGGCGGCACCTGACGCGCCCTTGTATGCCAAGTACATCAAGACCGACCGTCGAATACTTGATTCTCTGAAGGCGCTGCAAGTCGACCCAGCGAATCTTGACCGCGTACTTAACGGTCTGTTGCTCAGCGGCCGCACGCAAATCGTTCAGGACTTTCTGTTGGAAAACTCGCCGGACAGCGGCTGGTTGTTTTGTTTGACTCGCGGCGAGCAAGAGGCAGCGCTTACTTCATTGGGGCTGTCACCAGATTTCAGTAACTTTGAAGACTGGCTTGAAAAACGTCGCGACGATCTCCACGCGGAAGCTCAAAAGGCCTTGCTTTCGAATTTGAGTTTATTTCAAAGCACCGTGCGTTTGGCCGGCATCATGCAAGGGCTTGGAAAGATCGCGGAGGCGGATAGTACCTACAAAGTGCTGGTGAATGTATGTCGAGTCGCACGGCAGCGAGGCAACGACTATTGGGTACTGCTTGCTTCGGAAATGACCCGCGCAGAAGGTCGCTATCGTTTTCTCAATATTCTGGCCGAGAACTACACGAAGATGGATGAATCGGTCCATGATCGTGTGCTATCGATGCTGTATCCGGAATGTGTGATGTCCGCTGACGCACTTTACCAGACGGCTCCCACTGTAAAGGAAGGTGAAGGGCGAGAGGGCAAGTGGATGGCGCTGGAGCAACTCTATGCGTTCAACCGCGAGTACTTTGGTCCACAGCATGGGAAGTTACTGAGTGCCTGGTTGCAGCGAGCGCGCGGCAAACTCTCGCAGAACGATTCGCTGTCCGGTTATCAACTGACCGAATTGGCTAAGTTGGCTGATGGTGTTGGTCAAACCGATTTGGCCTTGGAATTTGCGAGTGAAAGTATACAGGGAGGCATCGATGCCTGGGCTTACGCTGGCAAAACGTATAAAGAGCGGGGGAATCTGAAGACTGCCATCGAGTATTTTTCCTACATTCGTCGCGCCGATAGCAGTCATCAGGAATCCATTCTGGAAGAAGCCGATTCGTTGCTGATGCTCGGCCGCGTAACCGAAGCGCAGGCTCTGCAAAAGTCGCGTTGGCTGCGACCGCTGATGGTCTATGGTGCGCGCTCGTGGTTCACCGTGGCGCAGCGGTTGAGCGAAGCTGGTCAATTCAATCTTGCTAAAGATTACATCGATCCAAGCTTTCAATTGGTAGCCTGCGATGTACCGGATGGGATTGCACTTAGGCAACGCAACTTTGTGGAAATTGCCTACAAGTACTGTCAAATTGTGGACGAGTTGAAAGATGCTCAGACGGTCGTCGATTCAAAAGATATACAGTTGTCCGCTGACTTGTATCGCTGCCTGTTAGCCTGGGGGGTGAGCAATCTGAAACCAAGCCGTTTTCAACCCACACTCTGTCTTTCGATTGGAGCCAAGGAACGGACGCGAAGGGCGACGTTAGCGGCCCGCAGCAACGACATGACGGCTTTTGAACGCCATGCTCAGGTAGCCGAAAATCTACAACCGCAGGGGATCGACTTGGTAGAGGATACCTACCCCGAACTAGTTGCGACCGGCAATCAGAAAGTGGCCGATGAGTTGTTTGCAAAATTCGAAAAGCGATTGCTGGAACACCTACAACGCTGGCCCAAAGATGCAACTTCGCACAATAACTTGGCTTGGATGTATGCTCGTTGCAACCAAAAGTTGGAAGAAGCACTCTCGCATGCTCAGACGGCCGTGGAGCTTTCGCCGCATTCAGCCGTGTTGCTGGACACGCTGGCCGAAGTTCAATTCCGTCTCAATCAGTACTCAGCGGCAATTGACAGTATGCATCGCTGCATTCAACTGGATCCTCGCGACCCTCATCTCCGTCGGCAACTGGAACGTTTCTTAAAAGCTCAATTAGATAGCCGAAGAAAGTAGATGCTGTGTCGACATCCTCGCTTGCCATATTGTTTACGCTCGTCAATTTGATGTACCTCTTGGCGCACTGTGCTTTGATTGGCGTAGCCATTTATTTTTGGCGGCGTTATCCGCGACCTTCGCTTTACCTTGCGTGTATGGCAATGCTCGAACTGGGAGGCGCTTTGTTGCAAACCGGGATCCAGCTCACGATCAGTTGGCGATGGCTGCCGCTAGATAACGGTTTGCTGGTTCAGGTCATTGCGTCCATCATTCGATTTGGTGCGCACGTGTTCGCAATGTGTTTTCTAGTCGCGGCAGTTTATGTTGCCAGGCAACCAAGAGCGACTGTACCTGGTGACAATTCGCTGTCATCGGAAACGCCGGGCATGGAAGGGCAAGATCAAGCATTTTCGCTCGATCCATCGAATCCATACGCCGCGCCACGTCTACCACGCTAAAGCTAACTAGCAGGCTGCTGGAGGTAGCGGGTCGATTATTGGCGTAGCGGAAGCCGTCAAGGCTTTCGAGGGCTACCGCAGTGCTTCCGAAATGCTTGACGGCTTGTTGATTTAGTGAGCCGTCGGCGCTAGCCGCGGTTCTCGAAGTATGGAGCGTGCATGGATTTGGCTCGTTCCAATGCAAGTTGAACTGGTGTTTTCTCTGCATTGGCAAGTTTAAAGTTGATGAACGATTGCTCCTTCGTTCACTCGCGGCTAGCGCCTTTTGATGTTGCACCTTTTGGGGGTTTACGGACCAAAGGTCCAGCATTTTACCTAGCCCAGCCTAACGGGCTGGGACTTTGGTGCAGTTGAGTGTTAGGGTCAAAGGCCCGGCCGTTTGCTCACGGTGGAGTATTTCGAGTGAACAAACGTTCGGGCCGTTGGCCCTGCGATTTCCTTTACTCCTAGCCCCCAGCCCTTTAGGCTGGGCTTGGCAAACGGACGGGGACTTTGCCCCTAAATCAACACATTGCAACACCAAAACTAGCCTACTAGCGCCGTCGGCTCGCACTCCCCGTGGAGCAATAATCAGCGAGCCCTTGACGGATTACTCATTCGAGACAGTTGATTTGCTCGAAGCATGCCCCAAAGCCATGCTTGGCCATGCGATCACGTTCTTAGCGAAGCTGTCAAGGCTTTGGAGGGCCGCAGTACTTTCGAAATGCTTGACGCATTCCGCTACCCAATAATCTAGGGTACTAGCCAACTAATATTCGGAACGTAAAGGCGGCTAGCGCTGCTCCCACCAGTGGACCGAAGACGGGAATCGACGCGTAATCCCAATCGCTGTCGCGTTTACCAGGGATAGGCAGCAGGGCGTGAACCAAGCGTGGTCCGAGGTCACGAGCTGGATTGATCGCGTATCCGGTTGTTCCACCCAAAGACAGCCCAATCCCAAACACCAGCAAACCGACCGGCAGTAGACCCAAAGTTCCCATGCCAAGTTTGGTGGCTTCAGCGCCAGTCACGTCAGCACCGGTCACTACAAAGCCAGGCATTTCGAGGCTAGGTGCAACCATCAAAAAAATTGGCAGAATCAGCGCGTACGTTCCAATCGCTTCACAAACAAATGCTTGGCCGAGGTTTCGAATGGCGGGTGACGTGCAGAAGCATCCGAGCTTTGCATCGGCATCAGCGGTCGCGCTAAAGTGTTCTCGATAGAAGATGTAAACTAAAAGGCTGCCTAACATGGCGCCTGCCATTTGCATACCGATGTATCCCAAGGTGTCCATTACCGATAGCTTGTCCGCAATCAGCATCGCAACACTCACGGCGGGATTTAGGTGCGCGCCGCTGAATTTCTCGCTGCAGAAAGCTCCGACAAATACCGCGATTCCCCAGCCAGCCGCGATGACAATCCAGCCGCTGTCATTGCCTTTAGTTCGTGCCAATACCACATTGGCTACAACTCCGTTGCCAAACAGAATCAGCAACGCCGTTCCAATGAACTCGGCCATGTAAGCATGCATCGAAGAACCGCCTTTCCGCCTAGACCAAAGAAACTAACAGCGATAGCAACTTGCTAAACGCATGAGCTCACTTACTTGCGTGGCAACCCAATCGCCATCGCGCCCCAGTTCGCGAGCCATTAATCGTGCAACCTCGGGAGCAGCCGCTTCTGCAGCCGCGACATTGAGAAACAGCAGTCGACTGCGGCGAGCCAAAAAGTCCTCGACGTTGCGAGCCATCTCATGCCGCACCGCCCATACTACTTCAGCGCCTCGTAGCGAGTAACCCTTTACAAGTTGTTTTGCTAAGTCCGGTTGGTCGATGGCCAACTGCTCGATCTCGGCTGCATCGGTTCCGTAGAGGCTCTGGGTTGCGAAGTCGTTGTGGGTTGGCTCGCCTGCTCCATGCAATCGCAAGTCGACCGTGGCGCATGGCGCTGCTGTAAGTCCAGCCACCTTGATCGCCCTATTCACGCAGTCCTCGCCCATGCGTCGCGCAGTTGTCCATTTTCCGCCGGTGATGGTTAACAATCCCGAGTCGGATACAACAATCACATGATCCCGAGACAACTTTGAAGTGCTTGTGCCTTGGCCTTTGCGAACCAGCGGACGGATTCCGGTGAAGACACTCAAGATATCGGATTTCGCTGGTGGCTTCGTTAGATATTGCCCAGCGGTGTTCAGTAGGAAATCGATCTCGTGCTGTTGGGCTTGGGGTTCTAGATCAGCGGCTTCGATGGGGGTATCCGTGGTACCAACCAGCACATGCCCCAACCAAGGAATCATAAAGATGACTCGCCCGTCACTTGTCTTGGGAACAATCACGGCCGTATTGCCTGGTAAGAAGGATGGATCGAGCACGATGTGCACACCTTGGCTGGCCGAGAGCATCGACTCGCTGTCTGCGTCATCAAACTTGCGAATCGAATCGCAAAACGGACCGGTTGCATTGACCACACAGCGTGTTCGAAGGGTGTATTGTGTTCCAGATTCCTGATCGGTGAACATAACCGCGTTGATTCGGCCGGTTTCGGACTTGTGCAATTGCACGACCCTCGCGTAATTGAGGATCGCAGCCCCGCGCTCAGCCGCAGTTTGCAACATGTTTAACAACAGACGACTATCATCGAATTGACCATCGGAATAGAGCACGCCGCCAACGGCGCGAGCCGATTGCAGGGTCGGCACCAACTCAAGGCATTGGGCTTGCGAGATCGAACGCGACTTGCGAAATCCACTCTTGCCTGACAACCAATCGTAGACTTTGAAGCCGAAGGCGTACCACCACTGCTGAAGTTTGTTGGCACAAGGGACAATGAATGCCATCTCGTGCACAACGTGGGGCGCATTGGTGCGCAGTCGAGTTCGTTCGTGCAACGCATCTCGAACGAGTGTGATGTTCCCTTGAGCCAAATAGCGGACGCCACCGTGAATCAGCTTGGTCGATCGACTCGAAGTACCCTTGCCGAAGTCGTGTTGCTCCAGCAAGGCAACCTTTAATCCGCGAGCGGCGGCATCGAGAGCGACGCTAGCTCCTGTGGCACCACCTCCGATAACCACGATATCCAGCAGGTCTTTGCTGTCAGCCAGTTGCTTCAGCGTTTCGGTTCGATTGAGTGGCATGGGAACAATTCTTGCGTGGGGTGGTCGCGCGAAGCAACCGGCATAAGGATGATGATGTCAACGATTCGATTTGGGCTAGTGCTCTGTCCACATTAGATTTTTGGGTTGATCGCACTCGAGTGCTATTAACCGCACGGCGTTAGCCGCGGTTTTCACTTTGCGGAAACCAGTACTAACGCACATCGGTTAATGTGCCTAATCCCAAATTCTAAGTTGGACAAAGCACTAGCAGGTTGCTGAAAAAGTCGATTTGCAAAATGTGACGGACCCTTCGTAACACGAAGTGTCAGCGAGTGGCGTTCACTATTCTCTCGCTAACGCTTCGGGTTGTGAAAGCCCGAAACTCGCAACATCAATACTAACGCTTCGGGTTACTTTTTCAGCAGCCTGCTAGGCCGTTGGCTGTTCCCAAGCGCGAGAGCGCTCGAGGGCTTGGGCCCAGCGTGCGCGTCTCGTGGCCGCTTCGTCTGGCTTCATCTTGGGCTCAAAAACACGTTCGGCTTTCCAGATGGATTGGATGTCATCGACATTGCTCCAGAAGCCAACGGCCAGGCCTGCAAAAAAAGCGGCTCCGAGGGCTGTCGTTTCGATTACCTGCGGTCGAACTACTGGCGACTGCATGATGTCAGCTTGGAATTGCATCAACAAGTTGTTTGCGCAGGCGCCACCGTCCACTCTCAACTCCTGGATGGCAATTCCGGAGTCGC
Source organism: Pirellulaceae bacterium (assembly GCA_033761895.1). Taxonomy (GTDB): domain Bacteria; phylum Planctomycetota; class Planctomycetia; order Pirellulales; family Pirellulaceae; genus Aureliella. Next base: position 29,210 of record JANRMD010000017.1, on the reverse strand, counting down.
TTTCCATGGCGGTCAAGACATCGGCAACTTGGAACGCGATCCCTTCCAGCGCAGCTCGAGCCAGGTGAGCGGAAGTGGTTCCGCGCGTCAGTCCGACGATGGTGCCGCGTGCATAAGCGTCCCAATGCGGTGCGCCCAAACCAGCGAATGCGGGCACCATGTAGACCCCATCGCTATCTGCAACCTGTCGAGCGAGGCCCTCCACTTCAGACGACGATTTGATGATTCCCAAGCCATCGCGGAGCCATTGGATAGCCGCGCCGGCGATGAACACGCTGCCTTCAAGTGCATAGTTGAGGCCTGCTCGGGTTCGCCACGCGACGCTGGTCAGCAGATTTAACTTTGAGGCTTGCGGGCGTTCACCAATATTCATCAGCATGAAACATCCGGTTCCATAGGTGTTCTTGGCCATGCCATGGCGGGTGCAGTTTTGACCGAAAAGAGCCGCTTGCTGATCGCCTGCCGCGCCGCCCAGCGGAATGGCTGCTCCGAAAAGCTCCATCTGCGACTTTCCATACACTTCGCTGGAACTGCGAATTTCGGGTAAGACGGACTTGGGTATGTTCAACAGCTGAAGCAACTCATCGTCCCACTGGCCAGTTTCCAAGTTCATGAGCATCGTGCGCGAGGCGTTGCTGATGTCGGTCACATGCAATTGCCCACCGCTCAAGTTCCACAACAGCCAACTGTCGATGGTTCCAAACGCCAACTCACCACGCGCGGCTTTTTCCCTGGCTCCCGGTACGTTGTCGAGCAGCCAACGCAGTTTGGTGCCGGAAAAGTAAGCGTCAACGACCAGGCCGGTTTTGCTAGAAATCAACGCCGCATGACCATCGGCGCGTAGTTGATCGCAAAATCCGGCAGTTCTACGGTCTTGCCAGACGATCGCTGGATGGATTGGTGTTCCGGTAGTCCGATCCCAAACCACCGTTGTCTCGCGCTGGTTCGTAATGCCAATCGCGGCCACATCGCTAGCCGGCACGTTTGACTTCGTTAGCACCTCTTGGGCCACTGCCAACTGGCAATTCCAGATCTCCATAGCGTCATGTTCTACCCAGCCACTTTGCGGATAGAACTGCTTAAACTCGCGTTGAGATACTCCGACCACATTCCCAGCATGGTCGAACAGGATTGCTCGTGAACTGGTTGTGCCTTGATCCAAGGCTAGAATTACGCGCACCATAAGTATGCCTAGGTCAGATAACAGCGCAGCAAGTCAACAAAATCGACCGCCGCTTGAGAGGATTGTAAAGCGGTCATTACTTTACCGTATGTCGAGTGGGTTTGCTGCGGTGAGCACGTTTTCCGGATTAGAGCGCCCGGATGAGCGTGCGGGCCAAGAATGTGCGGCCTACGGCAGGAGAACTGCATTATTCGCTGTCGGTGGGTTGATAACTCAGCCGAAACCAAGCACAATGCGAAGCAATTATTGAGCGTCAGGCGGTATGACTCTCATTGGTTGCTCCGTACTTAACGGTTGACGCAACGAATGTGGGCCATAAGTAGCGAGCAACGGAACCGAAGCGGTAACATTGCTTATGCTACGGGCGTTCTATGAAAACGGGATTTTCGTAACTTCGTCTGACTTCTTCGTGCAAAATGTCCACAAATCATACATTTTTTGGCTACAAAACTGAAGGTTTCCACGACGAACTCTTCGACGCTGACGGAAATCCACGGCCGGGCGGACAGTTGCTAGTCGATTGCGTCAATAGCTTGCCAGTGGGCGTTTTGGGCGAACGGCAGGAAGCGATTGAACGAGCCCTGCATCGCATGGGCATCACGTTCGCGGTTTACGGCGATACCAGTGGTACGGAAAAGATCTTTCCGTTCGATATTGTTCCACGCATCGTCGAAGCGGCCGAGTGGGCACGGATTGAGGCTGGCCTAAAGCAGCGCATCAAAGCGCTGAACATGTTCATCGATGATGTCTATCACGATCAAGATTCCATCAACGCCGGGATCGTACCGCGACATCTGCTTAGCAAAGCAACTTCGTATCGAGAAGCCTGTCATGGGCTTTACCCACCCAAGGGCATTTGGTGTCACGTCACTGGCACCGACTTGATCCGTCACAGCGATGGCGAGATCTATGTGCTGGAGGACAATTTGCGTTGTCCGTCAGGCGTTTCTTACGTGCTGCAAAATCGCTTGCTGATGAAGCGGACTTTCCCGCAGCTGTTTGCGGCGTCCAATATTCGCCCAGTTATCGATTATCCGACCAAGCTGTACGAAACGTTGATGTACTTGGCTCCCGAGCACGTGAACGAGCCCCGCATCGTTGTCTTGACGCCCGGCATCTACAACTCGGCGTACTACGAACATTCGTTCCTCGCTCAGCAGATGGGTGTCGAACTGGTTGAGGGGCGCGATTTGGTGGTCAAAGACGGCTTTGTGTACATGCGGATGACGGATGGATTCCAGCGTGTGGACGTGATCTATCGTCGCATCGACGACGACTTCATCGATCCCGAAACATTCCGCTCCGATTCCATGTTGGGTGTACCTGGTTTGATGGAAGTTTATCGGCAAGGTCGTGTGGCCTTAGCCAATGCACCAGGTACCGGAGTTGCCGATGACAAAGTGATCTATGCATTCGTGCCTGACTTGATTCGCCACTTCTTGAACGAAGAGCCGATCCTGCCGAACGTGCCGACGTACATTTGTGAGAAGGAAGAAGATCGAAAGTACGTTTTGTCGAACCTCGATAAGTTAGTGGTGAAGGCGGCCAATGAAGCAGGCGGTTACGGCATGTTGGTCGGGCCGCATTCGACCAAAGAACAGCAAGCGGAATTTGCGGTGAAGATCACTGAGAATCCACGCAACTACATCGCCCAGCCGACATTGTCGCTTTCGCGAGTTCCAACCCTTTGCGAATCAGGATTTGAAGGACGGCATGTGGATTTGCGTCCTTATATATTGTGCGGCAAAGATATCTGGGTCTTGCCTGGAGGATTGACGCGAGTTGCGTTGCGTAAAGGATCGTTAGTCGTGAATTCATCGCAAGGTGGCGGCAGTAAAGACACTTGGGTTATCGCGGCAGATGGGGAAGAAACGGCAACTGCCGAATCAGCCCTTTGATTTCAGTATGGACGTACTTTGGTGAGTTTGGTGAGCGGGTTTTAATCGAGAGATAAGCATCTGTTATGCTAAGTCGAGTTGCTGAGTCGATCTACTGGATGGCGCGTTACATCGAACGCGCTGAGAATATCGCGCGTTTCATTGACGTTACTTTGAATCTCATTCTCGACCAACCGCAGACCGCTCATCTGCAGTGGGTGCCGCTGGTTTCCACTTCAGGTGACCACGAGTACTTCAACAAGAAGTATCATCAGCCCAATGAAGAGAACGTCGTCCGTTTCTTGACCTTCGATCGCGAGTACCCCAACTCCATCATCTCGTCGCTTAGCATGGCCCGCGAGAATGCCCGAACGGTGCGCGAGGCGATCTCATCCGAAGCTTGGGAGCAGATCAACGAGTTCTACCACTTCGTCCGACATGCTGCTCGTACGGACGGCAAGATGACAACGCCACCTGACTTTTTCAACGCGGTCAAGCAACACAGTCAGTTGTTTAACGGAATTCTCGATGCAACACTATCACACGCTGCTGGCTGGCATTTCGCTAACCTCGGCCGGTTGCTGGAACGAGCCGACAAGACCAGTCGCATTTTGGATGTAAAGTACTTTACCTTGCTGCCTACATTGCAGGATGTTGGCACAACGCTGGACGATTTGCAGTGGTCCAGTGTGCTGCGTTCGGTTTCGGCATTCGAAATGTACCGCAAACGATTTCACGGCATTACCATTCATCGCGTCGTTAGCTTTCTGATGCTCGATCGCAGCTTTCCACGTTCGGTGCTGTTTTGCGTCGACTGGGCGGATCACTCATTGCATCAAATTTCCGGCAGCCCGCTTGGGTCCTACTGCAACTCGGCGGAGCAACAGCTTGGTCGCTTGAAAGGCGATTTGGCTTTCGGTGATGTGAACACAATTATCAATCAGGGTTTCCATGAGTTCATCGATGGATTGCAGAGTAAACTTAACGGCGTCGGCGGAGCGATCCACGAGACGTTCTTCGCGGTTCGTAATGTGGGGGCCTCGCAAAGCCAATTTCAGTCTAACTAAGGTAGTGAAATGACAATTCGAGTTGCCCTGAACCATCGCACTTCCTATGACTACGACAAACTCATCACGGTCAATCCGCAAATGGTTCGCTTGCGGCCTGCACCGCACTGTCGTACGCCAATTCTTAGCTATTCGCTGAAGGTCGAACCCAGTGAGCATTTTTGCAACTGGCAACAGGACCCACACGGCAACTTCATCGGCCGTTTTGTGTTCCCCAAAAAGACTCGCCGTTTGTCGGTGACCGTCGACTTGGTGGCCGACATGACGGTGATCAATCCGTTTGATTTCTTCATCGAAGATTCGGCCGAGCACTTTCCGTTTAAATACGATCCCGGGCTGGAACGTGAGTTACGCCCGTTTCTTGAGACCGAGGAATTCGGCCCCAAGTTCAAGAAGTTTGTAGCTGGGCTCGATCGCAAGAAGACACACATTGTCAACTTTTTGGTCGAACTCAATCGGCTTTGCCAGCAGGAGGTCAAGTATCTAATTCGGCTCGAGCCCGGTGTGCAGACTCCGGAAGAGACCTTAGTGAAAGGTAGTGGTTCGTGTCGCGATTCGGCTTGGCTGCTGGTGCAAGTCGTGCGGCAGCTTGGATTGGCGGCTCGCTTCGTTTCGGGCTACTTGATTCAATTGGCGCCCGATCAAAAATCGCTCGATGGACCTTCAGGGACTGAAGTCGACTTCACTGACCTTCATGCGTGGACTGAGATCTATGTCCCCGGCGCGGGCTGGATTGGACTTGACCCAACCTCAGGTTTGCTAGCCGGCGAAGGCCATATTCCTTTGGCCGCAACACCGGACCCAAGTTCTGCAGCGCCGATTACAGGTAGTCATGAAAAGTGTGAAGTCGAATTTGACTTTGCGATGAGTGTCACGCGAATTCATGAAGATCCACGTGTGACCAAGCCGTACACTCCTATGGAATGGGAGGCGATTGAGAAACTGGGACACATCGTCGATGAACGCTTGACGAAGAATGATGTCCGATTGACCATTGGCGGTGAACCAACATTTGTTTCCATTGATGATATGGACGGCGCGGAGTGGAACACGGCTGCCGTTGGACCCGACAAACGCCGCCTATCAGAGATTTTGATCAAACGCTTGCGTGAACGCTTCTGCCCGGGAGCGCTGCTGCATTATGGCCAAGGTAAATGGTATCCCGGAGAATCCCTCCCACGATGGGCTTTGGCTTGTTTTTGGCGTAAGGACGGTGTGCCCGCCTGGGAGAATCCTGACTTAATCGCCGATGTGAATAAAAACTACGGGCATACCGTTCGCGATGCGCATGCCTTTGCAAATCGATTGGCAGATTTGCTCGAAATTCGTAAACGCTGGATCGTTCCCGCTTATGAAGATGTGGCGCAGTTCTTAATCAAAGAGCAGCAGTTGCCGGTCAACGTCGATCCACGAGACCCTAAGCTAAATGATCCTGAAGAACGTGCGCGGATGGCGCGTGTCTTTCAACGCGGAGTTGGTGCACCGGTAGGCTTTGTCGTTCCGCTGCGTCGTCAGTGGTGGCAAGCTCAGCCGCGTTGGACCAGCGGACCATGGCCGGTTCGTTCCGAGAAACTATTTTTGTTGCCCGGTGATTCGCCGATCGGTTTGCGATTGCCAATCGATTCTTTGCCATGGGCGGCGCCTGCGGATCTGCAGCCGCGATATGAGATCGATCCATTAGCGCCAACGGAGCCGTTACCTCGACCCAACTATCGCCAAGAATCCGTCGGGAAAAAGGCTGAAGTGAAACGAACGCGAGTATCTGAACAGTACTTGCAAGGTCGCGACGAAGAAATCGATGACCTCGAGTTCGAGGATGATGAAACGAAACCGTCGGCTATCGTCCGTACCGCGCTGTGCATCGAGCCGCGCGGTGGGACGATTCACGTTTTCATGCCGCCGATGGAACGCCTGGAGGACTACCTCGATCTCGCGCACGCGGTTGAAGTTACGGCCGCGGAGCTGGATCTGCCAGTTGTCATCGAAGGCTACTTGCCGCCTCATGATCCGCGCATCAATGTGCTCAAGGTAACGCCTGACCCAGGTGTGATCGAGGTAAACACGCATCCAGTTGATAGTTGGGATGAACTGGTCCAATCGACCAAAGCGCTCTATGAAGAGGCTCGATTGGCTCGACTCGGAACTGAGAAGTTTGACCTCGATGGCAAGCACTGGGGCACGGGTGGTGGCAACCACGTGGTCTTGGGTGGACGCACACCGGCGGATAGTCCGTTCCTGCGCCGACCCGATCTGCTAAAGAGCATGATTGCCTATTGGATCAATCATCCTTCGCTGTCATACCTGTTCAGCGGCCGGTTTGTAGGCCCGACCAGTCAAGCACCGCGGGTGGATGAAGGTCGTCGCGATTCGCTGTACGAACTTGATCTCGCGTTTTCGATTGTGCCCAAACCTGGTGTGCCCTGCCCGCCGTGGTTGGTCGACCGCATCTTCCGCAATTTGCTGACGGATTTGACCGGTAACACGCATCGCGCGGAGTTCTGCATCGACAAGCTCTATTCACCTGACAGCTCGACGGGCCGCTTGGGATTGCTTGAGCTGCGTGGTTTCGAGATGCCACCGCATGCTGAGATGAGCCTAACGCAACAACTGCTTATCCGAGCGTTGATTGCAAGGTTCTGGGAGCAGCCGTATGAGCATCCTGTGGTCGACTGGGGTACTACACTGCACGACCGATTCTTGTTGCCTCATTTCGTTTGGGAAGACTTCAAGCACGTCATCGGTGATTTGAAACTGAGTGGATTTGCGTTTGAATCGGATTGGTTTGCAACGCACTTTGAATTCCGCTTTCCGAAGATTGGGGACTTGTCCCGCGATGAGTTGCAGATGGAATTGCGGACCGCTATCGAACCGTGGTATGTGCTTGGCGAAGAGCCCGCTGGTGGTGGCACGGTTCGCTTTGTGGATTCTTCGGTAGAGCGGTTGCAGTTGAAACTGAATGGTGTTACCTCAGGTCGCTATATCGTAACTTGCAATAATCGCAAAGTGCCGTTGGTTCCGACAGGCGTGCCTGGCGAAATGGTGGCCGCAGTGCGCTATCGCGCGTGGCAGCCGGCCAGTTGTTTGCATCCTACGATCCCCGTGCACAGTCCATTAACATTTGATATTCTCGATACTTGGTCGAGTCGTTCGATTGGTGGCTGCATGGTTCACGTAGCTCATCCTGCCGGTCGAAACTATCAGACGTTTCCAGTGAACCCCTATGAAGCTGAAGCACGCCGTGCGGCGCGTTTCTTCCGCATGGGGCACACGCCAGGGCAGATTAAACTGCCGACCAATGAACACAATCCGCTGTTTCCATTGACGTTGGACTTAAGGCGACGCCCGAGTTAGCGATTCGTAGCTTGGGACCATTTGTCCCAAGCGTCCCGTGTATTCAACTTGAGATTTGTGGCTTATTGGGTAGCGGAATGCGTCAAGCATTTCGAGTAGCCACCGTCGCCAGACGGTGGACACGATGCGGGGTGACTAACCATCGCTTGGCAGCGGCGGCTACCGAGGCCCTCGAAAGCCTTGACGGCTTCCGCTACCCCATGATCGACAGCCCTCAAGCATTTCGGGAGATCTCGTAGCGGAATGCGTCTAGCATTTCGGGAGCGTTGTTTTGGCCGCGAAAGACTTCAGTTGTTCACTTTGTGAGCCGTCATCGCAAGTGGCCTGTTGATTTAGTGAGCCGTCGGCTCACATAGCCGTCGGCTCACATAGCCCGTTGCGCAATAATCGACAATCAGCTCTTCGGCAGAGCGTAACACTCTCGAAATGCTTGACGCATTCCGCTACCCAGAAATCACCCGTTGATAGAGCACTAGTGAGCACTCCTGCACTTTTGGGTGTCGAAAAACAACGATTTCAAAAAGTCAAGCGATCGGTTTCAGTGCGCTGAGGGCCAAAATCTCTGTGCCAGTCCGCGCAGCAGTACGTAAAACGTGGGCGTTAGAAACAGACCCAACAGGGTGACACCTAACATCCCAGAGAGAACTGCCGTTCCAAGCACTTGACGAATCTCAGCCCCCGGGCCGATCGCTCGCGCCATCGGTAAGACTCCCAAGATGAATGCGAACGAGGTCATCAAGATCGGACGCAAACGCAAGCGACAGGCTTCCACTGCGGCCTCAAATCGATCTCGTCCACCCTCTTCCAACTGTTTCGCAAACTCGACAATCAACACTGCATTTTTGGCGGCCAAGCCGATGAGCACAATGAATCCGATCTGAGTCATCAGGTTGTTATCCATACCACGCAAGATCACGCCGCCCAGCGCAAATGGCAGACATAGAGGCGCGATCAAGATGATTGCCAGTGGCAAGACCCAGCTCTCGTACTCTGCCGAATGCACCAAGAACACAAAGAGCACGCACAGAGGAAATATGAATATCGCCGAGTTGCCGGCCAACTGCTGTTGATAGGCGATATCGGTCCAAGCGATCTGCATGCCTGGTGGCAGATGCTCTGCCGCTAGTCGCTCAACTGCCGCAATGGCCTGTCCAGAGCTGCGTCCTTTCGCGGTATCTCCTTGCACTTCGGCTGACGGGTACATGTTGTAGCGGACAACGCGATCGGGACCGCTTCGCCACTGCACATCGACGATCGACCCTAACGGTACCATCTGTCCGGACTTATTGCGAACTTTAAACAGCGTGATATCTTCGGCGTTGCGTCGAAACTCTCCTTCGGACTGCACTCGAACTTGGAATGTTCGACCAAACAGATTCATATCGTTCGCATAAGCGGAGCCCAGGTTAATTTGCAGTGACTCGAAGATGCCCGCGATTGGCACGTTCAGCATGCTGGCTTTGACGCGATCGATATCTGCGTAAAGTTGTGGTGTGGTGGCGCGATAGGTCGTAAAGACATTTGCCAGGTCCGGGTCTTTGGCGCATTCGAGCAGCAGTTTGTCTGTAGCGGTTTGCAGTTCTTTGTAACCGTAGCCACCGCGATCTTGCACCAAGAACTTGAAGCCACCTGCTGTTCCAAGGCCACGCACCGGCGGCGGGGCGATCACGAAGATGACCGCATCTGAGATCTTCGAGAGCTCAGCTTGCAGGTCAGCTTGCAGTTTATCTGCCGTCGGTCCATTCTTCATGCGCTCTTTGAATGGCTTAGGCATGATAAAGATGGAGCCGTAGTTGGGGCTGTTGCTGCGCGTCGTGCCTGAGTAGCCTGAGTAAGAGATTGCATGCCCGACACCTGGGTGGCTGCGAATGACCTCGACCGCTTTGTTGACCACCGCGCTGGTTCGTTCGACCGACGCGCCGTCCGGTAACTGAACCATAGTGATCAGGTAGCCCATATCTTGCTTGGGAATGAACCCAGTTGGCGTACGCTGAAAACCGACCACAGCCAACGCAATCAAGGCAACGTAAATAGTTACAGGTAACGCAGGCCTTCGAATCGTCCAACCCACAGCGCTAGCGTAAATCCGCGAAGTACTCTCGAAAACGCGATTGAACAAGCGAAAGAACCAACCGAAAACAAAGTCCCAAACACGAGTGAACCAATCTTTCGGCGCATCATGTGGTTTTAAGAGAATCGCACACATCGCCGGAGCTAGCGTCAGTGAGTTGAAGGCGGATATCAACGTGGAGACAGCAATCGTTAAAGCAAATTGACGGTAGAACTGACCGGTCAGCCCCGATAGGAAGGCTGTCGGAATAAACACCGCAGATAGGCCCACAGCAATGGCAATGACCGCTGGTGTGACCTCTTCCATCGCTTTGAAGCTGGCTTCGCGGGGCGACAGGCCGAGCCCGATATGTCGCTCTACGTTCTCCACAACGACAATCGCATCATCCACCACGATGCCAATCGCCAGGACCAGGCCGAACAGTGACAGCATGTTCAGCGAAAAACCAAACGCATACATGGCTGCAAAAGTGCCGACCAACGACACCGGGATCGCCAGCAGCGGAATGACACTCGCGCGCCAACTTTGCAAGAACAGCAGAATGACAATGACCACCAGGATCACTGCTTCGTACAGCGTATGGACCACAGATTCGATCGACTCGCGCACGAAGACCGTCGGATTGTAGATAATGCGATACTCGATTCCATCAGGAAAGCTCTTGGAAAGCTCTGCGATCTTGTTCTCGATGGCTTCTGCAGTCGCCAGCGCATTTGAGCCTGGTCGCTGAGCGACGATCATCGCCACCGCGGGGCTACTGTCCAGATTGGCATCAGCCGCGTAGTCACGAGCGCCGAGTTCAATTCGGGCAACATCCTTGATCCGAACAATCTTTCCATCTTCGCCAGTTCGCACAATTATATTTTCAAATTGCTCAGGCTCCGTTAACCTCCCTTGCGTGTTGACGGATAACTGGAACGCGTTGCCATCAGGCACTGGGCGCTGACCGATAACTCCGGACGCGACCTGAATGTTCTGCTCCTGCAAACTCTTGAGCACATCACCGGCGGTCATCGACAGATAGGCAAGTCGCTCCGGATTTAGCCAGATGCGCATGCTGTATTCGCGCAACCCAATGATACTCACGTCTCCCACACCTTCGACGCGGGCGAGTGCATCTCGCAACTGAATGAATCCATAGTTGCCTACATACAATTGGTTGTATTGGCCCGAAGGAGACGTTAGGTGAATCACCAGCAGCAGATCGGGCGAAGATTTGATCGTCGTAACGCCCAATCGTCGAACTTCTTCTGGCAATCGCGGCAGAGCTACGGCGACACGATTTTGCACCAGCACTTGAGCTTGGTTGAGGTCCGTCCCCAGCTTGAACGTAATCGTCAGTGCCATGGCGCCGTCAGAAGTGCACTGCGAAGACATGTACAACATATCTTCGACCCCATTTACCTCTTGCTCGATCGGGGTGGCGACGGCATCAGCGATCACTTCAGGCGATGCGCCCGGATAATTGGCGCGGACGACCACTGTCGGCGGAACGACATCTGGATACTGTGAAACCGGCAGTTCGTTAAAGGCGATTGCCCCAAGAATAAAAATCACGAACGAGAGCACGGTCGCGAAGATCGGCCGCTTGATGAAGAAATGGGCAAACCTCACGGTTGTGTCCTCGCAGTGCGCGGAACTGCATTGGTCGAATCCGCATTGTTCGCACCTGGTTCCGGCGCCGGAACACTGACATTCCCGGCCGTTGAACGTTTGGTGGAAAGCAATTGATCGGGCGCCACCGGTTCGTAGTCGTCAGGCAGTGATTCCTTACCGGGTGTGATGGTTTCGTTAGTTACCAGTACATCCATCCCGGGGCGCGCTCGTTGCAAACCGCTCAAGATCACACGATCTTCGCGTGTCAGACCATTGCGAATAATTCGTAAACCATGGGACATCGGTCCCAGCGTTACCACTTTGCGAACAACTTTGTCCGCGCTGTCGACCGTCAGTACAAACTTCTCGGCTTGATCGGTTCCGATCGCTTTGTCTGGTATTAAAGTCGCTTCGTATCTTTGGCTGCCGGGCAACCGGACTCGCGCGAACAAGCCGGGTGTTAGTTCGAGGCTATCGTTTGGCAAGATTGCGCGACCGCGTATCGTGCCCGTCATCTCATCCAAGCGATTATCGATGAAATCGATGTAACCCTGATGCGGAAAACCTTCATGCTCGTTGGATAAGGCAACGTACACTGGGTTGCGAAGCTCGCGGTTGTTGGGGCGTTTTCCGTCGCGGGATAGCTGCGAGTACTTTAGAAATGTCTGTTCATCAGCATCGAAGGCACAGTGAATTGGATTGAGAGAAACAATGGTCGTTAACAAGGTCGAATCGTTGGTACCACCACTGACCAAGTTGCCTTCGGTGACATAGCGGCTGCTGATACGGCCATCGATGGGAGCTCGAATTTCGGTGTAAGTCAGGTTGAGTTCAGCCAGCTGCAGATTGGCTTGGCCGATGCTAATCGTCGCCTCGGCTGCAACTACGGCGGACAGAGCCGAATCGATGCGGCTGTTGGCCACAACGACATCGGCTTCGGCCTGAGAAAACTCGGCTTGGCTAATTTCCAGATCTTGCAGCGCGGTCGCGTTCTGTTTGATCAGCTGGTTGTTGCGTTCGAGTTGCTTCTTAGTCAAATCGCGATGGATGATAGCTCGTTGTGCGTCGGCGCGCGCCTGCGCGACGAGCGCTTGGGCTTGAACCAGTTGGGCTTCAGCCTCTTTCAAATTCGCTCGACTGCGACTGACTTCAGCCAGAAATGGACGCTGATCGATAATGGCAATGACATCGCCACTGTGCACGACTTGACCTTCTTCGAAGTTCGTTGAAGCGAGATAACCGCTGACACGCGAGCGAACCTGGACCGTTTCAATCGGTTCCAAGCGTCCTACGAATTCATCCCATTCGACAATGGGGAGCATCACCGGTGTCGCCACCGTGACGCTTGGTTTCGGCTTGTTCGCGGCCGACTGCGTGGGCTTGGAACTTGACGAATCGCAGCCGATACAACCAATACCTAGGCATCCAATACCTAGGCAAACGACGGCCATAAGGCGTCTGGTATGCGAGACGTGTTTGTTTTGTTTATGCATATTCCAAATCAACTCTTGAGTTACAATCTTAGGCCGCCGCAAGGACTTGCACGTGTACTTGATAACGAGCGCTTACTTTTGTGTTGCTTCCGACGACAGTCGCATTTCCTCTTGGCGATAGATGTTTGTAAGGCCCTGCAAGTACTGGCTACAGGTTGCGGCGTTCTCCGCTCCGACACCCTGTTCCGAAATGTCCGTCATGCGCTGCGCCACTTCGAAGCTCTTGCGTTTCAATTTTTTGCCGAGAGCCGTGAGCGAAACTCTTACAAGCCGACCATCGTTTTCATCACGATAGCGGACGACTAACCCCGCATCTTGCATTCGCTGGAGGACTCCGGTCAGGGTCGAGCAAGCGAGTTGGGAGTGTTCCGCCAGTTCCTTGATCGGAACATCGTCCTTTTCGTAGAGAGCGAAGAGCACCACGCCCATACCGGGACGCAGGACATGGTCCAGCTTTTCTTCGACAAGAACGCGTTCTAGCAGACCCACGTAAGCAAAATAGGCTCGGCCAAGGTCCCAGATGATCGAGCTTGATTGTTTAAGTGGCTTCTTGGCAGATTTTCGAACAGCCATAGACTTCGGCTCCAAAATTGTTTCGGTACCGAAATAATATTCTAAAATGTGCCGGGAGTCAAAAGTGGTTTTGATGTTGCACTGTTTTAGGGTTTACGGACCAAAGGTCCAGCATTTTACCTAGCCCAGCCTAACGGGCTGGGACTTTGGTGCAGTTGAGTGCTAGGGCCAAAGGCCCGGCCGTTTGCTCACGGTGGAGTATTTCGAGTGAACAAACGTTCGGGCCGTTGGCCCTGCAATTTCCTTTACTCCTAGCCCCCAGCCCTTTTAGGCTGGGCTAGGCAAACGGGCGGGGCTTTGCCCCTAAATCAATACAGTGCAACATCAAAAGGCGCTCGCCGCGGGTCTCGAAGTTTGGTGCGTGCATGCATTTTACTTGTGCCAATGCGAGTTGAACTTGGAGTTTTTCTGCATTGGCTGGATTATGGTGGATGAACGATTGCTCCTTCGGTTACCCGCGGCTAGCGCCGTCGGCTCACACAGCTAAACGCAAGTATCCGCCTACGCACGCATGATGACTTGGGCGGGATTGATGGCTTGGTACTTGCCTTTATTGGCAGTGATCTCAAAAGCCTGAGGGACAGATTCAATGCCTTGCAATTGATGCGTGATAGTCGACTTCAATTCCACGCGACCCGACGCAACCAAGCGAACGGTGTGTTCCAAGTGGGCTTTGGTACTGATATCGGGAAACAAGTAGCGGAGGCTACGCTCTCGCAACAAATCAATGTTCATTTCAAAGGGCGCTCCAAACCAGGACACACCGATTATCTTTCCTCCGGAACGAACCGCTTCGATGGCTTGGCGAACCGTTTCGGTACCCGCCATACCTTGTTTGGGGCTGCCTCCGGCGCATTCGAAGACAACATCGGCGCCGTTACCATCGGTGAGTTCCCGGATTGTGGCGACGACATCGCACTGACGAGCATTCAAGGCATAGTCCGCCCCCAAGCCCTTTGAGATTTGGCAGGACTCCTCGCGGACATCGACCGTGATCACTCGCCCAGCACCGCTGATGCGGGCGATCTGCAAGCACTCGAGTCCCATACTTCCCTGACCGAAGATAACTACAGAATTCCCCATGCGTATATCGGCTGTCTCCACTGCTGCTACACTGTCGCTCAGCGATTGCAAACAAGCGGCTTCGCTGTCAGATATTGCGTCGTCAACTTTGACCAAGGCTATCTCAGGCAGTAGTGCAACTTCACTGAAGCAACCCGGTTGGTCAAAGCCAATAACGGGTCCTCTACGGCACAGGTAACTTCTCTCGGACAGGCATAATGAACATGTCTCGCAGGGCAGTTTCGCACGGGCTGCGATCCGATCACCGACTTGAAAACCGTTGACGCCCGGTCCAATTTCGATGATCCTTGCGCAAAACTCATGTCCAAACAACTGAATCGGTGCTTCCGTTTTAAAACGACGCTTGACGCGATCGTAAGCCAACGTTGGGATCCCGAACGCCAGCTGTGCCTCGGTTACACTTGGCTGGACGCAGAGAGGTTCGACCAAGACATGACGAGGCTGGATTGCAGGGACAGGGATCTCATCCAATCGAAAATCACCAAATCCATAAAATCGCCACGCCTTCATGTTTCGATCCAATCTTCAAGGTAGCTGTCGGGTAAATTTTTGTAGGCAATGACAATCCAGTGAAATCAGTCCCCGGTTGCCGCCTGCTGAATAGTTGACTTCCGAGACATAGACGTCGCCGTACGAATCGATGCGGACATCATGGGGAGCGTAGAAGTCGCCGGGTGCTGTAGGATTCTTACCTCCACCCCAGCGTGCAAGCAGTTTACCTTCAGCGGTAAACACACTCACTCGGCCGCCCGTGGCATGGTCCGATGGTGGTGCAATGCCGGGCCACATGGCGGCTTTGTAACCCAACTCGGCAACATACACGTGGCCGTGGCTATCAAAGGCAACCTGTTGAGGTCGCGCGACATCGGTCCACTGTTCGATGAACTCGCCGTCTTGCGTAAACAATTGCAGGCGACTGTTTTCGCGATCAGCGATGAACAGCACTCCGCGCGCGTCGAGGGCGATGCCGTGTGGGATGCGAAACTGACCAGCTTCGCCGCCGGGAGATCCCCAAGACAAAAGCAATTGACCGTCAGGTGTGAATTTGTGAACACGTGCGTTGCCATATCCATCGGTCACAAAGATCTCGCCATTCAATCCGATCGCAGCATTTGTTGGAAAATAGAAAGGCGGGCCCGCATGTTGGATTGTGCGGAAATCGATGCTTGTTGCCCCTGTATCCGACGGCTTGCCACTTGTGCCAAGCGTCATCAGCAGTTGTCCGTCGGGTGTGAACTTGCGAACGGTATGGTCGAAATGATCCGTACAATACACGAAGTCATCTGGCCCGATCGTAATCCCATGTGGACTGGTGAATACACCTTCGCCCCATGACGTGACAAAGGATCCATCGCGCTCGAACACCATGACAGGATGTTCGCCACGATTGAAAACAAACGCGCGGTCGTGCGAGTCGATGGCGACAGCGGTGACTTCTTGCCACGTCCAACCAGCGGGAACTTGAGCCCAGTGGTCGTTGGCCGTGAATGACCAGTCCGGTTGCTCGGTCACTGCTGCCGAGGGTTTTACTTGTTCAGCCATGCGAAAGTTTACTTTCAATCAGTCAGCGTTAAGTCGGTAGGAGGATCGCCAGCTTCATCGGGCGGTTCGGGCAACATCCATGCAAACACTGCTGCTGGCAAGAAAAGGAAGCCAGCGTAGAACAGCGCTAAACGATAATCGCCGACTTTCGAAAACAATCCGAAAAAGACGGTACCGAAGCCCGCTGCGATGCGTCCAATGTTGTAACTGAAACCTGCTCCGGTTGTGCGTAGCAAAGTTGGGAATAGAGGTGGCAGATACATCGTGAACAACGCAAAAACTCCTTGGCACAGACCAATCGCGAAAAGGCCGTACCATAGACTTTGATGGTCGCGAGCGACACTGTAGGTCGCAAACATCGAGATAAAGTAAGCCACGCACAGTCCAGAGACGGCGACTCGATACTTCAACCAGCGTGCAAGGGCTGCCGCCAGGAAATTCCCTGCGATGGATGTCAACATGACAAGCCAGATGAAACGTCCAACAAGCTGACTCCGTTCACCATCGCTCCAATCCGCCAGTTCCGGCAGATTACGAATGTGCTGCAAGTACCAGAACATGAACGCCCAGTGCGCGGTCAGCGACAAACCGCAGACGATGGTGATCAGGCAGGTAAGGCGACGAATGGGGCCGCGAAACAGGTCCGTGAATTTAGGTTCCGCTTGCGATGCATCACGTCTTGCCGCGTGCCATGTCTCTGGTTCAGGTACCGCATGACGAATCCACAGTACTAACAATGCAGGGATAATGCCCACAAGGAACACGTAGCGCGGAGGAAAATCGGCCAGCATGAAGATAGCCAGCCCGGCCAACATGATGCCAAGGTTAACGCCCGTTTGCAGTACCGCCGCCATCCAAGGCCGCCAGCGCGAGGGCCAGGTCTCCGACAGCAAGGCAGCCCCAACGGCCCATTCGCCACCAATTCCCAAAGCCGCTAAGAAGCGGAAGATCAACAACTGCCACCATGTTTGGGCGAAATACGACAATCCAGTGAACAGTGCATAGGTGAGGATCGTCAGCATCAGAGCGCGACTGCGTCCCATGCGATCGGCGATTCGACCGAAGAAGGCTCCACCGAGCGCCCATCCGATCAAAAAGGATGCTTGAATCCAAGAACTGTAGTAACCAACACTCGGATCCTTCGGGTTTATCCCGCCCAGCAACTCAGCCACGAATGGGGTCGCAACCAAGACATACAGATGCATGTCCAGTCCATCGAACAACCATCCAAGCCACGCTGCGATGCCAGATTTCCACTGGTGGGATGTCAAATCGGACAGCCGCGTTGCGGCTTGAGGGTTAGTTGCTGAACCAGAGTTAGTGCCACTTGTCACTGCTATCGCTTCGCCAGCTTGTACGGTGGACTTTGTCATTTTGAATCCAGGTGAGGATGAAATCCGCGAGTCTTAACTTTGAGGCGATACAGTGATTTGTCGATCGTAATGTAAAGCGAGTTCGCATCGTCACCGATCCCGAACTCCACGTTGCTTGGAATTCCTTGCCAGTCATCAAATAACCCGGTTTGATTCCTGGGGCCCGTTTCAACAAACACCAATTCCTTACCGTCGGGATCAACTACTTTAATGCCCGGTCGCGCCAAACTGCGGCTCGAGGCGTAGAGATTTCCAAGTGAATCAACCGTCATGCCATCGCAGCCATTTTCTGTTCCAAAGTCGACGAGAGTTTTGCGTGGGCCATTCACCAGTCCGTCCGCGTCCAAGGGAAACGCGTAGATCTTCATCGCGCCGCGCTTGGGTTCAGGATCGGTTGGCTTCAATCGATTGCCGCCATTGTTGTGGTCGCCGACGTAGAGCGTCCGCTGATCGGGACTCAGCACAATACCATTCGGTTTCTCAACGTCGCGAGTAATCTCTATGACCTTGCCATCGGTGTCAAGCCGATAGACCGCTTCGCGTTCGAGTTCACGCGGTTCGGAACCACCATAGCGAGGGTCCGTAAAGTAGATGCGGCCTTTCAGATCGACCACTAAATCGTTGGGTGAGTTGAAGCGTTTGCCTTGAAAGCGATCTACAAGGGTCGTGCCCTCTTTCGTCTTCAGGTTCCAACGCACCAGACGCCGACCGCCACCATCGGCTCCATCGCAGGACACGGCGGTTCCATCGCGCAGGAATGCGAGCCCGTTGGACTTGCCTGAGTTATCCGTAAAGACAGTGGTCTGGTTTGTCTTCGGATCATAGCGCAGGATCATTCCGTTATCCGTGCCAAAGGGCATATCGGTAAAATAGATACTGCCATCTGCGGCAACCGCAGGGCCTTCGGTCAAACCGCTGTTGAGTTTAGCTTGGCGAGTGTAAATCAGCTCGAGCTTGCTTCCTTCCGCAACGATCGAATTGTCCGCAACTAGGGCGGGTTCGATTGGTTCAGCAGCGGGTTCAGGAAGTGGTTCAGCAGCTAACCCAACTACGTTTGCCGAACACAGGCATGCGATTGCGATCAACACTCGCCGGCGAGTTGCTGAAGATCGAGTTGCAGATGGTAGTGCGATGCTCAACTTCATTTCAAAATCTCCTTGACAACTCGAGCTTCAACGACTCCGGTCAGTTTTTCTTTTAGACCGTTGTCGAGTACAAACAGTTGGTTATGGTCGAGGCCCAGCAAGTGTAACATTGTCGCGTGCCAGTCAGGGACGCTAACTCGATCTTCGACGGCATTCAAACCGAGTTCATCGGTCGCGCCATGTGTTTTCCCGCCTTGAATACCGGCTCCTGCAAACCAAACGCTGAATGCGTTCTTGTTATGGTCACGGCCCGCGTTGCGATCGTCTTTATCGGCAGGCAGCTGAGCGATCGGTAGTCGACCAAACTCGCTGCCCCAAGCGACCAGCGTAGTGTCGAACAACCCACGCTGTTTCAAATCACGCAGTAGACCTGCAATCGGAAGATCTGTCCGTTCGCAGCAAGTCTTCAAGCCGCTGAGCAAACCGGTGTGGTGATCCCAGAGGTTTCCATTGACAAACAATTGCACGAACCGAACGCCGCGCTCAACCAAACGCCGTGCCATCAGGCACCTGCGACCATAAGAATCTGTGGGCTCGCGACCGATACCGTACATGTCGAGCGTGCTTTGTGTTTCTTGCGACAGATCCAGTGCATCGCTGGCAGAAATCTGCATCCTCGCCGCCAATTCATAACTGGCGATGCGAGCGGCGAGAATCGACTGTCCTGGCCGATTGGACTGATGCAAAGCGTCAAGTCGCGCGATCAATTTCCGCTGGTCCTTCAGCACTTGCTCGGGACGTTCCACATCGGCCTTAAGGTTCAGTACCGGAGCTCCGCTGGAACGAAACCGTGTTCCTTGAAACATCGGGGAAAGAAAGCCAGCGTCCCAGTTTTCAACACCATTGACTGGCAGACCAAGTGGATCGTCCAAAACAATGTACGCAGGAAGATCGCGGCATTCCGATCCAAGTCCGTACACGGCCCAGGAACCGACCGTTGGCCTACCAGGGCTCAGCTTACCCGACTGGGCAATGTAGATGGCTGGTTCATGCGTGATGCTGGTGGTGTGCATCGAACGAATCATGGCGATATCGTCGACTTGCTTGGATAGGTTTGGCAAAGCATCCGACATCCACATGCCGCATTGTCCGTGCTGCGCAAATTTGTACTGACTGCGCATCAAAGCGCCAGCCGCCTGCGGGTTTTCGACTTCACCGGCAATCTTGCTAAAGTACTTTTCGCCGTGGTGAGCATCGAGTTCTGGCTTGGGATCAAACAGATCCATTTGGCTTGGGCCACCATTCATGAACAAATGGATGACCGATTTGGCTTTCGGTTCGAAGTGTGGTGGCCGCGGTTCAAGATTGGAGGGACGTGACTGCTCAGCCGCACCAGCGTCTTGCCCCATCAATTGCGTTAAAGCGGCGGCGCACAATCCCCCAGATACACTTTGGAACAGACTGCGGCGATTCATGTGTTGTTGCGACATGCGGTAGTGCTCAATCCACAAAAAGAAACGCGGCTGAATTGATGATCGCATGGCAATAAGCAGCCAGTGTTTTCGCATTGATCGTAGCTGGATCCGTCTGCCCATTGGCGGTCAACTGCTTTGCCCAAGCTGATTCCAATTGCTGCAGAGTCTCCAGTCCAATTTGCTCTTCTTCTGCGTTCGGCAAGCGGCTTAACGCAATCATGTAAACGCGGCTAATTTGTTTGACAGGATCCGCGCCCACCTCGCGAATAACTCTCGCCGCAAACTGATCGGAAAGCTCAAGGACCATCCCGTTGTTCATAAGATGCAGAGCCTGCGGAGCGACCATGGAATCGCGACGTTCAATACAGTTGGGATTCATCTGCGGAAAATCAAAGCTCTCGAGATGCGTCGCCAACCGCTTTCGCAACTGCTGTACATAAATCAGCCGCCGCCAACCACCCTCTGTTCCAGTTGGAGTCACGAGTCCATCTGCGCGAGACTGTACCGCATCTGCGGGACCAAACGGTTTTTCATTCAGTCGACCAGCCACCAGCAGTAGCGAATCGTAGAGCGCTTCTGCATCGAGTCGTACTAGCGGCATTCTTGAATAGAGCGCGTTCTGTGGGTCAAGCCTTGCCACGTCATGTTGGATCGCCGAGCTTTGTCGATAAGTGGAACTGGTCATCATCAGGCGATGCATCTCTTTCACGCTCCAACCTCGATCGATGAATTCGCGAGCAAGCCAATCGAGCAGTTCGGGATGCGTGGGAGGTAGCCCCGCTTTTCCAAAGTTGCCAAGAGTCTTGACAATTCCACTGCCAAAGTGGTGCTTCCAAAGATGATTGACTTGGACGCGTGCGGTTAGTGGGTGGTCGGAGCGCGTCAGCCACTTTGCAAATGCCAGTCGACGGCCAGTCTGTTTTGCACCGGGCCACGGAGGGGTGACGACAAATGGCGTTCGACCATCGGTCAATACCGAAGGCACGCCCGGGCCAACCAGAGTTCCGAGGTTCAACCAATCGCCTCGCCGATAGATATACGTAGGTGACGGATCTCCGCGATCCCACAGGGCTTGGATCTTTGGTTCCGGCTGACGTTTGGCCTCCAGAGCGCGGATCCGATCTTCGGGCTCCGACTTTGCTTTGGCGGCTGCAATCTCTTCGCTCAGTTTAGCTTGGCTGCGTTCCCATTCTTGTCGCTCGCCAGTTGTCACGTAGCGCAGCAGTCGGCCCGGAACAACATCTTCACTGACTGGTCCAATGCCTGGATGGATGTCCGGCTTCAGCCACGCGTACTCATCGTAAGCCCCTTTGAAGATATCGACCAATCGGTAATAGTCGCGATGCGGGATAGGATCGAATTTGTGCGTGTGACAGCGAGCACACTTCAGCGTCAATCCCAAGACTGCCGACCCTAATACATCGATCTCATCAGCAATTACATCGATGCGATCTGGTACATACCCCGTGATGTTGGCCCAGGATGCGTCGGGCGTCATCCTCAAAAAACCGGTTGCGACAAGATTGTCATAGATCTCAGGCGTAATCTCAGTTGCTGCTTCGTAGTCAACCAATTCGTCGCCAGCTATCTGCTCGACGAGAAATCGATCGAACGGTTTGTCAGCGTTGAAGGCTCGAATCACGTAGTCGCGATACCTCCACGCGTAGGGGCGCGGTAAGTCTTGTTCGCGTTTGCCTTCGGAATCCGCGTAGCCCGCCAGATCCAGCCAGTAACGTCCCCAGCGTTCTCCATAACGCCGCGAATTGAGAAGGCGTTCAAGCAACGCTTCGTAGGCGAGTGGATCTTGGTCGGCTAGAAACATCTCGACCTCAGCTGGCTCCGGTGGTAAGCCTGTCAGATCAAAGGTTGCACGTCGAATCAAGGTCAGTCGATCGGCTTCCTCGTTCAGTGAAAGACCAGTCGCTTCGAGTTTATGTAGGATGAAAGCATCGATTTCATTGCGAACACGTGGGTGGGCCTGCACGGTTGGAACACTAACCGGTTGAGGCGAACGAAAGGCCCAGAAATCTCGATCTTCGTCGCTGACCAACCGATCTCCATCGGTTGTGGCCACGTCGGGTGCGACCACTATCTCAGGTGCACCTGCGGCGATCCACTGCACAAGTGTCTCGACTTCAGCAGGCTCGATGGGTTTAACGCTAACTTCAACCAAACGTTCAAGCGGCGGCATTTCACCCGCATGTATTTTCTTCAGCAGCAGGCTCTCTTCGGGTTTTCCAGGGACGATGGCTGGACCAGACTTGCCGCCCACCAGCATCTTCGATTTGCTTCTGAGATCGAGACCTGCCAGTTGTTGATGGCGACCATGGCAGGCCGCACAGCGTCGCAACATAATCGGCACAACGTCATGCTGGCTGCGAGCCGTAGCCTTGGATTCTCTCCCACCGCCGGCATCAAACACAGCACCTTGCGCAATCCAGCGTTCGATGAGTTTAATTTCGGCGTCGCTCAATCGATCTTTCTCATCTGGCGGCATTTCTCCAGAGTGAATCTTCTCAAACAAGAGGCTCTGGCTCGCATCGTTGGGCACGAGCGCCGGTCCCGACTCGCCACCTTGCAATAGACTGACCGAGTTCGAAAGATTTAGATCGGCTTTGCGAGTTTGTTCGCCGTGGCAGTGAAAGCACTTTGCTTGCAGCAGCGGACGGATGTTGGACTCGTAAGAGAGTTGTGCCGTTGCAGGTTGGCCCGTTGCCTCGAGATTGTCGTCAGCGATCAGTGGTCCGCCCCATACGAAGCCCCATGCAAAGCAGCCAAATGTAATACCCAGAGCAAGGCGGCTAATGCAAACGAAGAGCGTTGCCAATTGGTTTGACTTCATCTTTTTGCGGCAGGTCTGAGGTGGGGGGCTTGGCGGAACAAACAGAATTCACAAACAGAATTCACTGTACTTGCGAACGTGAACTCGTGTTGCGGCACTAGTGGAACGTCAACCTTAAATCTTCCGGTTGCGAAACGTCCGGCTTCGCTGCGGGAACCGGTGCTAGCGCACTGCGGCTAATCCTAATACTTGAGTCTGACGCTCCACTAGTCGTTCGGGCGCTATTTTAGCAGCAGATTCGCCCCAATGGTAACGAAAACGACTTTATCGGTCGTTTGCCTGACGCCGGCGCATTCTTGAGTGGGTCGCAATCTGCCGGATGCGACTTGCGACCAGTCTCTCCCGAACGCTGCATTTGACCAAAACCACCCCACGAACCGCCCATGCCGTATCGTTGGTCTTGCGTGCGACTAGTGCTCAATCCAATGTAGATTTTGGGGTTCACTGTGGTTGGCATGTCCCGGTGTAGCCACCGTTTCCAAACGGTGGACACCATGCGTTTGCCTAACCACCGCTTGGCAGCGGAGGCTACGACCAAACCCCAAAATCTAATGCGGACAGAGCACTCAAGCCTGGAAGGACGAAACAAGATGCCATGGATTCAATGAAGTAGCGGAGGCCGTCAAGCATTTCAAGAGTGCTGTGGTAGCTTACGCGACCTTTGACGGCTTCCGCTACTCATTGATCAACGAATCTGAAACGGGTTGTGTTTGCATAAGCGGCGGGTTCAGCGGACGAGGACGTCCGCGCTCCAGAAAACCGGACCAGCGAACTGGGGCGTCGACAGATACTTCAGAACCAAGAACAACTCCGCAACATTTTCTGTTGATTTACAGCTAGGATAGTAGGTCAACAAAATTATAGTAACTTCAGTCCGTACTTAATTAGTTTCTACCCATGTCACTTACTGTTGGTATTGATCTAGGCACAACGAATTCCTTGTGTGCAGTGTTTATCGATGGTCAGCCGAAACTGATACCAAACTCGCATGGCGATTTCCTAACCCCATCCGTTGTTGGAGTTCTTGAGTCAGGTGAGATCGTGGTCGGCGCTGCGGCCCGTGAATTGCGAGTCGCGCATCCTGAGCGAGCTGCGTGGTGCTTTAAGAGATTCATGGGCTCCGATCGCATGTTGCGGTTAGGCGATCGCAAGTACAGCGCGCAGGAGTTGAGTAGCTTAGTACTCAAGTCATTGGTGTCGGACGCGGAGAGTTTTCTAAAGCAGAAAGTGGTTAATGCGGTCGTGACGGTCCCGGCTTATTTCAATGATCATCAGCGTCAAGCCACGAAGTTGGCAGGACAGCTTGCGGGATTGAATGTGCGTCGGATTGTCAACGAACCAACTGCGGCGGCCTTGGTCTATGGATTTCATTCACGGCAAGCGGAGAAGAACCTTTGCATTATCGATTTGGGTGGCGGGACGTTCGACGTGACTGTCATGGAGGTTTTTGAAGGGACTCTTGAAATCCGTTCGACGGCAGGTGAAAGCCAGTTGGGCGGTGAAGACTTTACCGATCGCATGGTTTCCGCAGTCCTTGCAAGTCAAAAGCTACAATTCGAAGTCGCTGAGCTGAAGCAGCCGCTTAGAGTCGCGAGATTGCGACGGGAGTGTGAAACCGCCAAGCGGCGGTTGGCTACAGAAGAGTTGGTGCGGATAAGGTTGCCAGAGCCTTCGGGCGAGTATTCCGCGACGCCTCTCGAATTCAAACTGGATCGGCCGACTTTTGCAAAACTCTGCAAGAACCTGATGCAGCGCATTGTTGTTCCGATCGACCGCGCGCTGCGCGACGCGGATATGACCGCGCGAGAGATTGACGAAGTGATCATGGTGGGCGGCGCCACTCGCATGAATATGATCATCGACCTCGTAAGCCATTACTTTGATCGCCAACCCAAAATCGAGTTCAACCCCGATGAAGTGGTTGCATTAGGCGCCGCCATTCAAGCGGCGTTGATTGAACAAGACGCCGCGGTCGATGACATTGTCATGACCGATGTTTGTCCATTCACGTTGGGCGTAGAAATCGTTAAAGATCTCGGCGGACAGATGCAGGACGGTTATTTCCAGCCGATCTTGCATCGTAACAGCACCATTCCAATCTCGCGCGAAGAAATCTTCAGTACTGTCGCACCTAACCAACGCGAGGTTGAAGTTCGAGTCTTTCAAGGGGATGCTCGCAAGGTTGCGGACAACGTCGAGCTAGGCAAGTTGCGGGTCGAGAACTTGCCGCCAAGTCCTGCGGGAACACCGATTCACATTCGCTTCACTTACGATCTAAATGGCATATTGGAAGTGGAAGCTTACATGCCAGGCGGGAATAAATTCCGTACGGTGTTGACCAACCATGTGAAAGGGCTCAGCCCAGCGCAGATGCAAGCGGCACTGAATCGTATGCAAGAATTGAAGTTTTACCCGCGCGAAGACCTCAACAATCAGCGGTTGGCCCGCTTTTGCGAACGCATGATCGGCGAACTCCACCCCACTCAACGCCAGCAGCTCGATTATGCCCTTGATCTTTACGAAGCGGCTCTGAACCGAAGCGATCGAGCTGAATTCGATGCCGCGCGACAAGCTCTGCTGATGACCCTCTCCAGTTTAGGTATTGAATACGACGAGCATCGAATTGACGACAACACCTGAATCCCACCAACGCTACCTAAAGTATGCTTTCCAGTTAAATCCCGTCTGGCGTGCGGCTGACGTGATCGATCTTCGAGCTCGCGCGTTGAAAAAAAAACTCGACTTGATGGCAACCACTCAAAAGAGGAGTTGGCCAATGCGGGCGTGCTCCGTCAAGCGGCGAAGGGGCAGATTGCAATTCTGCAGAGAGAGTTTTGGAAGCTCCCGCTACCCGATTTAAAGCGCCAATTGGAGAGTCTTGATATCCGCAAGTTGCCTGAGTTAGCACCCGTCGTCAACCGCTTGCGCACCGCGGCGGCCTGCCGAGGCGAGTTCCCTCGGTTGATGCAGGAGAGTTGGATGGACAGCAAGCTCTTTGAAGCCTTCAAGACAGCCGTCGTATTGCCTCCAGTGGATGCAGGCATGGTGCGAGAGCGCTTCTTGAGTCGAGTCACCGATAAGAATCACCTGAAGAAGTTGCAGACTGCGGTAAAGAAAATTGAATCCGAGTTCCCCGTGCTGTATGCCCTCGAAGCTGACTGGTTTCAAACCTTGAAGGGCTTCAAGATCCAGAAGCTCGAGTCCGAGTTTGGGGGCGGCGGCGGATCTGTCGCTTTCGATTGGTCCGGGATGGGGTGGCCATTATGGTTGGTGATCTTCGTCATCATCCGTGGCCTCATCAAGCTCATATCGATGGCGGGGCAATAAAGCGATGAATCGGCACTTACCCAACTGGAGCCTTTTGCCCAACAGCCCGCTGGAGTTCTTTGGATTGTCGGCTGGCTTTGATCGTAAGGATCTGAAGCGAGCTTACGGCAAACTGATCAAGCAATTCAAACCCGAGTCGCATCCGGCAGAATTCCAGAAGATCCGAGAAGCGTACGAAGTTCTCGAAAGCCAGAATCGCTACGGTGTTCAGCAAGCGCTCATGACGCAATTGTCCTCCGCTTGGAACATCACGACGGATCGAAGCGCGTCCCAAGCGGCCCGTACAAGCCAACAGTTTGTCGCTGCCGAAGTGGTCAACGACTTCGATGCCGCAATTGCGGATCCGTTGGCGACCTACAGGCGACTGGCCAAAAGTTCGAACAGGTCGCCGCAGGATTTTTACATCCTGGCAACGCTCTCCGATTTGGTCGACAGCAATTCCGAGAACATGTATGTGAAATGGTTGCTGACTGGCGTCAAGGAGCATCCGCGCGACCCCGGTTTGTTACGGTTGTTGACAGAGTATCTCTCGGCGTTTGCGGAGTCGACTATCGCTTGTTCGACATTGTTGACACTTTCAAAGCTCATCGAAGGCACCGACTTTTATCGAGTCACCGAGCGACTTTGGGGGCGACTGTTGGATGAACTGCCCTTTGGGACGTTCTCAAAAGCTCTCGACGGTTGTGAAGGCAACTTGAAGAGCCGCAATCTGCGCCCAAGACTCGCGTTCTACACACACTTGTTGCGGAAGGCAATTTGGAAAGCACCTGCTGAGTGGATTGATGTGCGTCTGAAGTACATTGAGCAGCACGGCAGCGAAATCGATGCATCGCTCGATGAAGAAGTTGAATTGGTGAACCTGCTTCGCAACTACTATCATGAGGACCGAAACAAGCTACTGACGAAACCGTTGGGCTCCTCCATCGATCGCATGATCAAAGCCTATTGCTGCGACACTTCTTTGCAGGGCATGGGTGAAATTGCTGGGATCTGCGACGAGATGGCACGCAATGGGAATGGGGTCATGCAGACGTTCGCGGTCTCTGGCGATGAAAGTGGCAACCGCGTTTTGTTCCTGTGCTCGATCATTGCTCAGTCGGTTGCGGTGGATACTGGCTTGGATTTTGGAACCGCAGGCAACGATAAAGTTGAACGCCAAGCGGACGCGGTGGTCGCCGATTTTCAGAAGTCGATTCAAGATGTCGCGAGCCGCCTGAACTGGATGCGCTTGAGGCATTTCGGCGTACCCTTTTTGCTGCTCTGGCTTGGGCCGCTGATTTTGCTGTTTGGATGGCAGTACTGGTGGATGCTGTTCTTTATTTGGACACTGCTGGTAGTTTTGCTGCACTTCGCGGTCGTCTGTCCGCTCTATCTCAACAAACGTGCAGACGAAAAAACGAGGCGTTTCTTAGAGCTCGAGTACGCAAAGCAATGGCGTCCGCGACTGTATCGATATGTACAAGCCAGCCACCTGCCGGCTCGACAATCGATCACACAGCTTATGCAGTCCGCCAAGGACTTGGGGCAATCGCGGCTGGTTGAGATTATTCTGTCGTACGCGTTCGAAGACCGGTCACTGCATTTGTTCAGTCAACTTCAGCTTTTTGTGCACTGAATTGTCGAACTGAATATCGAATTAGCCGACCGCTGTTCCACTGGACGTCGGTGTGTACTGCTGCTCCATCTTGTCGAGGCAGCGCGCGATTTGACGCACGGCTTGTCGCAAACGGTTTTCGTTTTCAACGAGAGCCATACGCAGGTAACCTTCTCCCGCTGGTCCAAAACCGGTACCAGGACTCACGGCCACGTCGCCATGTTCGAGCAGCATCATGGCGAAGTCGAGTGTGTTCATCCGCTTTTGCCACTTCTCGGGAACTTTGCCCCACACGAACATGCCTGCTTTGGGAGTTGACGCTTCCCAGCCGATTCGATGCAGACCTTCGACCAACACATCGCGTCGGCCTTGGTAGATCAGCGACTGGTTTTCTACTGCCGCTTCGGTATCGCGCAAGGCAACGATAGCGGCGATCTGAATCGCTTGGAACATGCCGTAATCATAGTAACCTTTGATAGTCGCTAAGCCACGGATCATGTCCGCGTTACCGGCGCAGAAGCCAACTCGCCAGCCGGCCATGTTGTAGCCTTTGCTCATCGTCGTGAACTCGACGCCGACCTCTTTCGCTCCAGCACTAGCCAAGAAGCTAGGTGGTTGATAGCCATCGAAGGCCACGTCTGAATAGGCGAAATCGCTGATGACCATAAAGCCATAGCGCTTGGACAGTTTTACAACTTCGTCAAAGAAGCCTTGTTCAACGGTCACGGTTGATGGGTTATGGGGGTAGTTGATGATCAGCAACTTCGGCTTGGGATAAAAGTGCTGACAGGTGTAAGCGATGTTGGCTAGGAATTTTTCACTATCGGCCACTTCAAGAGCAACCACGTTGCCGGCAGCCAAAATCACACCATACATGTGAACCGGAAAATAGGGCGCGGGAATCATGGCGGTATCGCCGGGGCCCATCAACGAGAGGCACATGTGGCTGAAGCCCTCTTTGCTTCCCAAGCAGACAATGGCTTCCGTTTCTGGGTCGAGCCGCACGCCGTACTTGCGAAAATACTTGCTAGTCAACTCACGGCGCAAGTTGAGCAATCCATTCGATTTGCTGTAGCCGTGATTGCGTTCGTCGTAGGCCGCTTCGCACAGCTTCTCCATGATGATTCGCTCGGGTGGGTCGGAAGGATTGCCCATCCCCAAATCGATCACGTCATTTCCCGCACGGCGTTTCTGATAGAGCGTATTGTTGATTCGCCCGAAGAGATAAGGGGGCAAGCGGTGAACACGCGAAGCGTATTCGACCCGAAAGGGTTGACCAGCGTAATCGTTTGGAACCGATGCAGAGCCGTTTTGTTCGTTCATGGGAATTGGCAATAGTCGTGCAAAAAAAGCGTGGGTGAATCCTTCAGCTGTTTATTGTCACCTTCCGTGCGAATTTTTGCCAGCGGGTTTGTTTTTCCCGCAGTTTGGCTAACCCATTCTAATCGAACACGGAAGTAGGTCTAAGGAGCGGGATGTCCGCTGTCAGGTAGGTTCAGTTCGCCCAAAAAACGTGGTGGAGCTCAATAAAAAACCGTGGCAAGTCCAATCGGACAAGCCACGGTCAAAAAAATATAGGGAGCAATGTGCGCGTGGGCTACAGTGCCGTTACATCTGTTTCGCCAGTTCGGATACGAATGGCTGAGCTAATGTCGGAAACAAAGATCTTGCCGTCGCC
>JANRMD010000016.1:0-6359 GCA_033761895.1 Pirellulaceae bacterium | reverse complement strand
TCACATCAGGGATCTCGGGCGGATAGGGTTTGAGTGTTGACCGCCAATTTGTTGGGCAGTCTTCATCTCTTTGGTTCAGGAACATGTGTAGCGATAGAAATGTCACATTTGGGTAGCTGTTTTTTAGCTCAAGCTCGACCTCGGCGTACGGTTGCGTCAGGTCGACATAGATTTGTTTCGCATTCTTGAGCAAAGACAATTTGCATTACCGTCACCAGCAGCAAATAAAAGGGTTGCATTCGGATCTCTTTTGATGGCAGAACGGTAATGGACTTCATGCAGTATAGCCCGTCCGACATCGAACCTGCAACAACGTTTGGCCGTAAGCTTCGTGCATGAGTGCGAGCACGAAAAGAGAATTTTCTAGGAAATCGTTTTCTGTTCAACGAGTTCTAACTCTGGCAGTGAGACTCTCGCGCCGTTGGGTTTGAAGACGACGGGGATAACCTCTTTAGAAAGCGCAGCGTCATAGATCAGCCCGAAATACTTGTGGGCTGGCGTCGACAGTCGCAGGATCCAACTGAACATGTTGACGCGCAGTCTTTGCAGACCAGTGAGGCTTGGGTCGGCGATGATGTCTTCTTCACCGACTTCGATAATCCAGCGTTCGGCGGCGATGTGGATCATCTTTCGCTCCTGCAATTCCTTCAAGGCTCTGCGGATATCCGGTTGCTCCATGTAGCCGTACTTGACCATCACTGAGTCGATATCGTTCCCAAGACGCTGGACTTTGTAACGTTGACGCGAACTGATTTTGGCAACGGAGGCTTGGTCAACGTGCATGAGCACGACGTGGGAGGGGAGCACTCCGTACTTCTTCAAAAAGATACGCAGGGCAACTGGGACATAATCATCCGTTGACAGTATCGGACGCGAACAGAGAAACACTGCCGCGCGATCGCTTTCAACTAAGCGACGTTTGCCTTGTATCAAAGAGCGCGCTGCGGGCAGATTCTCTTGGATCGTAATCTCAAGATCATCGAGCATGTCGCGGAGGGCGATCAACCACTCGATCTTCTTGCCTTCTCGCACACCAAACTCGAAGAAGGCTTTGGCGAGAGCTTGGCGGCCCCATTGCCAGATCAACATGATTCCCACGAGTGTGCCCGCGATCAGCAACGGGAAGTAACCACCGCTGAAAAGTTTCAATAGATTGCTGCCGAAGAACAGCAAGTCGACGACTAGAATCGGCGTGCAGACAGCGATGACATGCACCAGTTTCCACTGCCAACGCAAAAAGGCGACATGCGCAAACAATATTGTGGTGATGCCCATCGTTGCGGTTACTGCCACTCCGTAAGCGGCCGCTAAGTTCGTCGAAGTTTGGAAGTACAGCGTCACCACAACGCAGCCCAGGAAGAGGCACCAATTGACGGCCGGGATATAGACTTGGCCTTCGCCGTGCTCGCTGGTGTGGAATACGCGGAAGCGTGGCATAAATCCGAGTACCGTAGCTTGCTTGATGATCGAGAACATACCCGTAATCAAAGCTTGCGACGCGATGATAGCGGCGATCGCGGAAACGCTAATGTCAAAAATCTTGATAACAGAATCCAGTCCATCGTTGCCAGTCAGCGGTGTGATTGCATAAAACGTGTTTGCACGTTGAGGTACGCCGTTCTTCAGCATGTAACCCACTTGTCCTGCATAGCAGGTCAGCAAACTTGGCAGAACGATGAGAAACCAAGACTGCGTGACTGGAATTCGGCCAGAATCTCGCTGGGTGATGCTTTCGCCTTCGGGGGCTGGAGTCTCACTCGACTTTGAAAAGTGCCCCATGTCAGCATACTTGGCTTCGCCACCGGTAATGGCCAGGACGACAACGCCAAGGACAACCATGGAACCAATAAAGGGAAAGCCGAGTAGGAACTGAATCGCATACAGTGGGTTGACGGCCCAGAAGACATCGGGGCTAGCGATGATCCATGGCAAACCCTTGAGGGCGATCCATGGAAACCAGATCAAGATCATGAACCATCCAAAAAAGCCGCCCACTTTACTGGTACCGCGCCACTGCACTTTAAACAGGAGTATCAAGCAGATCAGCGTGGCGATGACAGACATCTGCGGTCCGAGCGGTTCGAATGCGCCCAGCATACTGATCGGTGGAGTAATGATGCCATCGGCGGCCAAAAGCGCAGCTGCGCAAACCACGAGAAAGCTGAGCGCGCCGATGCCGATCACTTTGCCGGTGTAACCCTTGATGAGACTCCACAATGCGAAGTCACCCCCTTCGCCACGATGATCGGCTCGCATGATCATCAAGTCGTACTTGACGGTCAGAAAGATCAGCGCCCAGATAACCAGACTGAGACTGCCGAGATGCTCGGAGCGAGAAAGGAAGAACCCGCCAGTCTTCTTCAGCTGATCAACAATCTCATCTGAATGATGGTGCTTGAGCAGAACTGCTTCACGGGTGATTTCCATGATGCAGTACAGTACGGACGTACCGATATCGCCGTACACAGTGCCTGTCGCTTGGCGCACTCGGTGCCAGTCGAAAGTTGGCTCGGACTGTTCTGATTCGGCTCCCTGCGCCAACTTTGACTTTGCTGGCGACTCAGGTTTTGACCCCATACCGTTTAGACTCACTCGATTTTGTAGGCATTCGCTGCAAAGCGTTAGTTCGGATGCTTATCCTGGTTTGGTTCAGGCAGATCCCGTTCAGGCAGGCCATACCGGCAGGCCTGTTTTTGCAGGGCCAGATCTACTGGCCTTATTCAGCAGGCCCCTTTTTTAGCAAGCCCCTTTTTTAGCAAGCCCTGTAGCACTTTCGCGATTGCAGTAACTGGTTTCGTGGGAAACCGGATGTGCAGGGCCTTGGTTTCGCGTACGGCAGCGGCTTTACATCCAAGCTGAAATTCGATACTGAATGGAACGATAATAACCAGCTTGGCATGCCGAGGGTATTCCCCATCACGCTGAGCACAATTCTGGCGGGTGATTTTCCCTTTCGCAGTGGTTAGAATAGGGCTCCTGCACCCGCCCCGTTTTTACCTCTCAACCTCTCAAGGATCTCTCAGCATGAAATCAATGCTGCAACTACTATGCTCGTTGACTTGCTTGGTCAGCCTTTCGGTGACTTCAATAGGCCAGGATCGGCGTATTGTATTCCTTGCAGGTCGGCCCAGTCACGGTTACGGCTCGCATGAGCATCTGGCAGGTTCGCGAATCATCGCGGACGCTATCCAAAAGTCGGCTCCTGGAATCAAATGCGAGGTTTACCCAGGCGGTTGGCCGGAAAATGACAAGGTTCTCGAGGGTGCGGATGCCATTGTGATGTATGCCGACGGCGGTGGAGGTCATCCGGCGCTGGGCCATCTCGATGTTCTTGGAAAACACATGGCTCGAGGAGCCGGTTTCGCCTGCTTGCACTATGCCGTTGAGGTGCCCAAGGATAAAGGCGGCCCCGAGTTTCTAAAGTGGCTCGGTGGCTACTTTGAAACCGATTGGTCAGTCAATCCACATTGGGATGCGAACTATACAAGCCTACCGGAGCATCCTGCGACGCGCGGCGTGAAGCCATTTGTGGCCAACGACGAGTGGTACTTCCACATGCGATTTCAGCCCGACATGAAGGGGGTCACTCCTCTGCTGAGCGCGGTTCCACCTGAGTCGACGATGAATCGCCCCGATGGTCCTCACAGCGGCAATCCAGCCGTTCGCAAAGAGGTCGCGGAACGTTTACCGCAGCATATGGCTTGGGTTTACGAACGCGCTGACGGTGGTCGTTCGTTTGGTTTCACGGGTGGCCACTATCATTGGAACTGGGGACGCGAGGAGATTCTCAAACTAGTCTGCAATGCAATTTGCTGGACCGCGAAAGCCGAAATTCCGGCTGGCGGGTTGCCCGTTTTGCGTCCCGCCTTTGACGGACTGAAAAACGGACAGGATGAGCCGGTTCCAGAGAAGTTCGATGCTGAGAAAACTAAAGCAGAATTCAAGCTGATTAGCACTGGCGCAGATGACAAGAGCAAGGCCGCTGCCAAGCCTGAGAAAGGTAAGTTGCTCTTTAGTAGTCCCGTTGTGACGGCCAAGACTCCAGGTCACAAAGTCGATATCGAAGTTGACTTGCAAGGCGCTAAAAAGATCTTTTTGGTTACCAATGACGGCGGTGATGGATTCACCTGCGATTGGGCCGACTGGATCAATCCAACCTTGATCGCTAAAGACAAGCAGATCGATATGACCAACCTCCCTTGGACCATGGCCACAAGTCAGTGGGGTAGCGTCAATAAGAACAAAAATGCGGCTGAACAAGGGCTGCGAGTTAACGACAAGGCCTATGAGAAAGGCATTGGTACTCACGCTAATTCCGTGATTGGCTTTGAAGTTCCTGCAGGCGCGACCAAGTTCAAAGCAACCTGTGGACTGGATAACGGTGGCACCGAGCAGCAAGGTGGCGCAGCGACCTCGATTCGCTTTCTGGTTTATGCCGATGCTCCACCCGTCGGTGCAGGCGGGGAAGGCTCGCAAGATAATGCTCACGCCCCAGAACTAGCCGTTGATGGGCTGACGGTGGCCCCAGGTTTGGCCGCCACACTCACAGCATCCGAGCCAGACCTGCTCTCGCTTACAAACTTAGATATCGACCACAAAGGCCGAATTTGGGTTTGCGAAGTTGTCAACTATCGTCGCCATAACGGTGAACGCCCTGAAGGGGACCGCATTCTAATTCTCGAAGATACTGACCAAGACGGTAAAGCAGACAAATCCAAGGTCTATTATCAAGGTCGTGATATCGATTCAGCGATGGGGATCTGTGTATTGGGCAATCGGGTGATCGTGTCCGCTTCGCCGAACGTCTGGATCTTCACTGACGATGACGGCGACGACAAGCCAGATCGCAAAGAACTGTTCTTTACCAAAACAGGTGATCCGCAGCACGATCACTCGGCTCACTCATTCCTATTTGGGCCGGATGGAAAACTCTACTGGAACTTTGGCAACACGGGACACACCGTTCATGATGCTGCTGGAAAAGTCGTCGTCGATAAGGCTGGCAATGAAGTTCGCGACAATGGCAAGCCCTACACCAACGGGATGCCTTTCCGATGCAATATGGATGGTTCGGAATTTGAGGTGCTCGGATACAACTTCCGCAACAATTATGAAGTTACCGTAGATTCGTTTGGCGCGTTGTGGCAATCGGACAACGATGACGATGGCAATCGCGCGACCCGCATCAACTTCGTGATGGAGTTTGGAAACTATGGCTACGTTGATCAAATCACAGGGGAAGGCTGGCGAGCGCCGCGGACAAACATGGAAGCCGACATTCCACAGCAGCACTGGCATCTGAACGATCCTGGTGTCGTGCCGACGATGTTGATTACTGGAGCGGGTTCGCCCACGGGCATTACGGTTTATGAAGGGAATTTGTTACCTGAAGTTTATCGCAATCAAGTGTTGCATTGCGATGCAGGTCCGAATGTTGTACGAGCTTATCCGACGACCGATGACGGAGCGGGTTACAAGGCGGAAATTGTCAACATGCTGGTTGGAGAGCAAGACCGTTGGTTCCGACCTGCGGATGTTTGCGTCGCTCCCGATGGCAGTGTGTTTGTCACTGACTGGTACGACCCGGGCGTGGGTGGGCACAACATGCAAGATATGGAACGCGGGCGACTGTTCCGCCTCGCGCCTCCCAACAACAAGTATGTAGTACCCCAGTTCGATTTTTCGACGCCTGAGGGAGCGGTGGCTGCGATGCAGAATCCCTGCCTGTCGGTGCGTTTCATGGCTTGGGAAGCAATCCAGAAGTTCGCTGACAAAGCGGTCGTGCCATTGAAGAAGCTAGCGACCCATGAAAACCCAAGATTACGAGCACGCGCGCTGTGGGCACTTGGCAAGCTCTCCGGTCACGGCGATGAAGCTCAGCAAATGGCGCTCAGCGATCGCGATGCCAATGTGCGGATGATGGGTATCCGACTGGCGAGACAACTGGGGACACCTGTTGAAAAGTATGCATCTAAAGTGGTGCGCGATGCCTCGCCTCAGGTTCGACGCGAGTTGGCCGTTGCGCTGCGATTTGATAAGTCAACGGCGATGCCGAAACTCTGGACCGAACTGGCAAAGCAGCATGACGGTAAGGATCGTTGGTACCTGGAAGCACTTGGCATTGGAGCAGAACTGCGATGGTCAGATTGCATGACCGAGTACATGCAGTCGGCCAAAGAAGTGAGTCCGGCAGCGAAACTAGACATTGTCTGGCGTAGCCGTGCTCCGGCAGCGGCAGTCGAGGTTGCCAAGTCCCTAATGGACTACAGCTTGGCAGATCAGGACGTTTCACGATTGTTGAGAAGTCTAGATTTTCATACCAAAGCGGACCGTACCCAAGCGCTCACGACACTGCTGAC
>JANRMD010000015.1:0-19880 GCA_033761895.1 Pirellulaceae bacterium | reverse complement strand
GGTTGCGCAAAATCAGGTGCATGTGATTGGAAAGAATCGCGTAGGTCAGGACATCGACCCCAAAGACGGAAGCCAGAGCCTCCATCCGCCGCCGAATCCACTCGCGTCGGAACGAGAAATCGACCCCCGTTTGCTCATTGACGCCTGCCAGGAAGGCTTTGCGTACGCATCTTTGGATTGTGTGAACTATACAAATCTCGCTTGCATTGAACTGTTCTTCACGATTGGGTCTGACCATAGTTCGTCCTCCTATTCGGTTGTGTACTTCTAAATGTACCGGCGGATCGGGCGGAGTCAATAGGTGGCTGGCACCATCTGGGAAGTGGAGGGTTGTCACGAGTCAGGCTTAAATAAAAATACCCGCTGCTTTGGGGGCAGCGGGTATTCAGTTCTTGTCTGTAGTTCGTCAGAGCGACGTGGCTACGCTCGGACGGGCAAGTTAGGACGGGGCACGTTAGTACATGTCGTGGTCGCCGCCGTGGCCCTTAGCTCCACCTTTTTCGGCCTTCGGCTTTTCGGCGATGAGCGCGTCGCTGGTGAGAAGCAGAGTTGCAACGCTGGCTGCGTTGGCGAGGGCAGTGCGAGTCACCTTGGTTGGATCGATCACGCCAGCTTTGACCATGTCTTCATAGACGTCGGTCAAAGCGTTGTAACCCATATTTCCCTTGGCTTCGGCGACTTTCTCGCAAACGATTCCACCATCTTTGCCAGCGTTTTCACTGATCATGGTCAGCGGTGCGCGGCAAGCGCGAAGAACGATGTTGTAGCCAACGATTTCGTCGTGCGACAATGTTTCGGCTGGTTTGACGCTGCTGCTTGCTCGCAACAGGGCCACACCACCACCCGGAAGGATGCCTTCTTCAACAGCGGCGCGGGTGGCGTGAAGAGCGTCTTCAACGCGAGCCTTCTTTTCCTTCATTTCGCTTTCGGTCGCCGCACCGACGTTGACCTTAGCTACACCGCCAGCCAACTTGGCGAGACGCTCATCGAGCTTCTCGCGGTCGTAATCGCTGGTTGTGTTTTCGATTTCCCGGCGAATCTGGTCGATGCGAGCCTTGATGTCCGAGCTCTTGCCAGCACCTTCGATGATCGTGGTGTTGTCTTTGTCGATGATGACCTTCTTGGCTCGACCAAGTTCAGCCAGCGTAACTGATTCGAGCTTCGTTCCGAGAGCTTCGAATAGGGCGGTTCCGCCAGTCAAGATTGCGACGTCTTCCATCATGGCCTTGCGGCGATCGCCGTAGCCAGGTGCCTTGATCGCTGCAACGTTCAGCGTACCGCGGAGGCGATTGATTACGAGCGTTGCCAGAGCTTCGCCGTCAACATCTTCGGCGATGATCAACAGTGGCTTACCTTGTTGGACAACAGCTTCGAGGACGGGTACGAGGTCCTTGATGTTCGAAATCTTCTTTTCGAATACCAGGATGTATGGGTCTTCGAGGACTGCCTCCATGCTGGTCATGTCGGTTACGAAATATGGTGACAAGTAACCGCGGTCGAATTGCATGCCTTCCACGAACTCAAGTTCAGTGTGGAGGCTCTTGCCTTCGTCAACTGTTACAACCCCGTCCTTACCAACCTTTTCCATCGCATCGGCTAGGAGGTTGCCGATTTCGCGATCGTTGTTGGCAGCAATCGTCGCTACGTTGGCCATTTCGCTCTTTTCGCGAATCTTGATCGACATCTTCTGAAGCTTCTCAGTGATATCAGCAACGGCTTTTTCAATGCCACTCTTCATCTGAATTGGGTTCACGCCAGCCACAACTGACTTGAGGCCTTCATTGAAGATCGCTTCAGCCATGACAGTCGCAGTGGTGGTGCCGTCACCGGCTACGTCGCTGGTCTTGCTGGCCACTTCGCGGACCATGCGAGCGCCCATGTTTTCATACGGGTCGGCTAGATCGATTTCCTTTGCGACGGTCACACCGTCTTTGGTAACGGTTGGACTACCAAAGCTCTTTTGGAGAATTACGTTGCGGCCCTTAGGGCCCAACGTAACCTTTACCGCGCGAGCCAACTGAGAAACACCGCGGCGAATCGCTTCGCGTGCTTCTTGATCAAACGCAATCATCTTTGCCATCAGTATCAAACTCCTGTATCGTTCTTTGCTTGTCTCAGTAAATGTTTTTTCGCATGCCAGTGAAGCAGTTCGCCTATTCTAGGACTGCCAGCACTTCGCTTTCACTCATCAGTACGTATTCTTCATCGCCGACTTCAATGTTCTCGCCTGCATAGCTGGTGAATAGTACCTTGTCGCCTACCTTAACTTGCATGGCGCCGCGAGTTCCGTTCTCGAGCAGTTTACCGTCGCCGACACTGACGATTGTGCCACGAGTTGGCTTGTCCTTAGCACTGTCTGGCAAATAGATCCCGCCTTCGGTCTTGCCGAGCGATTCTTCGCGTTTGACAACGAGCCGATCTCCTAGAGGTTGCAATTTAACCTTGGTCTTGTCTTTGTTCTTTGTAGCCGTCGACATGTGCGGCGATCCTCCGGGGTTTGAAAACGATTTGGGACTGGTCCACCTGCGACGCCGCGTCTTGGCGTCCGACTCAGGTCTGATGTTTCGGGAAATCCAAACTCCAACTGCCCACAAGCGGATGGAGTGCGTCAAAAAGGCATTTTAGATTTACGTGCCACCTTCTAAGCAAACTCTGTGCCAGCAATTGCTATACAGCAACCCAGCAAGGCGTCGCGATCAAAGTAACTTTGCAAATACCGCAGAATTCAGTCCTCATTCTCATGGAAAAAAGTTAATGAAAAAGCGAAGTTGGGGCGCTAGGGGCTCTGCTGCCAATTTGACAAAGGGGAGTCGTGCTACGTCCAGCTTAGCCTTCTGGGGATGGCTGTCTTAGTCGCCAAGCGTTGGTTAGTGACTGGGTTGGTATGATCAACAGCGAAGTATGCAATCCCCAGGCAGGATCCCTAGGCTACGACAAAACCCGGAGGCAGGATGTCTGGGCTACGATTTAAAGATTTTCGGAGATCAATAAAATGAATGTTGACTTTTACTTTGTTTATGTCAAAAATACAGGCATCATTATTTTTGTTGAGGCTTGCCATGTTGAAAATGCGTTGGATTGACCGCCTTTCAAGCGAAGACTTGGCCTTTCTCAAGCGATTCTTGATTGCCTCTGGCTCACTCAAGAAAGTTGCGGACGAATATGGGATTAGCTACCCCACGGTTCGCTTGCGACTGGATCGACTGATTCAGAAAGTTGAGATCTTTGATGCCCAGGTGGAGATGAGCGAATTTGAGCGTCAGCTTCGTGCAGCTTACTCCGAAGGAAAGCTTGATCAGGGCACATTTGAACGACTGCTCGCTAGCCATCGACAAGACTTAAAACTTCAATCGGAGGATTCTACAAATGAACCGAATGTTGCTTGAGGCTGTGTGTTACGGTGCGTGTCTGCTGAGTATCTTGGCTGTACCGTGTGCCGCCGAAGACAAAAAAGAGAAGCAGGGTTCTGAAAAGCAGATCGGCAAAATTGTTTGGACCGAGGTCGACAAAGCGGGAGCACTTCCCAGCGCGGCCAAGTTAGACAAAGACGAGAAGCTCGGTGAGGTTGTTAAGATCACTCGCACATCTGACGTACCGCAGTTGATCGAAATTGCGAAAATCGAAAAGCCCGCTGTGACTTTGCGGGCTTATATGTTGCGAGGAAAAGTGAAGTTCACTGGAGTTAGTGGCGAAGGTTTTTTGGAAATTTGGAATCACTTTCCCGATCCGAAAAAAGGGGCTTACTTCTCGCGGACCATGGCCGAGACTGGACCAATGGGCAAGCTCCGCGGTGATTCACCTTGGAAAGAGTTCGTTTTGCCGTTCAACTTCGATGATCCAGCATTTCCAATGCCGGAGAAAATCCAGTTCAATGTCTACCTACCGCAGAGCGGAACCGTATGGATTAGTGATTTGGAACTCGTAGAGTTTCCTCCTGCGGAACTTACCAAGCAGCTCACTGGAGCTTCCGCACCGCCCGCCACGATCACGCGTTGGCTGTCGGTCGTACTACTACTGCTGTTTAGCGGGGCAATTGTAGCTGGAGTTGCCTTTGCAAGTCTGGTCTACCTGAAGTCAAGGCAGGCTCAAGTTAACGAATTGCGTCGCATGCAGGCGATGGATCTTGGGTGAACGGGGGAAGTGTGCCGCATTTGCCGTCGCGACCCAGAAGAAATGGGTCGCGGACTGCCTCTGGCTGGATGTGCTTGCTCGTTTACCTTAGATACCTTAGAGGTTCATGTAGACCAGCATGTTCGAGACAGTGTGAGCAACGACAAGCGGCCATATGCGGCGACAGATGCAAAAGAAGATTCCATACACCACACCCGAGAAAAAAATCGCCACCATGTTTTCAGTTCCCTGATAAGCGTGGTAGCTTGCAAACAGGGCGCTCGACAGGCCGACTGCTAGGGCTGTCGACTTGAACAGATCTTCGAAACGCGGGATCAAGTAAGCTCGCATGGCGAGTTCCTCAGCAAGGCTATTGGCGATCAGTCCCACGAGGCAAAGCAAAAAAGTTCCCCAGCCGATCATGCTGCCGAAGTTTATCGACGGGTATGTCGCAACTTCACTGGCTCCCAGATCACTGGCTCCCAGCTCACTGGCTCCGAAATCCCTTGCTCCCAAAACGTAGGCTCCCGGGTCGTAGGGCAGCAGTAGGTTCAAAGTTAAAGCTGAGATGAAAGTTGCGGCAAGCCAAACGCCGATCGTAATCAGGGAGTCCTGCATCCATTTAGGTCGGCTGATGCCAAACTTTGACCAGGGCTGATTGCTTACAGCCATGAAAAACAGTATCGGCGGAACTATATGGAGCGCGTTGATGATCAGCAGGAGCATTTCCTCCGCGAGGTTTGTTGTGGCGTTTGGGTCCGTTTCCCAGATTGGCATTGCGGACAACATTAATGGGGCATACGCGAAAGCTAAGACGCACCCGACTTCCATCGGCAGGGACACCTTGCGCTGCACACCATCCATTGGCTGCGTCCGAACAGACTCACCCGTCGCTGCTTCCAGGGTTAGGTGCTGTTCGATCATTTGTTCGTCGGACACTTCGGGCACATCGATATAGCGTCCACACTTGGTACATGTTTCAACCCCGCCGCGACGATCGCCTGTGAATTGTTGAGGTTGTCCGCATTCACTGCAGTGAAAGCGAATGAACTCGGTCGCTTGGGACTTCAGCCGTTCACGCTGTTCTCCTTCCAACGCGTTGATGTAGCCCGCTGCGCGCTCGGCATCATGCGAGGCCACTTGCAGCTTGATTCCACCGATCGCATTCATGAGCAGCCAATCCATGGCAACGATCGATTCGTTTGTGAGAACGGATTCGATACCTTCTTGTGCAAGGTGGATTCGGGCCGCTTCTGCTTTGGTCTGTGAGTGGTAAGTGGCGATCGTGACTAAGAGGGACATTCGGCTTCGCTTAGTTCGAATTGCATGAGGTGGTTTAGGGCTGCTGCAATTCTACCGCTAATTCCAGCTCGAGAGGTTGCCAACTAGGGTGACACCGGTTTCTTTGCTGTAGCTGCTGCTTCGATTCGCTGAAGCAGCAGGAGGTTCTCAGGAGCATCGCCTGATAGCCGGACGGTTTCCTTCGCCCAGCGTATGGCCTGTTCCCATTGCTCTGTGGCCTCCAGAGCCATTGCCGCTGTTTGCGCGAACTCTGCTCGCGTTTTCTCCAGTTCAGCCGCACGAACCAAGTGCGTTGCCGCCAACTCTTTTTGACCATCAACATACAAGGCTAAGCCATATCGATATTGAATCCCAGCCGCTGATGGCAACAGCTCAACATCACGCTTTAAAAACGGTAATTCCTCTTTACGAAGTCGTTCGATCTCCTGCTTTATGGCCGCGGTAGCTTTTGAATCAGCGTTGCGTTGGGCACTTAGGTTGCGCTCCAAAAGTGCGGCTAAATTCGTACGTGGCCCAGTTACGCTAGGCTCGACTGCTATCGCTTTTTGATAGTGCTCGATGGCTTGTTGATTGCGCCCCTGTTGTTCAGCGAAGATACCGAGGGCCAGATGGGCTCCACCTCGGTCGTTATTGAACTTCACACTTTGCTCAAGCTCATTCAGAGCAGCAACAAACTTTGACCCAGAGGTCTGTGACCACGTGTCTTGCGGTAGGTCGAGCAGATTGCGAGCCGCTTCGACGCGCACGCTGCGAACCGGATCATCCAGCGCGAACTCAAGTGCAGCAGCGGCCACCGTGGGTGCTCTGCTACCAATAACTGCACTCATGGCAGCGGTTCGTACGAGCGGGTGTTCATCGTTCGCCAACTTAGCCGCTTCCGTACTTGCAATTTCCGGCGAAACCTCTGACAAAACTTGTAGCGCTGTAGCACGCGCGATCGCTGGGGCTTCGAAGCCTTTGCGTGAAAGTAATCGTTGTAAAAGCTCTACTGCTTCGGGCGCATTTCGTTGGCCGGCAGCGATGGCTGTACCAAAATGTTCATCACGGCGTCGAGCTTCTCCGTACCATTTATCGCAGGCCTCATCGCAGTAACGATTCGCGCGGTCCAATTCCGCCTTGACCTCAGCATCACCGTCCCGAGCCGCTAACATCCAGTCCTGATACAGCTTCAACGAATCGCGTTTCTCAGCAGACACGTTCTCCAGCTTCAGATGGCAGCCAGTGCAAGCGTTGGGTACATCGATCTGCAGACTCAAATCAGGGCGAGGAATGCGGAGTGAGTGGTCTCGTCGCGCGTGAACTTCCATATAAGTTGTGGTGGGCATGTGGCAGTTCACACACTTGGCACCTTCGGAATCAATCTTATGAAAGTGGTGTGCGACTGAATCATACTTCGCCGTTGGATGTTGATGACATGAGGTGCAAAGTTGGTTGCCATCGTGCTTCAGTTTGGCCGTATGTGGATCATGGCAGTCAGTGCAACGAATCCCTTTGTGATACATTTTGCTTTGGATGAATGAGCCATGAACATAGTCCTCGTCAAGCACTTGGCCATCGGGGTAGTAGATGCCTGCCGTCAGCAGTTGGTTGCTGTAGTAGTCGTAGTAGTTTTCGCCAGCTTTCATGCCCGCCTTCACCACATTGCGACGACTGTGACATGGAGCG
Source organism: Pirellulaceae bacterium (assembly GCA_033761895.1). Lineage (GTDB taxonomy): Bacteria > Planctomycetota > Planctomycetia > Pirellulales > Pirellulaceae > Aureliella. The sequence continues at coordinate 12,803 of JANRMD010000015.1, read as the reverse complement.
CAGGCTTGAATCTGGTTCTCGGCGGTCAGTTTCAAGTTGGCTAGACCATAACCGCGAGCTCGATTCCAGCCAGGCGCCCACTTGCTCGCCAGTTCCAAGTGCACGCTACCCGGTCCGTGGCAGGCCTCGCAGCTGACGTCAATTTCGACAAACGTCGAGTGGTAGTCGCCACGATCGTCATTGAACTTCTTTTGATAGTCCGTGCTGTGGCACTCGGCGCACATGTTATTCCAACGCTGCGCGATACCGGTCCAGTGCAAGTCGTCGGTGGGCGCAAGTTTCTCTTTTACGTCGGGCGGATCGAGGTGAAACCACTCTTTCTTCCGAGTATCCCAACTGAGCCGCAAGACTTGAACGCGCGGCAATTCCGGCTTGCTTGCGGTACTCTTCTTGACTTTATTCAGTGTTGGACTGCCTAGCGTCTGACCCGAAGTCGGAAACTCGACCATGTACTGTTGAAGCGGATCGACCCCAAAGACATATTTGACTTCAAAGTCCTGCATCGACCCGTCCGGTCCTTCGGTATTGACGATGAATTTTGTTCCGTCGCGAAACATGCGGCTGGTGATGCCGTGGTGCGTCAAGGACGCATTGTTGAAATTGGCAAGGACGGTTTCATCGGTTGCGGTCTGCATCGCCAGGTCATGGTGGGAATTTGACCATTTTTCTGATTCCTTGGCATGGCATTTGATGCAGCTGGCTTGTCCTACGTAAGTCGCTTGGCTTAGATCAAATGGTTTGGTCTCAGAGCATCCCGCCGCGACGCAGAACGCACAGATGAGCACACATGTGAGCTTTTTTGCCACGGGCGAACAGCCAAGAAATGCGGCGGTGGAATCGGTCATGCGTGCCAGTTCTGGTTAAGTCAAAATTTCTTGGAGCTAGTGCTTCGACAAAATCCAATTTTGGAGTTCATGTTTTTTGTCGCACGATTGTCTCTATCGTAGCTGCAACAATTGAAACAATTGTGCGACACTCTGCCCCAAAGTTAAATTGTGTCGAAGGAATTGTTCCCGGACCTTTCAAGTGAGCTTTCTGGACCTTAGTTTATAATGAAGCGTAGGTCCCGAAAGTGCCAATCGTTGCTTCCCACCTTAGATTCACTTTGAATCACAGAACTCGAGCACAGTTGAAACTATGAACCGAAAACAGTTTCTATTAGCGGCGGCGTTCGCATGGAGCGTCACGCACGTTTTTGCTACCTGTGGGCATGCGGACGGCCCTAAAAAGCTGCAGTATAACCGCGATATCCGGCCTATTCTGTCGGACAACTGCTTCGCTTGTCACGGCCCGGATGCCAACAAAAGAGCCGCAGATTTGCGGTTGGATGATCGAAATGCGGCCATTGAGTCGGGAGCGATCGAGCCCGGTCAAGCGGCTGCGTCGGAACTGATTGAAAGAATTCTGAGTGAAGACCCTGAGTCCGTGATGCCGCCCCCAGCCTCGCACAAGACGTTGACGGCAGAGCAGAAGCAGACTTTGCGAGACTGGATCGAGGCCGGCGCGGAGTACCAGCCTCACTGGGCTTTTGTTCCTCCCGAACCTGTTGCGGTTCCCACCGTTCAGAACGCCGATTGGGTGCGTAATCCAATCGACAACTTTGTTCTCGCCCGCTTGGAAGCCGAAAAGCTCAGCCCGTCAGTCGAGGCAGATCTACGAACGCTCGCGCGGCGGGCGTCGCTTGACATCACCGGTCTGCCCCCCACGCCTGCACAACTCGACGAGTTAATGAAGGACACCAGCGGCAAGGCTTATGAGAACTTTGTTGACCGTCTGTTGCAGTCGACGCGTTGGGGCGAGCATCGAGCCCGCTACTGGCTGGACTACGCTCGTTTTGCAGACACGCATGGCATCCACTTCGACAACTACCGCGAGATGTGGTCGTACCGCGATTGGATCATCAACGCATTTAATAAGAACATGCCCTTTGATCAGTTCACCGTAGAGCAATTGGCGGGTGATTTACTACCCAATCCAACGCTCGATCAGCGAATCGCGACGGGCTTTAATCGTTGCAACATCACCACGAACGAAGGGGGCATCATCGACGAAGAGTATGCGGTTCTCTATGCTCGCGATCGAACTGAGACCACTTCACTGGTTTATCTTGGTCTCACTGCTGGATGTGCGGTGTGTCATGATCACAAGTTTGATCCTCTGACGATGCGGGATTTCTACTCGATGTCCGCGTTCTTCAGCAATACTACCCAGAGCGTGCGCGATGGCAACGTACAAAACACACCGCCAATCGTGCAGGTTCCGCGCGACGAAGAACGGCAGCTGGTCGAGCAACTGCGCGAGCGCGTCGCGAAGCTGGAAGGCGAGCAGAAGATGCTGCGAGAAAGCTCCAAAGGTCCATTTGAAGAGTGGCTGAAGCGGCCCGAATTGGTCGCAGAGTTGCTGACGCAAAGCGGACCTTCCGAAGGACTACAACTGCAATTGCCGCTCGACGAAGGTGCGACAGAGTTTGTTCATTACAATGCCGCCGGAGTGGGGCAACGGGCTGCAGTCGCTGCCTCGGCCTCGTGGGCGGAAGGTCAGATTGCCCGCAGTGCTTGGGTCAATAACGAAGCCAGTCGTTTGCAACTGCCGGGCGTCGGAAGCTTTGACACTCAAGACCCGTTTTCATTTGGAGCTTGGCTGTTCGTGCCAGCGAACGCGAATGGAGCGGTTTTTGCCAAGATGAACGAAGCCGAAGAGTTTCGCGGTTGGGATCTCTGGTTGCAAAATGGCCAAGTTGCCTCGCACATCATCTCGACGTGGCCCAAAGATGCCATCAAGGGTGTCGCGGCTCAGAAGTTACCGGTAAACAGCTGGGTGCATGTATTCGTCAGCTATGATGGCAGCGCCAAGCCGGAAGGCTTGAAGATCTACATCGACGGCACTGAGCAACAGCTGAATTACGAAGCCAAGACCTTATCCGGTTCCATCCGCACCAACGTACCATTCTCTCTGGGCAAGCGGCATTCAACCTCGCCAGCCAATGGAGTTCGCGTACAGGACTTGCGGATCTACAGCCGTCTGGTCAACAAGCCAGAGATCGATGCCCTGCGAACGAATCCCCGCAAGGCTTACCTGGTAGCCAAGCACACGCCGCGCAGTGAAGCCGAGCAAGCGGAGCTGTACGAGTGGTACTTGCAAAACCACAGTTCCGAATACGGTCAAGTTAGCACTCAACTTGCAAGTGCCAAAGAGGAACTTTCTCAAGCCATAGCTCGCGGCACAATCGCTCATGTGATGCAAGAGAAGATGGACACACAACCTTCATCATTCATCTTGTTCCGCGGAGAGTATGACAAGCGCAGGGATCCCGTTGCAGCAGCAACGCCTGCGTTCCTTCCGCCGATGGCCAACGACTTGCCGAAAAACCGCTTGGGCCTAGCGAAGTGGTTGCTCGCGCCTGAGAATCCGTTAACAGCCCGAGTAACCGTGAATCGTTTCTGGCAAGAAGTCTTTGGTACGGGCCTGGTGATTACCTCAGGTGACTTCGGTTTAGCTGGACAATCACCTAGCCACCCGGATCTGTTGGATTGGTTAGCTCTTGAGTATCGCAATAACGGCTGGAACACCAAAGAGTTGTTCCGCACGATAGTCACCTCAGCCACTTACCGTCAGGCGGCTGTAGCGACGCCCGAAAAATTAGAGAAGGACCCGCAAAATCGCTTGCTCTCGCGCGGGCCGCGGTTCCGGCTGGATGCCGAGATGGTACGCGACTACACCTTGGCTGCCAGCGGAACGCTATCGGAAAAAATCGGTGGTGCCAGCGCGAAACCCTATCAGCCTGAAGGTGTCTGGGAAGCGGTGGCGATGATCGGCAGCAATACTCGTGACTACAAACAAGACAGCGGTGAGAATCTCTATCGCCGTAGCCTGTACACATTCTGGAAACGTTCGGCTCCACCGGCATCGATGGACATTTTCAACGCGCCCAGTCGCGAAGTTTGCACGGTTCGACGCGAACGGACAAATACTCCGCTGCAGGCGTTGGTGACTTTGAACGATCCCCAGTTTGTGGAAGCGGCGAGGAAGCTGGCCGAGAGTACGCTGAAGCTACCCAGTGAAGTTGCTCCTGACGATACAGCTCGCATTCAGTCGATCGCCGTGCGTTTGATCAGCCGCCCGTTCCGCCCCGAAGAATTGTCGATTGTGCAGGCCAGCCTTGAGCAGTTGCGAGCGCATTACGTTGCACATCCTGCTGATGCCGAGCAATTACTGGCCGTGGGTGAAAGCAAGTCCGATATGGACAACCTGCCGCTATTGGCTGGCTGGACGATGCTGGTAAATGAACTTATGAATCTGGATGAAGCCCTGAACAAGTAACTGAAAAAAACGAGGCAATCATGAATTTGGAACAAGAGTTTATCCGCAATGAGACGCGTCGTTTGTTTTTCAAGCGAGGCGCCAACATGCTCGGCTTCGCAGCTTTAGCGGCGTTGACTGGACGCAGCGACCCGTTGTCGGCTTCCACGCCAGAATCTTCAGCCGATGGCAAAATGAAGGCGTTGCTACATCATGCCCCAAAGGCCAAGCGAGTCATTTACTTGCATATGGTCGGTGGTCCACCTCAAATGGATTTGATGGATTACAAACCCAAGATGGACTCGTTCTATGACGTCGACTTGCCCGAGAGCGTTCGCAATGGCCAACGCTTGACGACCATGACCAGTGGTCAAGCGCGTTTTCCAATCGCGCCCAGCAAGTACAAGTTCAAACAGTATGGCAAAAGCGGCGTCTGGTTATCCGAGTTGCTGCCATGGAAGTCCAAATGTGTGGACGATATGTGCTTCATTCGCACGATGTTCACCGATGCCATCAACCATGAGCCAGCGATTACGTACATGCAAACCGGCAATCAGCTTACCGGTCGACCCTGTTTGGGCTCGTGGGCCTCTTATGGCCTCGGAAGCGAGAATGATAACTTGCCAACGTTTGTGGTCATGGTCGCCAAACCAACCAACACTGAGCAAGTGCAAGCGATCTCGGCGCGATTGTGGTCAAGCGGCTATTTGCCGGGTGAACATGCGGGCGTTTCTTTCCGTTCCGCCGGTGACCCAATCCTGTACATCAACAATCCGCCGGGCGTGCCACGCGATGTTCGTCGCGCTACACTCGATGGCCTCAAGCAACTCAATGAACTCTCGTACCAGTCGCTTGGTGATCCCGAGACACACACTCGTATTCAACAATATGAACTTGCGTTCCGTATGCAGTCGAGCATTCCGGAACTGACAGATATGTCGAAAGAGAGCGAGCAGACGTTGGAGATGTATGGACCGGATGTGAAGAAGCCGGGTTCCTTTGCCAACACTGCCATTCTCGCCCGGCGGATGGTGGAACGCGGTGTACGTTTTGTGCAGGTGTATCACAATAACTGGGATACGCATGCAAATGTCGCGGGACGTTTGCCCGACCAATGTCGCGACGTGGATCAACCCTGCTATGCGTTGATTCAAGATTTGAAACAACGAGGACTTTTGGATTCGACGCTGATCATTTGGGGCGGTGAATTCGGTAGAACAATTTACTCGCAGGGTGGCGTGAGCAAGACCAACTATGGCCGCGACCATCATCCGCGTTGCTACTCAATGTGGATGGCTGGCGGTGGAGTGAATGCTGGCAGTGTGTATGGCGAGACGGATGATTTCTCCTACAACATTGTCAAAGATCCTTGTAGTGTGCACGACTTCCACGCGACTGTGCTGCACCTGCTAGGCTTCGATCACGAGCGATTGACCTTCAAAGCCAATGGGCTCGACCAACGCCTGACAGGGGTTGAACCAACGCGCGTGATCAAAGAGCTGTTGGCTTAGGTTGTTCGTCGTGGGGATGTGCTCAATGTGAGATGGTGGTGGTAGTGAGCTTTAGTTCGGTGTGCCACTGGTCAATAGGCGAGTGTGGCTGTAACGGCGAAGTGGTCCGAAGGTGTCCGTCCATCGCGTGAAGTGCGATCGATGGTTGCGGACTGAATTTTCCAATCGCGAGAGACTCCAATCCAGTCGATTCTTGCGCCCTTGGTTTCACTTGCGTTGAAGGCAGAAAACGTCCCTTCATCCGCTTGTCGTTCAGGATGTAGTGCTCGATAAGTGTCGATCACAGGCGAGTCCTGTGCTTCAACGGCGCTGAAGAGAGCTTCGTAGGGTGGCGATTGTTGATCTGCGTTGAAGTCGCCGGTCACCACTACTCTGCAGTCTTTGCCAAGTTCAACTATCTTTCGCCGAATCAGCTTGGCCGATTCGAGCCGAGCCGTTGGTCCACGATGGTCAAAATGAGTATTGAAGAACAAGATGCTCGGCGAATCCTGCTGCTTGCGGTCCTTTAGTTTGACCCAAGTTACCATCCGCGGAAGCGAACTATCCCAGCTTTTACTGCCGACAATGTCCGGTGTTTCGCTTAACCAAAAATGTCCACCATCGAGTTTCTCAAAGCGGGTTCGACGGTAATATAGGGCCATCATCTCGCCCGCTTCTTTGCCGTCATCGCGACCTACGCCCAAATGATCGTAGTCCGCTAACTCCTTGGCGAGGTAATCGCGTTGGAATCCGAGTGTCTCTTGAGTCCCGAGCAGATCGGGGTTCAGTGTTTTGATTGTCTCGAGCAAAAACTCACGTCGCTTGTCCCAGTGGTTCACTCCGTCAGCGGCTGTCCCAAAGCGGATATTGAAGCTGACCACAGTGATGTTCGTTGAAGGCGATTGTCCAAAAGCGAAGCCATTCAAGGATGACATAACAGCGAGTAGCGAGATCGCTAACCGCAACGCAAGTGTTTTCATTCTCATTTGATCAATCTTTCTTTCGATCGCGGGCGTCCTGGCCCTCTGTAGTTTCGAGTTATTCGCGAGCGTTACTGCGATTTACTCAGTTGCAACAATTTCAAGGGATTCGTTCGACATTTCTCGCTGATCGCCACCGAGTTTACTCGGTGGAAGCACGACTGTTCAGCTAATTACGCGCGTTAAAGCACGCTCCCGCCCCCGCCCGTTAAGTTCGCAAGCTCTGCTTGCGAACCTAACGGGCGAGGGCGGAGGTTTCGGTCAATTTTGCAGTTAGCTAATCAGTCATCGCTCCACCTAGCAAGCTAGGATGGTGGCGATTGGCGACGAGTGTCACTGATTCTGGTTAAAGCAGTTCCAGTTGTCGAGGCTTGCGTGGCGGCGTCGGGAGTCGTTCGTGGTTGCCCGACAGAACCGGTCTTAGTTGATCCCACATGCGCCTTGCCATTGCTGGAGCGTATGTATCATCAGGCGTGTGCGTAAAAATGTAGGGGACTTTGCCCGCGTTAATCCAATCAACAATCGTGGGCAACCACTCCGCGATGAAGCTGTCAACCAACTCGACGCGATTGCGGCCGATTAAACGCAGTAGTGGATGTTTGCCGGTAGCCGTGGTGCGAACGGGCGTCTTGGGCTTGCGAGTTTGCGATTCCTTTTCAAAGTCATCTTCTGGTGGAGCTTGATTCAGCGGTCTCGAGTCAAAGATTACTTTGTCGATGTTGAGACTGGCGAGCAACTCATCGAGGCGAGCTTCATTACTGGCCCCATCGAACCAGCTCTTGTGGCGTACTTCAACAGCCCATGGGAATTCTCGTGGCAATTGGGTCAAGTAATGTTTCATCCCATCGAATCGATCAGCGGCAAAGTTGGGGCCCAACTGTAGGAAGGTAGGTCCCAGTCGCGTGGCCTTGGCTAGTTCTTCAATCGCCTGCAGGAACTGCGCGGTGGGGGACTCCGCGTGCACCAACGAACGATCGTGTGAGATTTCGCGAGGAAACTTGAGGCAGAATCGAAAGCCTGGTGCTGCCTCGGATGCCCAGCGGCGCGCTTGGTCGACGCTCGGTATTGCATAAAAGCTGCTGTTACCTTCGACGCAGTTGAACATCTGTGTGTACCAACTCAGCCACTGCGGCCGTTTGGTGCCAGCGGGAAAGACAACGTCGCTCCAGCCATCGCAGTTCCAAACAGGGCATCCAATGTAAAGCGGCAAAACGGGGCTGATGGGCGGCACGGGCATAGAGGTTGGCTTGGGAGATGAAACTGTGTTTTGAATGTTAGTTATGAAGCGCTCGATTATAGATCAAACGTACAATGATCGGCTTGTTGTGGGCACGAAACAGTTACTGACAAATCAGTTGTAACCTGGAAAAAGAGAATCGTGAAAGAAATTCGCTGCTGCGCTGAGAAATCCGCTTACCAGCGGTGTCTTTAACAGTAACAGAGGCGAATTTCGGTCAGGAATGCGAGTGACCTGTGGACGACGAACAACCCGAGCAAAAGCTGACTGAAACGCAGTTTGCGGACATTGTCCGTGAGCTCTCGGGTCCGTTGTTGCTGTATGCCAGGCAATTGTGTCGGCATCCCGAGGATGTCGTGCAAGAGGCGTTGCTGTCGCTTCGCTTGGAACCAATCGCGCCACGGAACACGCGAACGTGGCTATTTCGAGTGGTACGACATGGAGCCTTGAACAACCTGCGCGGCGAAGAGCGTAGACGCAAACATGAATCCCAATTTGGCCACGAGCGCCCCGCCTGGTTTGAGTCAAATAGCTCACCACTGGACATCAGCGAAGCGGTAGCCGCCCTAGAAGGACTGCCCGATGAGGAACGTGAAACCATTGTTGCGAGACTGTGGGGCGAACTGACTCTCAACGAAATCGCCGTGTTAACGGACACTTCGCTGGCGACAGCTCAAAGAAGATATGTGCGGGGATTAGAAAAGCTACGTGACGCCCTGCAAGTTGAACCATGTAGAGGTTGGAAACCATTGAGGAGAAATCATGAGCAATGAACCGTCCGTTGGTCGTGGTGATGATGAGCTTGCGCGGCGGATCGCGGCGTACGAATCTGAAGAGTGGCTGGGTGCGCTAAAGGAGCTCAAGCCGGTGCAAGGTGTGGACCTTTACGCAATCGGCTTTGAAGCGGGCAAGCAAGCTGCGCTGGTGTTGCATCTGGCAAACAACGCTCCGAGCTTGGGTTGGTTTCACCCACGGACGGCATGGCTCTCATCGATGGCCAGCGTTGCGGCAACAGTGCTTCTGATGTTTGCGTTGCAAGACGGGGCGTTGCAAGACGTTGCAATCCAACGGGTCGCCCCCTCTGGAACATCCGAAATGGCGGAACAGACCGATCCGCCAGTGAATGATTCTGAACTCGTACCAACACTGAGTGCAGAAAACGAGCCGCGACCAAACCTTCAAGAGCCAGATCCAGCCATCAAAGATGTACTTGCAGAGTTACCGAGCAAGTGGCGCGATCGAATGGAAGGCATGGAGGTGCAGGTAGCGAATAGTGAAGACTCAAATCATGTGGTTGACGTGGAGCCTCGCCGCTTGCGGTTGGCGTTCCAACGAAGACAGCTTATCGAGAATTTAGGGGAGACGATTCAATGAAGTTCATCCAATACGCCAGCCTGATCGCGGGCCTAGTTCTCAGCACTTGGTTAAGTTGCACGCAGCCGCTATCGGCGCAGGAGGCGCCCGCCGAAACAACTCACTTGACGATTACCCCCGCCAAACCGCCTTTGCCAGCGATGAAGTACGAGTTGCTTCCCAAAGCCATTGAGCGTGTTCCTGGCAATGCTGCAGTGCACTATGGCAAAGTAAAGTCTGAACAGAATATCTTCTTCTCTTCAAAAGAGATCAGCGACATGATCCAGTCGGCTCAAGAGCAACCGTTAAGCGAGCTGAAAACGAACGCCAAGTTGGATTTCCTTACCAATTTAGGAGCCATCTATGCCTCTTTAAAGCGAGGCGCTCGGTGTGCGGATGCTGACTGGCAACTGCCGATTCGCGATGAGTTCTTTGGCAATATCCTCTTGCCTGAAGTCCAGGAATCAAGGAGCTTTGGGCGGTTATTGCAAGGCCGAGCGCGAGTGCAGATGGCTCGCGGCGACTTCGAGGGTGCTATTGAGTCAATTCAAACCGGGATGGCACTAGCTCAGCATGTCGCTCGCGGTGAAACGCTAATCAATGGACTCGTCGGTATGGCTATCGCTGGGGAGATGTTGGAATGCGTCCAAGAATTGATCTCTCAACCTGAAGCCCCGAACCTGTATTGGGCACTTGCAACGCTACCAAGTCCTTTTATCGATCTACGGCCTGGCTTTGAAGCCGAGCAATTTCTTTTGTATTGGACAGAACCCAAGTGGCTGCATCCTGAACTCATGCAGGGCGATGAGAATTTTTGGCGTAGCGAACTAGAGCGTCTCTGGGGCTATGTTAGTGGCTTGCTTGACGAGCCCAAAGGTAAGTCGTCCCTCGCAGCCAGAGTTGTGCGTGGATACCCATCTGCCAAGAAACGTCTCGTTGAACGAGGCTTTAAGCCGGACGAAGTTGAAAGCATGCCGGTGGCGAAAGTAATCATGATCGATTCGTTGCACCAATACAACTGCAACCGCGATGCGCAGTTCGCAGCCGTGCAACAAGCCTTGCTTGACCCGAGCCGAGTTTCTCAGTTATCCACCAAGGCCGATTTGGCGGAACATGAAGATTGCTTGTCGATCTCTAGAGCGATGGGGGTTGGAACCTACTCGTCCATCATCAATGCGGCCCTGAGATCACGGAGAAATATTGCAATTTTGCAAACGATCGAAGCGATTCGAATGCATGCAGCTACGACGGGCCATCTGCCAAAGCGATTGAACGAGATCACCGCTGTGATTGTGCCCAACGACCCGTCCACCAACCAGCCGTTCAGTTATGAGATCAAGAGGGATGGGAGTGGAGCGATCCTTAGCAGTTTAAGTCTGAGCGTTCCAATTCGCTTGGAATTGAAACTGAATTAACAAAGCGAACACCAATCGAAAATTAGGCCAACTTCTTTTCATGTGAGACAATACAAATGTATAAATCGATAAAGTTCTTTTTGGTCGTATGCTGTGTGCTATCAACCGCGCGTACGCTTTCTGCACAAGTAAACGGGGCTTCGGTAAACGGGGCTCAAGCAAATGCTCCTCAGTGGCTGGATGACCAGGCGGTAGGCGTCATTAGGATTTCGGTGACCGCCACCAATACTCAGGGGGTTCTGGAGCGACTTGCTGAGTTGCTGCCAGCTAACGCGAATGAGCTGAATGTGTGGCGCAGTCAATCCCAAGCCATGGCAGACGCCGTTAAAGCAGCCGGTGGTGAAGAACTGTTGATCGTCTATTCACTGGCCGATGATTTTGCGGATCAACCGCTGTGGGTCGTTCCTAAGGCTAAGAATTTGGATATTCGTTCATTCCAGAGTTCCTTGCCAGGCACTCAGGCACTAAGTCTGTCTGGCAAGCCAATGACACTGAAGAGCTTCGAATTCGATGACGCAACAGTTGTCGGCACGAAAGCGGCGCTTGAACGTGCAAAGGCGAACAAAACTCAACCGCCTGCTACGCTGCTTGAAAGTATGCAGACACCATACAACACGTTTACGCTATCGGTAACAATGAATGCTGATCAACGTCGTGCGGCTGCCGAAATGCTGCCGCAGGTGCCGCCCTTTCTGGGTGGTGGGGCAACTCGCGATTTATTGTCAAAGATCCAATCGCTGAGAATGGATTTAGTTGGTGAATCATCGGCCGATCTAGTCTTCACGCTGACTGGCGATGCAACCGCCGTTGAGGCACGCGCTAAGAACATTAAGGATTGGCTAGACAATCCAGCGAATGCGAACTCAGCACCGGTATTCAAAATGCTAGGGAAGTTCTTAGTCGATCACTTGACATCGCGGCCTCCGAAATCACAGGGGCAGACAGCCAGTTGGAAGGTTCCCATCGAGGCTGTGCTTAAATCTGGCGCGTCGGAATTATTGAGTTCGGCGATGTTGCAAGCCGATGAGCAGCGCGCGGCATACCACTTACGAACGTTAGCGCTAGCCATTCACAATCACTACTCGGCCATGAAGCGATTCCCATCGCCTTTGAGCGGGCTGGATGGCAAGTCGCCACGTAGACTGAGCTGGCGCGTCGACTTGCTACCTTTCCTGGACCAGAATGACCTTTACCAACAATTCCGACTCGATGAAGCGTGGGACAGTCCACACAATCGCAGCCTGATTTCAAAGATGCCGAACGTCTTTCGGGTTCCGCAGTCGAAGCATGCAGTGGAAAGTGGCTTGTCCACATTCGTGCTGCCGAGCAACGCAGTTACGATGTGGCCTGCGGATCGGGAAATCGATTTCAAAGATATTGCAGATGGTTCGTCCAACACCATGATGATTGTCGAAGTGAAGGATGAGTTTGCCCAGGAGTGGACCAAGCCAGAGCCTTTTGAGATCAATATGCAGAACCCCGCTTCGCAATTGGGAGGACATTTCAAAGACAAGGTCTTCTTCGCTGCGGGTGATGGTTCGACCGGAGTTGTTGGAAGCGATAAATTCATGAACTTGCCAGCCTTGCTTACACGGGCCGGTGGTGAAGCTATAACTTGGTAAGTCTGTTTATTGGTCAGCGCTATTTGTATATTAAAACACTGACCTAAGGAGCTAGTGGAGCGTCAAGTTCAAGCATTAGGATTAGCCGCAGTGCGCTAGCGAGAGCGTCCCGCTTAGGACCTTGAATGAGTGTTGATTTTCCAGTGGATTGATTTGATCAGCCGGAAGGCGCTAGTTTTGATGTTGCACTATTGGCTGCTTTGAAGCGATCCGGATGACGTTTTGCTTGGCTTTTCATAACCCGAAGCGTTAGCGAGGGACCTCTCTGTACCGTCATGCCGACTCCGTAACTCGGTCCCTCGCTAACGCGTCGGGTTGTGAAAGCCCGAAACGTGCAACATCAAAGGGCGTTAGCCGCGGGTGACCGGAGCAATCGTTCATCACCTATAAACCTGCCAATGCACAAT
>JANRMD010000014.1:0-2708 GCA_033761895.1 Pirellulaceae bacterium | reverse complement strand
TGTGAATGGCAAGATTTCGCTGAAACGGATTGGAAGAAGCGTGGATCGGCTTACGAGGCTCTCAAGGCACAAGTGGCTGAAGATATGTTGGATTTCGCAGAAGCGCGCATGCCAGGCCTGCGCAAGTTGATCGAGTACAAGGAGCTATCGACGCCGTTGACAGTGAAGAGTTTCACTGGACACTGGGGTGGCTCAATCTATGGACAGGCTTACGACATCAACCGTCTATTTCGCGACAAATGGCCTATTACCGGTTCCATTCGCAATCTCTATCTTACGGGCTGCGACGTTGGCACTTCGGGCGTTAACGGGGCCTTGATGGGAGGTGCTATGACCGCCGCGAAGATCCTAGGTGCGACCGGTTTGCCCCGTGTGATGATGAAAGCAATGAGTCTCAAGGATAAGTGACTTAGTGTTGGTTTTACTGATCTGACGATTTCGCAGCAGACTTAGACGACGACAACGGGTGACTTTCGCGACGCTAATACAAGGCCGATTGTTTACCTTTGTCGGCAGTTCTACCTTGCACTACATGGCTATCGCATTTGTTTTTTGGCATTCGAGAGCCAACTCGATGCCATATCTTGGTTTAGATTTACACTTTATGCTGGAGGTGCGGGATCCTTTGAACTTGTGTGGTGGTTCCTGTCGGGAACGCAATCGTTCAGAAACGTAGTAACTGAGCCGCCCCTTTCGGAATCGGAAAAATAGGTTACCCGCAGTTGATTGTTATGGCATGTAGTTGGCTAAGGGTTTTAATGGGCTAATTGAGGGTCAGTGATGACCATGAGCCTGGGCTGTTCGACAAATAGCCAAAAAACAGAATCCGATTATGTAACTTTTGTTCCTCTTCAGGCAACACAGTCACGAACGAAGGAACTCCCCATCGCCCCGGTACTCCGGGGAGTACCGGGGCGAGGGGAGCCACAGCGTTTTCACTTGCAACAAAACTCTCGCTAGAGATTTTTGAAAGATTGCTATTTGTCGCACAGCCCAGAGGCGTAGCCACACGTCGGCTTCCAGGAATCCGGCTTTGGCAGTTAGTTATGCATGGGCCCAATCCACATAATCAATGGCCTGTGGTGGACGGCCGCTCTGACAAAGCATGTAGTGCAATTGAGTTCGGTGATGTGTGCCATGCACTGCCAACTGAAGCAGCGATTCGGAGAACCTGAATTCAAGCGGTCCTGATCCGAAGTCGACGCAAACTGAGCTGTCAAGTTGGCCCTGCATTTGTATCGTTTTCCGCTTACGAATGTCAGCCATCTTGCTCCACTTTGCGACAACTTCTGTAATCGTTGTCGATGCATTTGAATGGTCGAATGCGGAACCGGGACCGTCCCAATTGGCTTGCCAGAATCGTTCGGAATCATACAAATGCAAAAAAGTTTTTCGGATCGTGCCGGGGCCTATTCCCCAATCCCGGTCCAGTGCCTCGTCGGTCAAGTACAGGGCTTGATTGCAGAGCACCTGCGTGGCCCAATCTCCATACTCTGCAAAATCAATCAATGAGTTCAAATCGGCAGCTTGAGACGGAGTCACACTCTGGCCAACTTCCAGTCCCCACTGTCGATAACTCTCCGCGACTTCGGCTTGCAGAGGAATGGTTGGAGCCGAGAGGCGATAGAAGATGTAGTCCAGTCCGCCCACTGCCGTTTGTCCGCACTGCTTCAAAACGTACAGCAACAGTGCACGCAAGCCGACCGCGGTATTGAAGCTGTTCAACAAAATATCGCCGAGCCTTTTGTGGAAGTACCGCCCGTGAACGTTGCGGTATTCGATGACGGTGGAAAGCGAATCGGAGTGGTTCTCAACCCATTCGCGGCGCTCGTTTGCGATCGAAAGCAGGAATGACTTCAAGCCGTCCAAGGTCTCAGGTGGATCCCACATAGATTCTCTGCTTGTCTTTGTGCAGAGATCGAACCAGAAGCGTTCTGTACTTGCACAAGTCGCTAGGATTTGCAGAGCACTGCCATAGACCATAGGGTAGACTGCTTGCAACTTTACTGGATCAACACGACCACAAAGCTCGAAGACTTTGTGCATCGACCAAGCATGGAATGACTCCAAGTCGCGATACAGTTCGATTTGCATCGTCGTAGTGCTCCTGCTCGTTCGCAGTCGAGTTAAGACGGGCTAAGCTGCGACGTCGGTCGGAACGGATTCTTTGTTTTCGCGGTGGCCTTGACGGCGACTTCGCGGAGGCAGCACGTCGCTGGCCAGTCCGAGTAGCTCCATCAGCTTGATTTCATAGTAGCTGATATCAATTTCCCACCAGCGATGTTGCACCGAGGCGGCTGATGGGTCTTCGTGATGATTGTTATGCCAACCTTCGCCCACAGTCAGAATGGCAACGAACCAGTTGTTGCGACTGTCTTCGTGTGTGTCGTAGTTTTGATAACCGAACATGTGGCTCAGCGAATTCACCGACCAAGTGATATGCCACACACAGATGACTCGTAAAATCACACCCCACACGACCAAGCTGGCTCCCAACTGCGTCGCCGCAGCCATGTCGCCGCCAAAGCCTAACATACTGATCAAGAACCCGATCGCGAAATAAACCGGGACTTGACCGAAGATATAGACGAACTGGTAATATGGATTGGTTTCCAGCCGCATGTAGAACGGGTCACGCAACAGATCTTTGGCAAACTTCTCCAAGCCAGAGATGCTGTACGTTTGACGATTGACGTACATCAACCATC
>JANRMD010000013.1:0-10485 GCA_033761895.1 Pirellulaceae bacterium | reverse complement strand
GTTCGTCGCGATCAACGGCATCCTATGACCGGCTATCAGACAGTCATCGATTCGTTGATTCAGTTGCATGAAATACCGGGTGAATTGCTAGGTGGCGATCGCGCAGTTGGTTTGCCCGCGCATCAAGTAACGCCGATGTTAGCTGAACAGGTCGTAAAGGAGGTCGCCACGTCACGTGGCATGAAGCTCGGCCACATCGTCGAAGCTTTTGATCCACGCATTCAAGGTATCGTCGATGGCTGGGCGACGGCGATCGACGGCAGTCGAGCCGAAAAACTGGGGCTGCCCAAGCCACAACCGCTCAAGTCAATCGTCGAGCAATACGTGCAGGACTTTGTGAAGTGAGACGCGTCAAGCTTGTCCAGCGTTAAGTGAAATTTCAGCCCCGCAGGCATCGCAACGAGTCTCAGAATGAAGGAGCTGTTGGCAATTGCTGCAGGCATAAATTGTTTCTTCGGCAGCTGCAGAAATCGTCCCGCTATACTCGACGCCCGCAATTTTCTTTTGCAGGCGAATGAGTTCTGCAATGCACCGGAAGAGTAAGTACTGAACAAAAGCGCCAAAGCATCCCAATAAGAAAACAACTACGCCCAACAAACTCATTGACAGCAGAGCGGTGCACGAAACAAGGATCCCAACGAGAAGCAGCACGTATGCTACCGTATCCACCAATGATTCAAGTCCTCCAGCTCGTAGCAATCGTCTTTTCTCAATTCTCTGTGCGAGCGCCATTTGCGTTCTTCCTCAAAACAGTTGCGTGATCGCGTTGCCTTCTTCCAGCAAATTATAGACGCGCCCCTGAGTGTCGGTGGCTTTCAAGTCGTTAATGCCGGTGGCATGGTAGACGGTTTTGGTAATGTCAGCGGGCGTTAGAGGTTGATCGGCGACGTATTCACCAAAGCGATCGGTGGTTCCGAAAACTTGACCGCCGCGAATTCCGCCGCCCGCCATCAGGACACTCTGGCAATGAGTCCAGTGGTCACGTCCTGCCCCGCCCGCTCCACCGGAACGTGGATCGCCGATCTTGGGCTTGCGTCCCATCTCGCTGGTGACAAGCAACAAGGTTTGATCGAGCAGGTTGCGATTGGCGAGATCCTCAATCAAAGCCGAGAAGGCTCGATCAAATTCCGGCAAAAGATTCTCTTTCAAGCAAGTGAAATTGTTGCCGTGCGTATCCCAAGCCCCTTCACTGGCGCACTTCTTGGCAAGTGATTCATCTTCTTTCCAAAACACGGTGATGAAGGGCACTTCGGCTTCGGCCAAGCGGCGTGCGAGCAGCAGGCTCATGGCATTAATGCCTGTACCATAGCGATCGCGCGTCGCAGGAGTCTCGCTGCTGACATCAAAAGCTTCAGTCGCTTTGGCGGACATCAGCAAATCGAGCGTTCGAGACTGATGATTCTTCCATATCTTTTCCGCCGAACTGTGATCGAATTCCCGACGGGCTCCATCGAGCTTCGATAGTAGTTGCTGGCGCGAACGCAGTTGCTCTGTGGTCACATCTCCGGCGAGCACCAGGGCAGGGGCCTGAAACTTCAGCGGCTCCTTGGTCGAACCATTGACATACAACGGATCGAATTCAACGCCAAGTCTCGCGGCAAATTGACCCGGACGAGTGTACGGTGCTTGGCTGGGCTTGTGAGGCAATGTAATGGCGTTCGGCAACTGCGGATGCATCGGGCGTCGTGAGGCAACGACCGTACCCATATAAGGCCAATCGTCTGCGTAGGGGCGACGATCATTGCCCAGCGATAAAAAAGTCGGGTCGGCGCGATGGCCGGTTAAGTTGTAGTAGTACCCAGCATGATGGTCGTTGGTATTGACCGTGCCGCACACAGAACGTACGACAGCCAAGTGATGGGCTTGTTGCGAGAGCAGCGGCAAGTGCTCGCACAACCGAATGTCTGGGGCTGAGGTAGCTATCGAGCTGAATGGTCCGCGATATTCGATAGGCGCGTTGGGCTTCATGTCCCAGGTATCGATATGCGAGGCGCCACCGCATAAGAAGAACAGAATCACCGACTTCGCTTGTCCACCTGATTTTGCTTGACCCGATCTCGCTTGAAGCTGTGCAGCGACAGCCGAGTGGTCATCGGCATGCAGGCGATTGGACGCGCCGAATCTGAAACCAGCGATCCCGCAACTGGAGGCGACCAAGAATGTTCGTCGGTTCGTCATGATTGGACTCGGTATGGCGGATGCTGATGTTCAAGGTTTGTTGATTGGGTAGCGGAAGCCGTCAAGGCTTTCGGGAGCAATCGTTCATCACCTATAGTAGCCACCGTCGCCAGACGGTGGACACGATGCGGGGTGACTAACCACCGCTTGGCAGCGGGGGCTACCAGGGCCTCCGAAATGCTTGACGCATTCCGCTACCAATCTCGAAATGCTGACGCATTCCGCGACCGGTTTCAAATCTGTCTTACAATATCGCTTCAATCGGATGCCCTTTACTGATCGCCAATGGCCGGTTGAATCGATCGCGCAGCTCCGTCTCAGGTGCAAAGCCCAAGCAGTGGTAAACAGTGGCCGTTAAGTCTTGAGGTTCGACGCGGCCATCCAGTGGATAACCGCCCTGACGATCCGAGCGACCGTAGACCGAACCACCTTGAACGCCGCCGCCTGCAAGCGCAGCTGAGAAAACATGTCCCCAGTGGTCGCGTCCACCGCTAGGATTGATCTTGGGAGAACGGCCGAACTCGCCCATCCACACGACCAGTGTTTCCTCTAACATACCGCGCTGTTCGAGATCTTCCAAAAGCGCGGAGTAAGCTTGGTCCATAGGTGGCATAAGAGCCGTCTTTAGTCGTTCGGCATTCTTGTTATGGGTGTCCCAAGCCGGCGCCGAGTTATCGTCCGTTTCCCAGCGCGTCCAATTGACTTGCACGAGTGATACACCGGCTTCGATTAGTCGCCGCGCAAGCAACACGCTTTGCCCAAAACGATTTTGACCATAACGTTCACGCATCGCCGTCGGCTCGCGTTCGATCGCAAACGCTTGTTGAGCGTCGCTGGTGCGGAGCAAATCGATGGCTTTATTCTGCCAGCCTGCCCAACGCGTCTTTGCACTGTCAGACGTA
Source organism: Pirellulaceae bacterium (assembly GCA_033761895.1). Classification (GTDB taxonomy): domain Bacteria; phylum Planctomycetota; class Planctomycetia; order Pirellulales; family Pirellulaceae; genus Aureliella. Next base: position 7,405 of record JANRMD010000013.1, on the reverse strand, counting down.
GGTAGGCTCGTCGATTGCAGCGCATCAAACTTGGCGTTCATCAGGCTTTGCAACTTGCGGCGATCCAGCAGTCGCTCAGCCGTCATGTCCGCCGGGAGTGCGATCGCTGGAACACGAAAATCGGACTTGCTTGGATCACAAGTGATCAACCAAGGGTCTGCATGACTGCCTAGCCAACCTGCATCTTGGCCAGGCCAGAGGATATGTCCTGTGTTCCAAATCTCTTCAGGCAGGCGTACCGAACCAGGCAAACTGGTTGCGTCGCCTTTCAAGTGCCGCACGACCGCCGCCATACTTGGCCAGTCGTTGGGCGCGCCGGGTAACGCGTTCTCAGAATTCTTCGGTGCATGTGGGTAACCAGTCAACATCCAGTAGCCGCTGGACGAGTGTGCATTGTCGTCCGTCGCCATGGCGCGCAGCACAGCGATGCGGTTGGTCAGCTTGGCGGTCATCGGCATTAACTCGCCGACTTGCAAGCCAGGCGTGGCCGTCGAGATTGTCTTTAGATCACCGCGAATCTCAGCGGGTGCATCTGGTTTGGGGTCCCAAGTTTCATGTTGGGGCGGACCGCCAAGCATGAACAGCACAATGCATGACTTGGCTCTGCAAAATGAACTCGACAGGGGTGAACCATCGGCCATGGCGGCATGGCATCGGCCATGGATCAACTGCGGCAATCCCAGTCCAAATGCACTCAATCCACCAACTCGAAGCCATTCGCGCCGCGACAAACCATCGCACAGCTTGGGACCATGATGATTGAATGAAAGCATGACGAATCCTACGATCCGGAGAGGCGGGGCAGGGGAGGGACCTAAAGTATACCTCAAAAATAGTCGCCAGGAGGAGCTTGATTTTGTCTATTTGTTGTTTTGCGTCACGCGAATTGGCAGGCCAAAGGCGGTACTCGTACTCCCATTCTGCACCCGTGAGTACGAGTACGATGACATTGAGTACGAGCACTAGTGCTCTGTCCAACTTTAATTTATGGGTTGACCGCGCATCCGAGTGCTATTAACCGCACGGCGTTAGCCGCGGTTTTCGCATTGCGGAAACCGGTGCTAACGCACATCGGTTAATGTGCCTAACCCCAAAATCTAAGTTGACAAAGCATTAGTGCTTCGTCCATCTTTAATTTGGGGGTGGCACGCTCTGAGGCTTTGCGAAAGGGCGCGGGGAATTACGCTTGAGCCACGCCCTTCGAAGACTCAGGGCGTGCCAACCATATGCGAACAACCCTAAAATCAAGCTGTGACGAACCACGAGTACAAAAAATGCGAAATCGTGCAACAACAAAAACGCTCGCTGCGGGTCTCGAAGTTTAGTGTGTGCATGGAATAGGACTCGTACCAATGCGCAGTTATTTGCGAAGCAGGTTCGGATTGCCGAGTCGAATGGTTGGCTGACTGGTGTTTTGGCACGGCTCAAAGTATGCTCACGGTCTGTATTCCACGGCGGCTCACGCCCAAGTCCCACCCGGTTTTGCTCCCTCCAGCAGAGTCACGATTTGCTATGAAGATCTTTTCCAATGCGATCGTTCTTCGAGTTTCCTTGGCGGCATGCGCACTTTTGATTGTCGCAATGCGGTCCGCAGTAGCCCAGGACGATTTGTTTCGCCGCGACAATTTGGTGGCGTGGTGCATTGTGCCGTTCGATAGCCAACATCGCACGCCCGAGCAGCGAGCGGACATGCTGGTCAAGTTGGGTATTCATCAACTGGCGTACGACTATCGCGCTGAACATATCCCCAGCTTCGATGAAGAACTCAACCAACTTAAGAAACACAACATCAAGTTGCTCGCTTGGTGGTTTCCGACTGAACTAAACGCAGAAGCGAAGCTGATTCTCAGCGTGCTTGAGAAGCACCAGGTGCATACGCAATTGTGGGTTACCGGTGGTGGTGCAGCTACGAAGACTCCCGAAGAGCAAGCGGCGCGTGTGGAGGCTGAAGCCAAGCGGCTTCGACCGATCGCTGAGGCAGCGGCCAAGATCGGTTGTAGTGTGGGGCTTTACAATCACGGCGGGTGGTTTGGCGAACCCGAGAATCAAATCGCTATCATCGAGAAACTCAACTTGCCCAATGTTGGCATCGTCTACAACCAACATCACGGTCATGAGCACATCGAACGGTTCGCTGAACTGCTGGCGAAGATGAAGCCGCACTTGTTGGCATTGAATCTTAATGGCATGGTACCCAAAGGGGATCAGATCGATCAGAAGATTGTGCCCTTGGGCGCGGGTAGTCTCGACAAAGACCTTCTGAAAGTTGTCCGCGCGAGTGGCTACCAGGGGCCGATCGGAATCTTGAATCATACCGACCATGATGCAGAGGCTCGCCTGCAGGACAATCTTGATGGATTGGATTGGCTATTGCCACAACTGGATGGCAAGTCACCAGCCAGTAAACCCAAGTACCGCACTTGGACAGCGCCATCCGCTCAGACGGCGCTGCCTATGACGCCAAGCCAATCGAAGTTGGTCGATGGCCAAGACGCGTATCGGCAACCGCCGCTGACCGTACTTTGTGATGCCAAGCTTTACCACAAAAACGTGTACAACATTTTGGTCGCCTCCGATACCAAAGCCAGCGGCGAGCATTGGGAATTGTTCAGTACCGCTGGCTCAGGCGTATTAGCATGTTATCTACCGGGGCATCGGCCTGACCTGATCAACAGCTCAGTCAATGTATGTGACGGAGTTGCTCATCGTTTTGGAATGATCTACGAAGCGAATCGAGTCCGACTGTTAATCGATAACAAAGTTGTCGCGGATCAAGCGATCGAGCGTACGGCCATGAAACCAGTACCCGGCGGTTTTGCGGTCGGTCGCTTAGTCGAAGGAGGGCTGCAGTGTTTCGGCGAGCTTGGTTCAGTGCGACTGTTTCGTGGTGCGGCTGACGCAAGCAAACTGGCGGATGAGAAGTACGTGGCGAGTTTAGAATCCATTGCGAGCTGGGAGTTTGCAAAACTTGGCACGAGCGCAGCAAAGTCGAGTTCCGATTCCGTGAAGCCGAGTCGTTTTGCAGAGTTTGATGCGTCAATCGTTAAGGCCTTGACGGCAAAATCTCATGCCTCTGGAAATGCGGCTCGCGGTGTGGCGTTGTTTGCGTCGGCCAAATCCGCTTGTGTTTCCTGCCACAAGATTGGCAAGTTGGGGGGCAGCGTTGGTCCAGAAATGACCGCGATCGGCAAACAACGGACGGCTGAGCAATTGATCGAATCGGTGCTGTGGCCCAATCGGCATGTCGAGGACAAGTACCGAGTGACGCAAGTACTGACCAGCGATGATCAAGTAGTGCGAGGCTATATCGCGAGCGAAGATAAGGACACGCTGGTGATCTTGGATCCTGCGACAGGCGCGAAGACATCTATTGCCATGGATGATATCGAGGATCGCAAACAAGTTCCGTCGTTGATGCCTGAGGGATTGGTGAATGCTTGGTCGGAAGAACAGATTGCAGACCTCGTAAGTTTTCTCGCGGATCTTGGCCATCATGAACGCTTGCGGCCCGAGTTGGCTGAATCGGTGCTGCAACACGCACAGGCGCATGAGCCCGCCACGTTTGCTTTTGATCGCAAACCGCTAAACGAAAAAGCCTGGCCGAATTGGCAAGCTCCGATCAACCGCGAACGACTCTATGACTTTTACACTAAGCAAGCCAATCACTTTCGCACTCAAGATCGTGACCAAAGATTGTTGATGGAGTATCCGGGACTTGACGGCGGATCGCATGGCCACTGGGGCATTCAAGGCGAACCGACTTGGGCCAGCGACGATTGGAGTCAAGCGATTCTGGGGAGCGTCCAGAGCGGCGTGTTCACTGGTCCGAATGGATTGACGGTAGCTCGCGGAGTTTGTTTGCAGTTGGGTGACAGCGGCGAGTTGTTTGCGTGCTTTGATCCAGACACGCTAACCTATCCTGCGGTTTGGCAAGGCAAGTTTATCAAGTTCTCAAGTGTACGGCACGGGTTTGTGAATGGGCTAACACCCGATGGGTTGTTGTTGGCCAAGCCCGACATTGCCAAACCCACAGAACCATTCAAGTATCGAGGGTTCTACCGCGTGGGTCGCAGAACCGTGTTTGCGTATCGCATCGGTGATACCGAGTACCTCGATGCTCCGTGGGTAGAGAATGGAAAGTTCGTGCGCGAGTTCGCGCCGTTTGAAAAGCACTCGATGCGCTCGAAACTGAAGATCGCGCCGCCACAATCGACTGAAACAATCGAAACCGCAATCACTCTTGGCGACCAGCGACCCTATTCAATCGATACGATCGAATTGCCGCTCAAAAATCCCTGGAAAGCGCCGCTGTACATTGGTGGCCATGATTTCTTGCCTGATGGAAATGCGCTGGTGGCGACCATGCAAGGCGACGTTTGGCACGTGTCAGGCTTGAGGGGCAAGCAGGCAACTTGGCGACGTTTTGCAACCGGCTTGCATCATGCGCTGGGAGTGAAGATTGACAGCGATGGGATATTCATCCAATGCCGAGACCAATTGACTCGACTGCACGATCTGAACAACGATGGGGAAGCGGACTACTACGAGTGCTACTCGAACGCGTTCGTCACTTCGCCTTCGGGACACGACTACATCTGTGGCCTCGAACGCGATAGGGCAGGGGGCTTTTACACAGCGTCGGGTAATCAAGGCTTGGTTCGCATCACGCAGGAGGGCACAAAAGCGGACGTGGTGGCTGAGGGTTTTCGAAATCCGGATGGGTTGGGAATCTATCCCGATGGTGTGGTGACGTTGCCTTGTTCCGAAGGCGAATGGACACCAGCGTCGATGATCTGCGCAGTCGATTCGAAATACACACGTGAGTCGAACATCACCAACCCGCCATTCTATGGTTATCGCGGCGCCAAGTTCTCCAATCAGCCGATCGCTCGACCTGAGTTGCCAATGGTCTATTTGCCGCGAGGTTTAGACAATTCTGCAGGTGGTCAAACTTATATCGACAGCGATCGCTGGGGACCCCTTAAAGGGAATATGGTTCACATCTCGTTTGGAACGGGATCCCATTTCTTGTTGCTGCGCGACCGTGTGGGGGATCAACTGCAAGGCGCCGTGGTGCAACTGGCGGGTGAGTTTTCTTCAGGGGCTCATCGAGGACGTTTTTCACCTTCAGACGGGCAACTGTATGTGTCGGGCATGAGCGGCTGGGGCAATTATTCGACCGATCAAGGTTGCTTTCATCGAGTCCGCTACACGGGCGACGCAGTTCAGTTGCCGGTCGGTTTTCATGTGCACTCGAATGGTATTGCGATCCAATTTCCGTCGCCGCTAGACAAGAGTCTCGTCGAGCAAGCGGATCAGCACTTTGCACAGGCCTGGAACTATCGCTACAGCGCTGCCTACGGATCATCGGAGTATTCCGCCTTGCACTACGGTGCTCGTGGACACGATCGCTTGACCATCACTTCCAGTCACGTGCTGGATGGCGGTCGAACTCTGTTCTTGGAAATTCCCGAGTTGCTTCCTTGCAATCAATTGCATTTGCAAATTGCCGTCGATCCAGCGCAGCGAATTGATATGTTCGCGACATGCAACAAACTGGATCAACCACGCACCGACTTTGTTGGCTTTGTTCCCTTAGCCGACAAACCACAAGCTCATCCACTGGACCAGGACATGGCCATGGCAACCAAGCGAGTTCCCAACCCGTGGCGTAGTCCCATCCAAGACGCCCGCGCAGTTAACATTGCAGCGGGGCAGAACTTGACCTATGACACTCGCGAATTCAAGGCTAAAGCTGGCGAAGCGATAAAGCTGACCTTCACCAATCCCGACGTGGTGCCGCATAACTGGGTGCTCATTCAGCCCAACACGTTGCAAGCCATCGGCGCCGAAGCGAATAAGCTGGTGGCGGATCCCGAAGCACTCATTCGACATTACGTACCACAGTCGAGCGATGTGGTTTGCTTTACTGACATTGTGGATGGGAAACAGGATACGACCATTTATTTCCGCGTGCCTACTAAACCCGGTCGTTATCCGTACCTCTGCACGTTCCCCGGCCACTGGATGGTCATGAATGGGACGATGATTGTGGAGTAAGGCGAAACCTGCGCAGGAAACGTAGCGGAAGCCGTCAAGGCATTTGGTGTTCTGCCAGACTCGATAGAGAACCACGAAATACTCGAAGCACACGAAATGGAAGCAGGCATGGTCGCCTTCCTTGTGCGGTTGATAGAATCAACAAGCCGTTTAGGCTTTCGGGGCCGCTGCAGTACTCTCGAAATGCTTGAGGGCTTGTCGATCATTGGGTAGCGGAAGCCGTCAAGGCTTTCGAGGACGAGCCGGCCGGGATGTTGCGACTCGGCGAAGCGTAGGCTGCTAATAGCCTCAGCCCTCGTCGCCATTCGTCACCGCGTCTCAAGATTAGTGAGAAACCGAACGATCCGCAGAGTAAATCTGCGGGATTAACCGATGGGCGTTAGCCCCGGTTTTTGCTCTGGTAACCGCCGCTAACCCTTCAAGCATTCCGCTACGGACTCGAAATGCTTGACGCATTCCGCTACGAGATTACTCGAAATGCTTGACGCATTCCGCTACCAGACGTGAAAACGCCGACTAGTGGCGCAGCAATTGAAGCAGTTCGTTGATTTCGCGATCGATATCCGCTGGATCGTCAACCGTCTCTGCAACCACTTCACGAAGTAAGGCACCGAAACGCGTGCGCAGGCGATGAAGTGCAACTTTGACGGTGCTGGCCGATGAGTTTAATTGAATACTGAGCTGGCTGTAATCGGAAGCTGATGGTGACTGCGTTAGCCACGGGTGCAGTGCATCGTACAGGGTTTGACGATTGCGCTGTGCATAGTCTGCTCGCAAGCGGCTTTTGGCTTCTTCGAGCAGACTGGTGGCCCAACTGCGCATGAAGATGCGATCGGGATCGGGCTCACGGGACTGTAAAGTCAGCCAGTGTTGTTCGCCGACGTCAAAGTTAAGTGCCAGGGTCACCGCTTCACCACCGCGTCGTTCGGCGTTCTCTTTACGATACTGATCGATCAAGAAACGTTTCCAAGCCGTCAACAGATACGCGCGGAACCGTCCTTTGGTTGGGTCAGCGCTGTCGAGCAGTTTGCCGTTGATTATCCCGCTGAGAAACTCTTGGGTGGCATCTTCGGCATCTTGATTGGAGAGTCCTTGGCGCCTGCCAAAGCTGTACAGCGGCAACCAGTAACGCCGCATTAGTTCTTCGAGGGCGGGCCGAGCGTAATGCGAATCGTCCGACGCCGCTTTCCAGACCAGCGTCCACTGAGTTGTTGCGAAAGGATGGTTCGAGTCAGGCAACTTGGTGCTTCCGATGTCGTGATGCAAGTTTTTGGATCAGGGTTCCGCCTCGCTTAATCCCATGATACATGATCCAAGATATTTCTGGCTCCCTTCTCCCCAGTAC
>JANRMD010000012.1:0-1947 GCA_033761895.1 Pirellulaceae bacterium | reverse complement strand
GTAGCCACCGTCGCCAGACGGTGGACACAGGTCGTGGTGTAGCCACCGTTGCCAGACGGTTGACACAGGTCTGGTGTAGCCACCGTTGCCAGACGGTGGACACCATGCCTTTGCCTAACCACCGCTTGGCAGCGGAGGCTACGACCAAACCCAAAATCAAATTGTGACGAATTGCTTGTGCCGCGACGCTCCGCCGTGGATTTCTTTTCTCAAGGTGTTCGAAGGTCGATTGATATGCGTGGCTCGAAGGTTGTGCTGGTTGGGTTATTGGCTTCACTTTGTTTTGCTCCATCGATCAGCTGGTCGCGCGATTACTTTCTGACGATTGCTGGTGGCTACGCTCCGCAAGGCAATCAAGCCTCGCTGGAAGCCAATGTGCTGTTCTTTCAGCGACTGCTGTCGACGAAACAACTTTCGGGGACTCATAAAGTCTATTTTGCCGATGGCTTCGACGGGGGGCATGACTTGCAAGTGCTCCGGCGCAAAGACTCACTACCAACTCCTGCGATCAAGGCTCTTTCCGATATCTTCCGACTACCGACGGATGAGGAACTGGTTTATCGCAATCATCAAGTCCCCAATATCTCCGGTGGCATTCGGTCTGCGGATATTCGCGAAGGCCTTAAGTTGATTGGTACGCAGTTGAGTCCCGGTGATCGATTGTTTGTTTACGTTACGGCTCACGGGGGCGCAGCGCGTGGCCGCGATTCAGTCAACACATCGATTACGTGTTGGGGCAACAAACCGTTGGCGATGACCGAGTTTTCAGGTTGGTTGGACGCGTTGCCGAAAGACATTACCGTCATCTCCGTGATGGCTCAGTGTTACTGCGGCGGTTTTGCCAACACGATCTTCGCGGCTGGTGATGAGGAAGAGGGATTTGCGGAGAATCTACGATGTGGCTTCTTCGCTCAGCAGGCGGACCTGCCAGCGGCAGGTTGCAGGCCTGATGTTGAGAACGATGAAGAATACAGCAGCTATTTTTGGGGCGCGTTCTTAGGTTCATCGCGAACTGGTAAAGCTGTCGGTGCAGTCGATTGCAATGGTGATGGCCGCGTGTCATTGGCTGAGGCCCATGCATATGCGGTGTTGGCAAGTGAGACGACGGATATTCCACTGCGATCAAGCGAAACGATACTGAGGAAGTTTAGTCGAATTGCTGGTTATGAACTTGATCCGCGACGCACGCGTGACGAAGAAACTGATGAGGCCAATGAAGCGGCAACGCCTGAGTCCGAAGCTCGGCTGGTTTACTTGACGGGAACCGTCTATGAAATTGCAGCTCGTGGTCAGCCCGAGCAAACAAGAATAATTGTCGGTCTAGCAGAGAAACTTGGGGTACCCATTGCGAGCGAAGTTGGTGAAGTAATGAAAAGGTACGAGTCGCAGCGCGATGAATTTCGAAACTCACGTGGTTCACGTCGGCCGCGAGGCTTTAGCGCTCGGCGGAAAGTGCAAGCGGCAGTGATCGAAAAATGGCCAGAGTTGGAAGATCCCAAGAAGTGGCCGAACGCGGATGTCTTAAAGCCTGAGAATCAAGCGGCCTTTCTTGCGGAACTCGAGCAACTGGAGGGCTATGCAGATGCGGTGAAGAGTATTGAAGATCGTGCGAAAGCCCGCGAGGCGGCCATTGCCGCGGAACTGAAGCAAGTTAAATTCCGTCGACTGATCCAGCAGCTTGAAAATGTCGTGTTGGCTCAGAACATTGCAGCTGTCGCTGAGGCGGACGTTGTTGATCACTATCGCAAAGTAGTTGCGGCCGAAGAAGGATTTCTTAGCGGAAATTAGCTAGTGGAACGTCAAGCTTTAATATTAGGGTGGCACGCCCCTGAGGCTCTGCGAAGGGCGTGCCGAATGACGCTGGAACCACGCCCTTCGCAGAGCCTCAGGAGCGTGCCACATTAGATATTGGGCTTAGACACATTAACCGATGTGCGTTAGCACCGG
>JANRMD010000011.1:0-15305 GCA_033761895.1 Pirellulaceae bacterium | reverse complement strand
CCGCGAGCTTGGTAAGAATATTGGTTTGAAGCCTAAACGCCGTATTGAATTCGTAACCGCCCAACTAGATTGCCGCCTGCTCGAGTTCGAACTGTACTCCGGCACGCGTCGCATAACACCACCCGCAGAAGGTCAAAGCGGGTTGGCAACTGGGCTTTAAAGTCCGTGGTCCGGTTTTCTGGAGCGCGGACGTCCTCGTCCGCTGAACCCGCCGCTTATGCAAACACAACCCGTTTTGGTATTTGACTTTAAGGGCGAGCAAGATCAATTCGCAATCTGTTTCGGCAGCCCGCCGGCGCAAGGATTTTGTGGGCACCGGATTGGAGAGCTGCGTCTGAGCCGGTACCATGTTTTTGCAAGTGAACACAATTCGAAACCATTAGGGCGGGTGATTTGCATTCCGCCTTTCATACACGATTAAGAGACGCAGCATGTCCGAATTCCGAATCGAACAAGACTCCATGGGCGAAGTGAGAGTTCCTGCCCTGGCATACTACAGCGCTCAGACTCAGCGAGCTGTTGAGAATTTTCCAGTCTCCGGTTGGCGTCTGCCGCCAGCTCTGATTCGTGCGATGGGGTTAGTCAAATTCGCTTGCGCGGTGGCCAATCGCGATCTGGGAAAACTGACCGGTAGCGGCAAGAATCCGCTCACTGCTGCCCAAGTCGACGCACTGCTCGCCGCTGCCAAAGAAGTCGCTGCGGGCAAACTAGCGGACCAGTTCCCGATCGACGTCTTCCAAACGGGCTCGGGCACTTCGAGCAATATGAATGTCAATGAAGTTATCAGCAATCGTGCCATCGAAATGACCGGTGGCGATCGGTTTGGCAAGGACAAAGCGATCCATCCCAACGATCACGTCAACATGGGGCAAAGCACCAACGATACGTTTCCTACAGCGATTCACGTGGCGGTTGCCAGCGAAATTCACACGCAACTGATTCCGGCTTTGAAGAAGCTTCACGAACAACTCAGCGCCAAAGCCAAAGAGTGGGATCGTGTCATCAAGATTGGTCGCACACACTTGATGGACGCAACCCCTTTGCGATTAGGGCAAGAATTCGGTGGCTTTGCTCGTCAGTTGGAACTATCGCTCCGCCGCGCTGAACTCGCGCTGGAGTCGGTGCTCGAATTGCCAGTCGGTGGAACCGCGGTCGGGAGTGGTATCAACACCCATCCTGAATTCGGCAGTCGCGTTGCGGCCGCGCTGGCCTCTGAAACGGGACTGGGTTTTATTGAAGCCGTCAATCACTTTGAAGCCAACGCGCAGCGCGATGGCTTAGTGCAATGCCACGGCGAACTGAAAACAATTGCCACAACGCTGTTCAATGTCGCCAATAACATCCGCTGGCTCGGGTCCGGACCACGTTGTGGGTTCTTCGAAGTCATTCTGCCAGATCGCCAACCGGGCAGCTCGATTATGCCTGGCAAAGTGAATCCGGTGATGTGCGAAAGCCTGATGCAAGCCACTGCGCGGGTCTTGGGCAACGATCAGACGATCACCCTCTGCGGCGCTGCGGGGGGCAATTTCCAGTTGAACATCATGATGCCAGTGATGGGACAAACCACCTTGGAAAGTATTCAATTGATGACTGGCGGCGTGAATGCCTTTATCGAGTTCTGCATGATTGGCCTCGAAGCGAATCCCGTTGCCTGTGAAGCCAGCGTGGAACAGAGTCTCTCGATGTCCACCAGCCTCAATCCGCTGATCGGTTACGAAAAAGCGGCGAAGCTGACCAAAGAAGCTTTTGCATCAGGCAAAACCATTCGCGAACTGTGCCAAGAGCAAGGCATATTGCCTGAGGACACCCTGCGCGAAGCTCTCGATCCGTTCCGCATGACCGAACCGCAGGCATAGCACCCGTTAGTTTGGGACCCGATAGCTTGACCCGTAGCTTGATAGCTTGACCCGTAGCTTGGGATCATTTGTCCCGAGCGGTCCCGTTATTGAAGTCCGGCGAAACAAGAAGATAGGACGGGACAAATGGTCCCATCTACGAATCTGCTGCCCCTGGCTGTGCAATTTCGTAGTGGCCGTTTGCATCGGGTAGGGTTGGAGCAGTATCTCGCAGCGTCCGCAGACCAGCTACATCCGCTAGGGCCACTTGGCTGTTCAAACAGCGCGACCAAGTAACTTCTTTGCCTGAGTACGTTGCCATGCGACCCATAATGGCTGTCATCGTGCTTTCAGCAGCATAGTATCCTTCGTTCGGATAAATGCCCGCACGCAGGGCCGCGAACAGATTCTCCAGTTCACCGGCATGGCCGCGGCGAACTGGATCCGCTTCCCAAATCAATTGATTGTCGAGATCAAAAATCTTACCGGCGGCAATATCCGCCCAGCCTTCGGAACCGTGCGCGAATTCACCCACCGCATTCCAGCAGTTCGCCATTTGACGGCACATGCTCAGCAGCTTCACGCCGCCCCGATAACTGAATTCGACAGTGTGATGATCATAGACTTGGCCGAACTCCGACCCTGTTCGAACCTGACGGCCACCCATCCCCTGAGCTCGTTCGGGATGTCCGCCTAGCAACCAATTGATCACGTCCAAGTTATGTACATGTTGTTCGACAATGTGATCACCGGACAGCCAATTGAAATAACTCCAATTGCGAAGTTGATACTCGAGCTCTGTTTGTTGCGGCAGTCGTGGCTTCGACCAGCCTGCTCCTTGATTCCAATAGGCTCTGCAGAAGTTGATGCGGCCAATGGCTCCGTTCTGCAATTGGGCAATGATCGCCTGATAGGCCGGCTCATGACGACGCTGAAGGCCGACCGCCACGGCTAGTTTGCGATCGGCGGCGGTCTGGCAACTTTCTATAAATTGGCGCACGCCGACTGCATCAGTCGCGATCGGTTTCTCCGCAAAGACATGTTTGCCAGCCTCAATAGCCGCCGTGAAGTGCACTGGGCGAAAGCCTGGTGGTGCGGCCAAGATCACTAAATCCACATCGCTGTCGATGACTTTTCGGTAAGCCTCCAAACCGACAAATCGCCGCTGCGGATCCACTTCCACTCGGTCTCGATTCGGTCCACTGCGCAGGGCTCGCATCGCTTGTTGCAAACGATCTTCAAAAACGTCGGCAACGGCGACCAATCGAACGTCACCGTGAACAGGACTGAGAGCTTGAAGTGCGATGGCTGTTCCACGCCCACCGCAACCGATCAGGCCCAAGCGGATAGGTTCTGGACTGGATTCCGGTGGATTGGAACGCGGCAACGAAGCCGGAATAGCTCCGCCAGCCAGGAGCATCGACGAGCCTTTGATAAAGTCGCGCCGGCTGGCAGGACCAGGTTCATCGAGCTTTTTCGCAACTCGGTCAGTCATTGATGCTCCAAAGTTCTCGCAAGCGGTAGCGGAATGCGTCAAGCAATTCGAAAGGACTACTGAAGGCTAAACGAGGACCAAAGTTCTTCAAAGAACAGGATCTTGACTATGGGGGAAAGGGACGACGTGTGAAGTCGAATCGTACAGCAGGGGTTACTGCACTTTTGAAAAGTCACTGCTGTTGGCAATTCGTCTTCACACGTCGGCAAGTCAGGCGGGGAATGGCAGCAATCTACTGAGCAAACAAGCCTATATCTTTAATCATACGCCAACTGCGGTCTGCGGCTACCAAGCGTCGACACGCGGTGTTGGTCTGCGGGACTCATTAACTTACGGACTCAGTCCGCCAACAGCTGACGCCCAATATAACATCAAATCGCCGTTTGGCAAGAGTCGATGGGGCGTTAAACGGCACTAAAGCGACTCGATGCGACTTGAAATCCCATTCTACCGGCAAAATAACTTCCGTTATGTGGAATTTTCTGTATTGGTGGATTCGGGACAAACGCTAGAATGACCGTCGCATTGCTGTGGCTCAAACCATGGACGACGCTGCCAGCGTCGGAAAATGCTTTTCCACGGACTCTCTTCATACCTGACACCTTGGCTAACGCGCTGATTCTGACGGCTCGGACGCTGGCAGCGTCCGCCACACATTGGCGCCACTGGAAAACTGCAATGTCCTCAAGTCCAAGTCGGGAACCACTCACTGGGATCATTCGGCAAGACGCCAACGTCGTGGGAGCAGTTTGTTTGCCCGATGAAGAACTGCAAGAATTCATCGAACAATTCAATCACTGCTATGGCTCAATCGGCATGCGCATCGAGGCCCCGCCCGGAGCCGTCCCAACCATCACCGGCCCCACCCGAGTCCTACCCGTCGGAGCCACCTTTCGCCAGCCGCTGAAGCCCCCCAAGCCCTAAAGTCGCAAGTGAGAAAAGAGGTGTACTTTCTAGCCAGGAAGATTTTCCCGAGGTGCTAAACTCACTCTCGCTCTCCGGCGAAGCAGTAGACGTCGGGGGTTCAGCGAGAGCGTATTGTCTCGATGGCACGGGAAGTACTTCATACCGTGGACGCTTGGAGGTCACTGCCTTGCCCATCGCAGTAATCAGTGATTGCAGCCTTCAAGTGATGTGTCCGAAGCTGCACTACCGCGGCTTCCGAATGGATTTTGCAAGCAAAGCTCTGATTGCAAGCAGCTCAGGACGGTTCAACTTGAGCAGTGTGATTGTAACTCGTCCCAAGCCAAATTTCCTTCCGTCGTTTCGCCTCGATGCTTTACGGCAATGATGTGATCTGGCTCATGCGGCAAGAAGGCATCGTCCTCATGAATAAGGCAATATTCACATCTGCGACCGGCGGTTTCACGAATCAGCCGGCGAAGTTCTGCTGGCACATATTCGCTCATTCGTTCCTAGCTTCCTTGTCGCGCACGTATCTGGGCTTTCACCATTCGCATCAAAAGCTCGGCTTGCTCGTATTGATCCAGTTCGTGCTTCAGATCGTCATCCATTTGGCCAGTGCGGTTCAGCGAGAGAAGCTGCGAAGCGCGTTGGACGACATCGGCAGACGGCCGAAAGTTCAAGATCTGTTCATCAGTGGGGCCGGAACCAAACAGTTGAGCGATCTCTTCGAAGACCTTCGATGCGGCTTCAGTTGTCGACATGCTGGACCTAGCTTTGAGAGTCTTGTGAAGCTCTTCGGGCGAGGGGTAACAGCCAACTCGGTTCACTGCTTTCCGGATCCACCTTCAGAGTTGATATTAAACGGCAGTATTATACCGGTCGTGGCCAAATGATTCGAGCTCAACTGAACGGGCAGTTTCCAGCCGGTTTTGTTTTGGCCGCAATCTCCGGGATCCGGCGCGCAGTTACCCCGCGGCGGTCTGGTAGTTTGGGGTCTGGTTCGGTGCGTCGGAAGCAATCGGCGTTGTAGCAAGCGACCACTCAAAGACGATCAGATAGACGCTTCAAGGCTGTGTTGATTTCCTCTATTGTGCAACCCGCAGCTTGCATTTCATCGATCAACTTTTCGTATCTGTTTTCCGTCGATTTCAACTGAGACTTCAACATGATGGGAGATCCTGCGTTCTGCATCTCCTGCTTAATTGCAAATCCGAGGTCATCGTCCTCAATTACTTTCATAACATTATCGACTATGTCGTAAATTACACAGTCTGTGGTAGAAGTCAGGTCATCGCCTTTGACTTTCAAAAGCACCCATCTATCTCTTTCTTCGGTCCAGAGATACGCCCATTGGCTGCTGTTTGTAACTCTATTTTCACACATTGAATTGGGCACCTTCGTCACCAAGTACGAAAGAACGCTAGAAGTCTCTTCTGGGCTTAGCCTAGCTCCTCAACATCCGCTTCAGTACGTTCTTCGTGATCTGCTGCTGTTGTGGGTTGGGGCCTTGCGGCGAGGTGTAGACACTTGGTCGGACATAGCCGGGTGGTGCAGATAGACCGTCAGCCCACCAACATGTCGATGCGTTGAAAACAAAGTTGTCTTTGGGACCTGGATAAACGGTGGCTGTATAAACACCATCATTCAACTTGCCCGGAGCCGATTGTGTGGGGCCGCTGGCGATGATCTCCAGCCCCTTGATGTCGGCTGGATCGCCATGCCATTCCCAACCGATGACTCCAGGAACGCTATCGCCCAGCTTCATACCGGTACCTTCATAGATCCAATGATCAGGTTTCGTGCAGATCCAGTCTGCTCCGCCCGTGACTGGTCCTGTGCTATGAGCACCGATCAATTCATTGGCGTAGGGGCGCTCGTGCTTGAGGGATGACATGGAACTAAACTCACGCGTTCCACCCGGCGGTCCGAATACCCCCACGCGTCGGATGGAACGTGTCGCCACATCCCACTCAACACGTCCGCAGACTGCGTTGCCCGAAAAGAAACCAACACTTACGCCGCTGGCGATGGCCGCCCGCATGTGCTCGAACATCTCGATCGTCCAGTACTCATCATGCCCAACGCTGATGAAGCCCTTACCGCGCTTCGGCTGCTCAGCATCCCGATGCAAGTCGGTGTTCGAAATGTAAGTTACATCGTAACCATGTTCTTCAAGCCAATAGACGAACGGAAACTCCCACAAGAAGAACTCACCCGAGCCGATCGAAAGCGGTGCATCGAAGATCTGACAGTATTTGCCATAGGGGCGATTGAAGCTGACTTGCGACTTGTCGCCCCAATGCCATTCATTAACTCCATCATCGTACAGTGAATACTGCGAGGGCCAACGATTGTAGGCCTGCCATGTATGGTCGCTGCACTGGAAAACCAAATCCGCCTTGCGGTTGTCGCGCACCACAAAGATCACATAACTCTGCAAGCCTTGCGTTAGTTCCGTGAGTTTGCCCACGTAAATGCCACTCACCCAATCCTCGGGAATACGCAGTTCGTAGTTGGCTTTCCATTGGCAGTTCTGCAAGCGGCGCGGACCGCTCTCCGGCATTGCCTGGACACCACCAGTCAACTTCTCCGTCGCATGGACTTGCCGACCACCTTCGCCTCCGTAGTATCCGAGTCGAAAGAACTCAATCTTAAAATCGCTGGCTGGGTTGGTGCTAACCATTACCTTTAACGTCTCGCCCGGCAGAATGCTGGCATGCGAAACATAGCCTTCAATCCAAGGACAACGGTACTTAGTCGCTGGATCAATGCGAGTGTTTTCGAGCATCCACTTGCGTGTTCCTGGTCGCGAGTTTTCTTTCGCCGGCTGGTTTTTCCGATCACTCGTTTGCGCATCTTGGCCTGCAGCAGATCGTTCCAACATCGGCGACAAGAGCACCGCACCGCTGGCAGCAGTCGACATAGCCATCATCGTGCGACGATTGATTTCTTTTTCATTCTTGGCTTGCATGGTTTTTCAATCTAAAACTAGTTCGAGTTGAATTGCTCAGTTGCAAGCCATGAATATAGAGCAAATTCGTGAGTGGGGCGCCTCATGGTGGGGCGCACGAGCCCAAGAGTGAGCAAGAGGTGACCAAGTGTACTATTAACCGCACGGCGTTAGCCGCGGTTTTCACATTGCGGAAACCGGTGCTAACGCACATCGGTTAATGTGTCTAACCCCAAAATCTAATGTGGCACGCCTCAGGGGCGTGCCACCCTATTATTAAAGCTTGACGTTCCACTAGGATACGCAACCCCAAAGTTAAATTGTGTCGAAGCACTAGCCTAACTCATGACGCTGCGTTCTAACCTGGGACTGGCATCCCAGGCTATCGCGAGCCATTGTTCCGCAACTTTGCCCGCGACTCCCGATGTTACAAGCTCTCGCGGCGCATTGTGGTTGACGTAGTGATCGTTCGATTCAAGGTGAATGCTGGGTTCGGTATCCAGCTGACTTGATTCGCGTTCACGGAGATAGCCACTGTCACGGGCGTGCCAGCAGGTGCGTTTTGTAGCGAGGCTGGAGTGAGTGTGACGGTGGTGCCGTTAATCGAAGAGGCTGCGAGTTGCGACTGTACTTGAGCGATCACATTTTGAGAAGTTGCTGAGGGTAGAATCGCCATGCGAGCGCCTTCCCTAGAAGCGTTGACCAACAGTTGTTTGACCATCACCGCACGGCCGATTTCCATCATGCCCATCGTCAGCATAATCATGAGTGGTCCCACGACGGCGAACTCGACGACGGCTGCGCCAACGCGTGCTTGCTTGCGAATGGTACGGTTTGTTTTGAAACGGCTATCAACGTTTTTTCGAATTGTTGGGACCGACATGATGTAGTCACCTTACTGTCGAGTAATGTGGGAAGGCTACTGAGCTAGCAGAACTGGAGAGTAAACATAGTCACTGGTGGAGTTGGCTGAATTGCTAATGATGGCGTTACGTGAGATAATCGGAGCGGGTTGAATGATGACCGCTTTTTTGGCAAGTGCTCCCGTCAACGTGACTTTCAGAATCCGCACTCCAACCCACTTCACGATGGTGTAGTTGGCGTTGTTGCCATTGCCACTGACTGTAGAGAATATCGGTATGATCCGTGGTTGTCCGATGATGCTCGCCAGTTCATCTTTCACGCCCGCACTAATGCCTGTGTCACCGTTTAAGTTCATGGTGCCATCAGCATTGAACTTCAGATCCTTTCCCAAGGCCTGGATATCGGACTCGGAGATACCGTAGACGATCTGTCGCGCGATGTCGGCGGTGCTGTTGTTCGCGCCGCCGATGTCGACCGTGCCGCGATTTCCAGGCGACCCGGTCCCTTGTGGATACAAGTTCACTTCGCGAATACCATCACCGCCTGGGGTTACTAAGCCTGTGTTAGGGTTGTAGCTGAAGGCATCGGTGGCTGTATTGGCGCTGATTGTATTCCATGTTTGTAGATCCAGGGCGAAGGGCAAGACATCAAGAGTGTCATTGCAATTATCGGGCGTGCTAAAGCCGCTTATGTTACGGGCCATGACTGCGGTGGCGCTCGCCTCAATGGCTCGGCCATTGTCTCCAAAAATTTTGCCGAAGAAATAGGGGACTTCGCCATTCAGTTGAGCGTTTTTTTGGACGGCCACCTTCACGGCAAAAAATGGCAGGCCGGAGTTTGTACTGAGTGTTTCCGATGTTATCGATGGAAGGTAGCCAACCTGCACTCCGGGACTGTTGAGCTGGTTTGATAGGCTGGGCGAGGTGTTTGCGATGGCGTTCAGGCTTGCGTACTGCGCCGCCTCAGCGATGACGTCGGGCTCACATTCCGCTTGCGATTTGCCTTGCACCAGGCCTTCGAAAAGTTCCCAGCAACCTGCGATGGCTGCGGCATCGGCACTCCGGCGAATTTCTCCCTTGCTAGACGCGAGGTAACCCGTATCCACCGTGAACGCCAAGAAGGCCAGCATCATGAACAGCATGATGGCAGATAGTACAAGTACAGCCCCTTCACGATTCTTTTGCTGCCGACAAACGTATTTTTGTTTCAGTTTTTGCGAGCACATTCCCTCACCTCATTCGTTCAAATGGTCTAGATGCAGTTCGGACATCTCGTAGCGGAATGCGTCAAGCATTTCGAAGAGTGCTACGGTGGCCCACGAAAGCCTTGACGGCTTCCGCTACTCAATGATCAACAAGCCCATAACGGCTTCCGCTACTGACAGAATGCAAACCTAGAGCGGACTTTGATTGATGGGGATTTCAACCATCTGACCGAGGTCGTTGTAGAGACGCACGCGAAGAAGCTTCAGCGAGGCGACGCGATTACCCGCGTAAACCGCACCCGTGTTACTCAAAGAGTCTGCCGGACGATAAGCGTCCAAGCTGGTCGCGTTCGTAGCTACATCCACAAACGACTCTATACCTCCAAAAGAGTCCCAAGTTTGGCTCTTGCCAGATACGATCCCAAACTTGAGCTGATTGCCTTGCCGAATCATCACTTGCGTCCATTTGATAGTCTCGGACGGATGACGCAGCTTTTCTCCTTCGTGCAAGCGTTTGCTTTCAGCGCATTCGCCATTCAACTCGGCTCGCAACTGGAACCCGCCGGCGGAATAATCTGGTGCAGAACCGTGGTTGATATCGAGGAAAAAGAGAGTGCTCGAATTTGGGCCGAGCGGCAACATCGCGGTCGTTATCTGCGGAGAATCGAGCTGCTCGTCGGGCTCATTTACCTGCAAAGACCAGTCCTCTTCTACTCGCAGGACAGCCTGGGCGTGCAGCGCCGGGCACCTATCCAAGAAGAACACAAATAGCACGACGCCGATAGCAAACCGATCGATTTTCATGATGCCGCCCCCGCTAGCGAACTCGAATTTTTCGAAACAGACTGACTATGGATGCTTGGATGTGAATCGCACAGGTTGAACATGAACGGGGCAGAGCCAACCTGCGAGCGGGTCAAGCCATTCGTTTGGACCCATCTCAAACGTATGTTAAGAAAACCAGACTGGCCAACGAAAAGGAAAACTAATCTCAAGATACCTAGAAATTTGTCGCAATTACGCCCAGTGCGCTAGCGAAATCTCTACGTGTAGGCAGCCGGTCTCCCTAGAAGTAGGTGGCTGGTTTCGCAAGTTACCGGATAATCCCACCTTCCTGCGGGTCCGGACTCTTGCGAAATCCGGCGAAACATGAGCTGGGGCGCTCAGGCTACTCCACAAGAGTTGCTTTCTTCAAGTTGTCGTCTGGCATGCGATCGACCAGCAAGAAATAAGGATCGATGCCCACTAAGTCAGGTACCTCATCGACTTCGAATTCAAAAGTTGATGTGGCTTTGTCGACAAAGATCCGCTCTCGATGAAGCTGTTTACCGTATTTCTTTCCGGGCTCAGGTTTCGCAAAGGCTCCGATCTCAATCCAATCATGCAACTCGGCGAGTTCGTTTTTCCCCTTAGGATCGGACTTGAACTTCTCGCACTTGACATCGATCGATACCTGATACTTGCCGTTATCCAGCTTGCGGTACTTGGCTTCCAACGTTCGATTGGCGAACAGGGTGATGTCTTCGAACAGGTCTTGGATCAAATACTGCAGCTCGGCAGGCAACTGCTTCTTTAACTCGTCGACCAAAGTGTACGAGTTCGGATAGGGTGGATCGCGATAGGCAAATTTATCGATGATATTTTTGAGTGCCACATTCACCCGATCCTCACCGATCATTTCTTTGATGTAATACAGTACCACGCTACCCTTTTGATAGTGAACATAACCTTGCGAGGGATTGACCTTGAGCAGTGGTTTTTCCTCAGCCGACTCGCGACCGCGACTGCTCAGATAGCGATCCATTTCATACTTCAAGAACTTGCGCATCATCTCACGGCCATAGTGATGTTCCATAATCATCAGTGCCGAGTATTGTGCGAGCGATTCTGAAAGCAGCGTTGCGCCTTGCATCTTCGCGCCGATAACTTGATGTGCCCACCATTGATGGGCCATCTCATGTGCGACGACATAAAACACGAAGTCGATATCTTCTGGGTCCTTTAGGTTCGCGATGAAGCCGATACTCTCCGAATAGGGCATCGTGCCTGGGAACGCCTGGGCGAAACTGGCGGTCCTGGGGAATTCAATGATACGAGCTTGCTTGTGACGATAAGGCCCGAAGTTCTTGGAACAGTACTCGAGTGAACTTTTGATCGACTCCACCATCCGTGGCACATTCCAGGTGTGCTCTGGATGATAATAGACTTCAACGTCGACATCGTTCCATTTGTCGCGAGCCACTTTGTAGCGCGCTGAAATGAAGGAGTAGAAATTGAGTGAAGGATGGTCGACTCGGTATCGATAGTAACGGCGACCGTCTTTCTCCCATTGCTCAACCAGTGAACCTGCGCCACCGCAATTTGATCGGCGCTGGTGCTAATCACCGTTTCAACGTTGACCCAATCGCTTTCGCCGATGTAGTGATGCATGCACTCAGCGCTCTCGCGACTTAGGGCCGGGAATCCATCGGATTTTGGCAATGAGTACTTGGCACGGGTCTTGGGGTCAGTCAGTTCACGTCCAGAGGTGTAGCCCATCGCCGGAGCCAAGCTGTTATTGAAGAACGTACCGTTCTGATTGATTTCAATGTTGCTTACACTGTTCTCGATCCCTTTCGAAATTATTCTGACTTCAAAATCCATTTGCGTGCTCTTGCCAGGCAAAAGCGGCGTATCAAACTTGTAAATCCAAACTCCCTGGCGTTCGTCCACCGTCTCGCGCTGTGCTCCCGCAAGGTTGATACTGGTCTCCATAGTTGGCATGACCGTGAACGCCAGCGTATGGATCGGTACCGTAGTCTTGTTAAGCAAATCCTGCTTGCCCTTCATGACGAGGTTGCGTTCTGCTGGGAAGATCTCGATCTCGTATTGAATATCTGTGATGCTTGGCAGCGGATCTTTTTCACTCGATTTGTACTTCTTTTCGTATTCGGCTTGACGAATCTCTTGTTCGTGCGATCCGGTAAACTCGTTGAGTACTTGGGTGTTGTAGTACAGCCAACCGCCGAATGACAGCCAAGCGATTGTTGCGGCACTCACGAATGCTTTTGCGCTCCCCGAGAGTTCCTTGAATCCAAAGCGGATGCGTTGTAGGAGCGGTCTAGCGATTCCTCGGTGCGCGATAATGGTACATAACCATGCCAATATCAGACAGAAAGCAGCCCAATAGATGCCAAACGCGATCAGGCCAGGACGATAAGGTTCAATGCCAAACATGTCCGAGTAAGTGTAACCGGGCGTTCGACCGAATTTGACAAGCAATGTATCGATTCGCAGCGGGCTCCAAATGAACGCATTGGCAACTACAGCGATGATGAATAGGAAGTAACCGATGTATTTGTTCGGCGCGAGCGTATGCATCAGAAACGCTAACATCGCCAGAAAACACATCTTTACAAAGTCGATCACTAACAACTCTTGCACATAAACGCCAAGCTGCAAGCGCGTGTAACCACCGGCTAGCTGCGCTAGGACTGCAACTACGATACCGATACAGAAAATCGCCTCGATGATGATCGCTAGTGTCAGGAACCGCGACAGAAATGCAGTCCAGTTGGGATAGGGCTGCGCACCGAGAATCTCGTTCAGTCGCACATCGCGATCGCGCCAGGTTAGCACACCCGCAAAAAAGGTGATGATCGCAATCACGAAAAATAGGGAAGTGCCCCGAATCAGATCGATTTGGTTGTAGGTTACTGGAAAGGCATGTTGGCCATAAGTTGCCGCTGCATCAAACCAAATCGCTGGAATCATGTTCAGCAAGCAAGTTAGCATCAGCACTAGAAACACAGTGCTGCGAATCACACCGCGGAAGTCATTGCGAAAGTGACTGATAAACTGTTGAAAGTGACTCGCAAAACCATCGGCGCGAGGTTCGACAAATCGCATGGGCTTCAGCACAGCTGCTTCTTGAGCCAGCTTCAACTCCTTGCGACTACTGCGTCGAGAACCTTCGGCAAAGGTGAATCGCCAATAAGCAAAGGCCAAGATGCAGCTGACGACTCCCATCCACAGGGCTCGATTGGCAAGCATCAGCCCGCTCAAGCCTACCGACAACGTGTTCTTTTCTTCGACTGCCCAGTACTTGGTAATCACGCTGAACGTACCGATCCCCATGGGGTCAAGCATCGCGCCCAGCCGTTCGTTTTCCATGTCTTCCAGGAACGATCCAGAGATCACGTAAGCCACAAGAAACAGCAGCGTTCCAATGAAAGAATACAAAGTGCTGCGGGTAAGCACCGAGATCGCAAACACGATCGATGCGTAAATCAGAGTGTTTGGAATCGCAAAGACGATGATCCCATTCAGGTGCGCCGACCAATCGACCGCGCCCCAGCGGCTGGCTTCGATCCAAGGCCCAAATTTGGCTAACAGTATTCCCAGTGAAGTACCTAGAGTCGGTACTAGCGCCGCGATCGAGGCCGCGAAGAAACGCCCAAAGATGTAAGCACCTTTGGAGATCGGTTTGCTGAACACCAAGTCACTCGACTTTGCGGTGAAATCGCGCGACGCCGCTGAGTCCACAAAGGCGGTGACCATCAGGCCACACAAGATGCCCGACATGGCGTAATACATCTGAATCACAAACGGCGCATTGCGATTGGTGTTGCCCATCGCTTGGCCAACCACAATTTGATCCGAACTGGCGGCCGCAAAGAACAGCAGCGTCATGATGGCCAAGAAGATATAGACCATCCAGCCACGGAACCAGTAACGCAATTCAAAACGAAAGAATTCCCAGAACATTAGGCCACCACCGACAATCGTGAAAAGAAGACATCTTCCAAGTCGGGTGCCACCGCTTCAAATCCTTCACCCGGATCGAATTCACTGAGCACATGCACCAGTGGCCTTCCCGCGACCAGCTTCGTTGAAATCACTCGGAAGTGCTTTTCAAGGTTGGGCAGATCGACTTTCGTTACCGACTTCTGCCACACACGACCGGCGAGGGTACGTTCTGCGGCGTCAGGTGTGCCGCTGTAAAGCAATTTGCCCTGATCGATGATCGCCATGTTTGTGCACAGCTCTTTGACATCCTGAACAATGTGAGTCGACAAGATCACGATCACGTTCTCGCCGACTTCAGCCAGCAAGTTGTAAAACCGATTGCGTTCGCCCGGATCGAGACCCGCCGTGGGCTCGTCCACGATTAGCAACTTTGGATTGCCCAGTAGTGCTTGAGCGATGCCGAAACGCTGACGCATGCCGCCCGAATAACTCGCTACAGCCTTCCTGCGATGCTGGTACAGATTGACTCGCGAGAGCAGCCCATCGACGACTTCCCGTCGCTCCGAAGCGGGGATTCCCTTGAGCGCTGCGAAGTGTGAAAGCAGTTCAACGGCACTTGTTCGCGGGTACACTCCGAACTCTTGAGGCAAGTAGCCGAGGATTTTGCGAACCTCATGCTTCTGCCCGAGTACATCCAGGTCCCCTAAACGCACCGAGCCCGAATCGGCTTCTTGCAGCGTTGCGATGGTCCGCATGAGCGTCGATTTTCCCGCTCCGTTAGGACCAAGCAGGCCAAACATGCCCTTAGGTATCTCTAGTGAGACGCGATCAAGGGCCTGAACATTGTTGGGATAACGTTTGGATAGTTCATGGATTTGTAAATGCATGCGGATCTCTACGACAAAGACAGATTCGATATTTGCCAACTATTCGGCGTCAGTTCAAAAGAATTGCCAAAACACCCAACAGAATCGGCAGATTTTAGCCCAGTAATGAGAGCCGGAGGACTGTTGGAGTGTCAAGCTTTAATCTTAGGGTAATCGGATTTGGGTGGCACGCCCTGAGGCTCTGCGAAGGGCGTGGTTCCAGGTTAATTCGACACGCCCTTCGCAAAGCCTCAGGGCGTGCCACCCTAAAATTAAGGCTTGACGCTCCACTAGCTACTTGTCGAAGTGTGGACGTTGCGGGAAGTAGGTGAGTTGCCCACCGATCAGCCAATCGTCGTGGTCGCGGCCCAAGTCGGTAATCAGATAGCGACCATAACCCGACAACCGCCACTTACCATTCAACCAAGCGTGCATACCAACTTCGGGGTAGAGAGCA
>JANRMD010000010.1:0-29017 GCA_033761895.1 Pirellulaceae bacterium | reverse complement strand
GATTGCCCCTCACCCCCAACCCCTCTCCCCGGAGTACCGGGGCGAGGGGAGCCACAGCGTTTTCACTTGTCGATTGCGTTGACGCAAAACGAAGCTGTAACAAAACTCTCGCTAGAGATTTTTGAAAGATTGCTATTTGTCGCACAGCCCAGGCGGAGCCTCCAAGGCAGTGCGTTCCCAGGCAGAGCCTGGGAACGAGGGGCGGAAAGATCAGGCCAATTTGGCAATCGGTGGCCTGGGGAACTTGGAATTGCGAGCGGCTACGGTCAGAATAGTATGAAGGCAGAACAGTGCCCAAACAGTGTTGTGTGTCAGATGTATGTTTTATGTCAGATTAGTGTTGTCCACACGAATAGTGTTGCTTACCCCGCCAAGCGTTCATCCTGCCTGCTTAACTCGGTCTGAATTCGGTTTTAATTCGACCCCGCGTAACTCGGTCCCTCGCTGACGCTTCGGGTTGCGGGGCTGGTGGATGCTCACCCTACTTTCAAGTCCATACGATCATGCATCGATTTTGTATGCTGCTAATGGTCATGTCTTTCAGCAGCAACGTGACCGCTGCTGACTTGAGCTTCAATGAACACATTCGTCCGATCCTGGCGGAGTTCTGCATCGACTGCCACGGGCCGGACGGGAATAAGCGTGAAGGTGATTTGAGGCTGGATATCGACAGTGCGGCGCGAAAGTTGTTCAGTCCGGCTAGTCATCCGGAAGAAAGCGAGTTGTACAAGCGAATTACTGCGCCGGATGATGACCTGCGAATGCCGCCACCGGAATCCGGTAAGCGACTGAGCGAAGACCAAATCGCGAAGCTGCGAACTTGGATCGCTGAGGGAGCGACTTACGAAGGCCATTGGGCGTTCCGACCTGTCCGCGCACCTGAGGCGGATGCGAGCATCGATGGTTATCTGCTTGAGCGTTTGAAAGCGAAAAGCCTGGTTTACTCGCGTCCGATTTCGCGACAGCAGTGGATTCGGCGCGCGACGTTGGATCTGACGGGCGTTCCGCCAACTTGGGAAGAAGTCGAAGCGTTCGTTAATGACGGATCGGAATTGGCTTACGCGCGCGTCATCGATCGCTTGCTGGACTCCCCCAAATACGGTGAACGTTGGGGCCGGCACTGGTTGGACTTGGCTCGCTACGCGGACACCTTGGGCGGTGCCGCCATCGGCTTTACCAAGTTCCCGTTCTCTTATACCTACCGCGACTATGTGATCCAAGCCTTCAATGCTGACTTGCCCTACGATCGCTTCGTGACGGAGCAACTGGCGGCGGACCAATTGGGTCTGCCCGACGACCATCCAGCCTTGGCTGGGCTAGGCTTTTTGACCGTTGGGATGCAGTACCGCAACAAGCATGATGTGATCGATGACCAGATTGATGTGGTATCGCGAGGCTTGTTGGGATTAACGGTAGCGTGCGCGCGTTGCCACGATCATAAATACGATGCCATTCCAACGCGCGATTACTATTCGCTCTATGCGACCTTCGCGAGCAGTCAGTCGCCGGATCGATTGCCGATCATTGGCAAACCCAATGGCCAACCGTACAAAGACTATCAGCGAGCCCTTGACGCTGCACAGCAAGAGCATGATGACTTGGCACGGGATCAAATCGAAGTCATGCGCGGGCGCTTGCGAATGCAAGTTGGTATGTACTTGAGGGAGTTGGTGAAGGGGACGCCTGATCAAGATTTGTCTTCGGCGTTCTTGTCGTTCCGCACGGACGATATGCGGCCGCTGGTGTTGACTCGTTGGCGTGAGTTCATCGCCAAGGCGTCGGACGATGATCCTGTATTTGGAATTTGGCGACGACTCGCGCGACTGGACGCCGAGAACTTTGCTGCCAAAGCTGCTGAGTTGCGAGAGACTCTGCAGAAAGAGTACGGCGATCCGATGCCACCAGCGGCTCAAGCGAGTCTGGGAGGCAAACCGCCGAAGTGGAATCCACGAGTGCTCGAAGCGCTTGCTACCAAACCGCCGCAATCGATGATAGACGTCGCGGACTTGTATGGAACCTTGTTCAGCCAGGTTTATCAAGAGTGGCTTGCGGCCTTACAAGTGACTGCATCTGAGGCGTCAGATCCAAGTGCTGTGGTTCCGGACGAAGATTTAAAGCACATTGCGATCAACAGTTCCATCAACCGACAACTGCGACATTACCTCTTTGCACCGGATTCGCCAACCAACATTCCTGACAAGATCGCCTCAACGCAGCTCAATCGGACTGTGCAAGATAGCTTGGCGGGGCGCAAAGGGGCCATCCATGGACTGAATTTGGATTCACCAGGATCACCTCCGCGAGCGATGGCGTTATCGGAAGATCCGCAAGCGGGGCCGTTTTATGTTTTCCAAAGAGGTAATCCGATGGCGCGGGGCGAGCCCGTGGAAGCGGGATTCCTATCAGCGATCAACAACGAGCGTTCGTCGTCATTTACGGCGGGGCAGCGTCGGCTGGATTTAGCTCGTGCGATTGTTGATCCAGAAAATCCATTGACGCGTCGAGTGATCGTTAACTGGGTTTGGCAGCAGCATTTCGGTCAGGGGCTGGTGAGAACTCCAGATGACTTTGGAACGCGCGGGCGTCCACCAACGCATCCACAATTGCTGGATTACTTGGCCACCGTGTTTCTTCAGGATGGTTGGTCGATCAAAAAATTGCACCGCAGAATCATGCTTTCCGCTGCCTACGGACAAGCGGCGGAAGAGAATGAAGCGTCGCGGGTGATTGATCCAGAGAACGATTTGCTCTGGCGGATGCCACGACGTAGACTTGAATTGGAAGCGATGCGCGACTCAATGCTGGCCGTGTCGGGCGAGTTGGATTACAGAATGGGTGGTCGCCCTATCGAGTTACAAGCCACACCGGTTGTGCCACGCCGCAGTGTTTATGGTTTCGTCAATCGGGATATCGTCTCCAGTCTTGCAAGCACATTCGACGGAGCGAATCCGAACGCTTGTACGGCGAAACGGCCGGATACGACGGTACCGCAACAGACGCTGTTTGCGCTCAACTCCGACTTCATTCAAGATCGTGCTGCCAAGTTGGCTGGTCTGTCGGAGGGTTTTGCGACGGACCCATCCGCTCGTATCCAGTGGTTGTATCGAAGGGTGTATTCGCGCGAGCCAGAGCCTGAAGAATTGCAGTTGGCGCTAAAGTTTGTTGGGACTGCGAATACAAACGCCGAAAGCGCAAGTTCTTCGAAGTGGCAGCAGTTAGCGCATGTTCTCTTGGCTGGCAATGAATTTGTGTTTGTCGATTAGTTAGGATGAAATCAAATGAATCAACCCAATAACCGACGCGAGTTTTTCAAACGTTGTGGCATGGGGTTCGGTGGGCTAGCGATGGCTGAGATGCTGGCGGGGACTGCGCAGGCAGGCGCTCGCATGCACTTCCCGGCGCGGGCCAAGCATGTGATTCACATCTTCCTCAACGGCGGTGTCTCGCAAGTTGACACGTTCGATCCAAAACCTGAACTGTCGAAACGCGGCGGTCAGATGCTGCCGTTCGATAACCTGCAGACTGAGCGCAAGACTGGAGTCGCGCTGCCATCGCCGTT
Organism: Pirellulaceae bacterium; assembly: GCA_033761895.1. Classification (GTDB taxonomy): domain Bacteria; phylum Planctomycetota; class Planctomycetia; order Pirellulales; family Pirellulaceae; genus Aureliella. The sequence continues at coordinate 25,458 of JANRMD010000010.1, read as the reverse complement.
CACCTTCAAGAAGCATGGCGAAAGTGGAATTGAGATCAGCGACTTGTTTCCGCATCTTTCAAAATGCGCCGACGATATGGCCGTCATACGATCGATGCATGCGGAATTGCCCAATCATGAGATGTCGTTGATGTTGATGAATACTGGCGATCAACGCTTGGTGCGTCCGAGTATTGGTTCATGGCTGACGTGGGGTATCGGATCGGAGAATCAGAATCTGCCGGGCTTTGTGGCTTTGTGTCCCGGTGGTTTGCCCGTAGGTGGGGCTGGCAATTGGCGTTCGGCGTTCTTGCCGGGGGCTTATCAAGGTACCCTTATCGACTCGTCCAACACGGACCCAGCCAAAGTGATTGAGCATATACGCAACGCTCGTTTGACTAGCGATCAACAGCGCGAGCAATTTGATTTGCTACAGTCGTTGAACGCGCGGCATTTGGCGGAGCGCCCGGGGGAAGCGGCGATCGAGGCACGTGTGCGTTCCTTCGAGTTGGCGTATCGCATGCAGATCGAAGCCACCGATGCGTTTGACTTGAGCCAGGAACCGGAGCATATACTCAAGCTGTATGGCGAAGGGCCTCAGAATCGGCAGTTACTGATGGCGCGACGATTGGTTGAGCGCGGAGTACGATTTGTACAAACATGGCATGGTAACTTGCAACCTTGGGATAGTCATTCAAACATTAAAGAAGAGCACCGTAAAGTTGCTAATGAATGCGATCAAGGACTTGCCGCTTTGATTATCGATCTCAAGCAGCGCGGGTTGCTCGACCAGACACTGATCGTGTGCTCAGGTGAGTTTGGTAGGACGCCTTCGGTCGAGATGGGACAAAATGGGTCCGGAGCGGGACTGGGGCGAGACCACAACCACTGGGGATATTCGTTATGGATGGCGGGCGGTGGTGTGAAAGGCGGCACGATTTATGGAGCCACAGACGATTTCGGCTTCCGGGCGGTTGAGAACCCCGTCTCAGTGCACGATCTGCATGCTACGATGTTGCACTTGCTTGGACTTGATCACGAACGACTGACGTTCCGGTATGCAGGCCGCGATTTCCGCCTGACCGATGTCCATGGCAAAGTCGTCCGCGAAGTGATTGCAACTTAAGAAACTGAAATTTATGGCATTAAAGGCTCGCACGAAGCTCTTGCACAAGTGGCAGGAAACGCTCTCGATCCATCGTTGGGTGGCGTACGTATTACCGATGGCTGTGTTTATGCTCATCGGCAGTATCGAGCCCACCGACCCTGCCTCAGCCAATTATGGGTATTATCCATGGATTTATGGCGTTAAGTTATTGGCGACACTAGTGGCATTGCGTTTGGTGTGGCCAGTCTACAAGCCGTTGCTTCGGCCCATTGGATGGCAAGGTATCGCGGTTGGAATCCTCGGGGCAGTCATCTGGATTGGCGTTTGTTACCTTGAGTTGGAACGAACCTATTTGTTCCCGATCTTCAAGTCCTTGGGGCTTGGCAGCCTGTTGGGAGGCGAAACGCGCTCGGCGTACAATCCCTTCGAGCAATTGCAGGGCTTTCCAGTTGGTATCGCTGTGTATTTGTTGGTGCGTGGGATTGGTTTAGCGTTGGTTGTGCCCATTATCGAAGAGTACTTCCTGCGTGGATTCTTGATGCGTTATATCGCAGCTGATAAGTGGTGGAAGTACCCGATAGGCTCGGTAACTCTTAATTCGGTGCTGGCTGGTACTCTGTTTCCGATGCTGATGCATCCGGGGGAGTTATTGGCGGCAGCGATCTGGTTCTCGTTGGTTACGTTGCTTTACGTGCGCACGAAGAACTTGTGGGAATGCATCGCCGCTCATTGCACGACGAATCTACTGATCGGGATTTATGTTGTGTTGTATGGGGCTTGGCAATTGGTTTAGCCGCTAGCAGGCTTTCATTGATAACGCTTTTTTGATGTGACGCTATTTTGGGGCTTACGGACCAAAGGTCCAGTGTTTGCCTAGCCCAGCTCATCGGGCTGGGGAGTTAAGGTGCAACTGGTCGTAAGGGCTGAAGGCCCGACCCGTTGGTTGATCAACCGATTACTCGCGAACAAATGGCCGGGCCTTTGGCCCTAATATCCCTATTACATTTACACCCAGCCCTTTAGGCTGGGCTAGGCAAAAATGTCGGGGCTTTGCCCCTAAATCAAGGCAACGCAACATCAGAACTAAAGCTTGGGGTTGCTTATTCAGAATGAATGAGTGTATTTGACCATTCGCGTCTAAAACCATTGAGATCATCATGCGGCACTGATACGATTGTGCGAAATCCGATTCCGCGATCCTGTGGGTGACTCGATGAAAATAGTACTGGTCCATGGTTGGAGTGTATTTGATACCTCGTCCTACGGAGAGTTGCCGCAGCGGCTGGAGGCGGAATCTCAGGCAGGAAGATTGCCCAATGTCACTGTGCAGACAATTTGGCTGGGGAAGTACATCAGTTTCCGCGATGAAGTTCGCGTATCCGACTTGGCTAAGGGGTTTGAAGCGGCGATTCGTCGCGAGGTACTCACCGGCAATTCACAGGAACGGTTCGCGTGCATTACGCATTCCACGGGAGGGCCAGTTGTGCGCGAGTGGTGGTGGCGGCTTTATCAGGAAAGTAAACTGCCGTGCCCGATGAGCCACTTGATCATGCTTGCACCAGCCAATTTTGGATCGGCACTGGCGCAGTTAGGCAAAGGCCGCCTCAGTCGCCTGCGGAGTTGGAACAATGGTGTCGAACCGGGACAAGGAGTGCTGGATTGGTTGGAACATGGTAGTGGCGAAGCTTGGGAACTTAACCGAGATTGGATTCGGGGCTCGAGTCAAGCGTCACCTGCGGAAAACACAACAGCTCCTGTCTACCCCTTTGTTTTGACTGGGCAGACCATTGACCGTAAACTCTACGATCACTTGAATTCCTACACTGGTGAGTCGGGCTCCGACGGGACGATTCGAGTTGCTGCGGCAAATCTCAACGCGAAGTACGTAAAGCTCGAACAGCATGTGAGCGCGGCCGACGTTCAAGCGTTCGACCTTGCGTTCAAGGATGCAAAAGACGCCAACCAGCGACTGGACATCGATTCCTTGCATCTCGCACAGAATCTGAAAGTTACGGAAGAATACAATGCCGCGCCCACCGCATTTCGCTTGATTGAAGGCGCCAGTCACACCGGTTCGAATGACGGCATCTTGTATTCGATCAAGAGAAATCCCGCTCAGCGTGATGCCACCGTGGCGGCTATCCTCCGTTGCCTGAGCGTTCGAGATAACGTTGATTACTTGAAGCTCAGTCGAGAATTTGCGGCGGAAAACATAAAGGTTCGGGAACGCGAGCGCCTGGAAATAAGCGGGGCTTGGTTGTCCCGGCAGGTCTTTTTTCACGATGCTCATTCGCTGGCGATCGTACGGTTTCGCGATGACGAGGGGCATGTGCTGACGGATCTCGATTTTAAACTGACTGGCAAGCAAGATCGTGCGGATGGTTTACCGCCAGGCTTTATGGTTGACCGGCAAAAGAACTTGGTCGATCGCAGCACCTTGACGCTGTACTTTAATCACGATGTGCTTAGGGGGCTGAAAGTTGTGACGGACAGGAACGGGAAAGTCTATCGCGACGATGCGTTGGGTATCGACCATATGGGGATCCAAGTGGTCGCTTATCCGAATCAAGGTTATGTTCGCTTTTTTCCGGCTATCCTGAAAGCCGCTCGGAAGCTGGTTGACGACCTGCTGCTGCCGGATCAGACGACGATGATTGAGATTGTGCTCAAGCGGATCGTTCATCAGGGAGTGTTTGAATTGCCTCGATTCGATAGTATGGCTGCTGGTGCGACTGATTTTCGCAAGCAACCGTTCGGGCCGACGATTGATGGGGCTTAGGATGGGAGTCTTTGTATTGGCCTTTGGATTTAGTGACGGGGTTGAAGAAAGCGCTCGGGACGATGGTCCCAAGCTACAAAAACACGAGGATAGTTGCCATGCCTGCGCGCTGCGTTGCGTTACGATTCATGTTTTCGAGTGTGTGGCTTTCGAGTCTGTTGTTCGTGTGTGGGGCGGTTAGGGCTGATGAGCCGATCGTTAGTGAGAAAGACTCAGCGATCCATGTGCCTACTCCGGCGGCTGTTGTCGCTAAGATGTTGGAGGTTGCGAAAGTCGCGAAGGAGGATGTGGTGTACGATTTGGGCTGTGGTGATGGCCGGATCGTGATTGCGGCGGCTTCGAAGTATGGCTGTCGCGCGGTGGGTTACGACATTGACGCTCGGAAGGTCAAGGAGTCGCAAGAGAACGTCAAAAGGAATGGAGTCGAGAAGCTGGTGCAGATTGAGTGCCAAGATATTTTCAAGTTGGATCTAAGCAAAGCGACCGTGATTACGCTGTTTTTGCTCCCTGAAATGAATATTCAGCTCATCCCGCAGCTTGAGAAGATGAAAGCAGGGGCGAGGGTTGTCTGTCATGAATTCGCGCTTAAGGATATTCAGCACGATCAAAAGCTAACTGTAACGACGCAGCCTGATGGCGTCCCACGCGATATTTATCTGTATACCTTGCCTCTGAAGAGGGTTGTTGAAAAGTAGATTACGGACAAATTGCCCGTGCAAGTTGCTTCTGCGTGCAAGGTAATGTAAAGTTCGGTCAGGCCCAGCCAGATTCGCACGCCACAATCGCGCGCCGGGCAGAGACCCTTGATTACTTGCCTCACCACATTTCCCACCCCGAGGTTCCTCCATGACTGCTTCTCCACAGCCCATTTCAAAACCGATTTCACGATCTATTTCACGACGCCACGTTCTTCAGATTGCCGCTGCTTGTACGGTGAGCGGAGTTGTTGCTCGACCAGCGCGGGCCATGTCCGCAAACGACAAACTGAACATTGCGTTTGTGGGAGTTGGAGGTCGTGGCCGCGGGAACTTGGATACATGTGCAGGGACTGGTTCAATCAATGTTGTCAGTATCTGCGATGTCAACGGCGAGAATTTGGATCGCGCCTCGGCGATCCATCCGCAAGCCAAGCGGTTCACCGACTTCCGCAAACAATTAGAAGATCTCAAGGACGTCGATGGTGTGGTGGTGAGCACCGCTGAGCACACGCACGCGTTTGCAACTCTGCCTGCGTTGCTGCAAAAGAAGCCGGTCTATTGCGAGAAGCCGCTCACGCACAACATCGCTGAATCGCATCGGATTATGCAGGCCGCGAAAGAGGCTGGGGTGGCGACACAGATGGGGACTCAGATTCACGCTGGTTCCAACTATCGTCGCGTTGTCGAGCTGATTCAATCGAAAGCGATTGGCAATGTGACTGAAGCTCACGTTTGGACTTCGCGCGCTTGGGGGCTACAGAGCAAAGCGGATTCGGATGCCAACAAAGATATCGTCTACGTCACCGAACGACCGGTTGAGCAGCAGACGCCACCGCCGTTTCTCGATTGGGATCTGTGGATCGGCCCAGCGCCGATGAGACCCTATCACAGCGTGTATTTTCCAGGTCCCAAGTGGTATCGCTGGTGGGACTTTGGCAGCGGCACGATGTCGGACCTTGGCAGCCACATGAATGACTTGCCATTCTGGGCATTGAAGCTGGATTCACCTACAACGGTTGAAGCCATGGGTGACAAACCGCATGCTGAGATCGCTCCTGCATCGATGACCGCAGTTTATGAATATGCGGCACGCGGGGACATGCCAGCCTGTAAAGTCAGTTGGTATCAGGGGACCCACAAGCCCCAGATCTGGCACGACAAAGGAATTCCGCAGTGGGATACAGGCACTCTATTCATCGGTGACAAAGGCATGGTACTCTCGGACTACGGCAAGCATGTGCTGTTGCCGGAAGAAAAGTTCAGTAACTTTCAACGTCCTGAAAAAACGATTCCTGACTCGCCTGGACAGCACGAAGAGTGGCTGGCGGCGATCCGTAACGGCACACCGACCGGCAGTCCGTTCAGTTATGCTGGTTTGTTGACAATCGCAAATCATTTAGGGAACGTCGCGTTCCGGAGCGAACAGAAGATTGAGTGGGATCCAGTCAATCTGCGAGCGAAGAATTGTCCAGCGGCGGACAAGTTCATTTCGCGCAAACCCCGAGCCGGTTGGAGCTTGGGATAGGTGAGCCAGCGTCGCACTCCGGCAACAAGTCCACTGCCCGTTCCGCTACTTGTCCAAAGGCGATATCTTTAATAGGCAAGGAGCCCTGAATGAATGACACTGAATTCGATGCTGGCAGCGTCGACGCCTACGATTATGAACTACCCCGCGAATTAATCGCGCAACATCCGCTCGACCATCGTATCGATGCGCGGCTATTGCTGGTGGACCGAAAGACTGGCGAGCTTTCGCACCACTACGTGCGCGATTTGCCTGACTTGTTGAATGCTGGCGATGCATTGGTGCTCAACAATTCCAAAGTCATCGCGGCTCGTTTGGTTGGTAAACGCACGAGCACGCAAGGACGTTGGGAGGGGTTGTACCTGAGAGCGGCTGAGAACGGTTTTTGGGAACTGCTCAGTAAGACTCGCGGCTATCTAACACCTGGCGAGACCATCTCCCTGCGCGATCACGACGGTCGCGATAGTGAGCAATTGGTAGTCTGCTCGCGGCTTGAGGAAGGGCGCTTGGTGGTTAGGCCCTTGGAGCCGATTGGCATCGAGGAGTTCCTGGGAAGGTTCGGACGAGTCCCGTTGCCACCCTACATTCGCGATGGCCACATGGTCGACCAAGACGTTGAGTCGTACCAAACAGTGTACGCCAAATCGCCGGGCTCAGTTGCGGCACCGACGGCAGGTTTGCATTTTTCGACCGATTTGATTCGACATCTTCAGCGCCGTGGAGTGATCACGGCAGCAGTGACACTGCATGTCGGCATTGGGACGTTCCGCCCCGTAGCAACGTCGCGAGTCGAAGATCACAAGATGCATTCGGAGTGGTGCGAATTGACCGACGCTTCCGCAGTGAAGATCAGCGAAGCGCGAGCCGCCGGCGGTCGGGTTGTGGCGGTGGGTACGACCAGTGTGCGCGTCTTGGAGTCTGCCGCACAGAAGACTGCACCTAAGTTCGTAGGTTGGACCGGCGAGACGGATATCTTTATTCGCCCACCTTACAAGTTTCAGATCGTCGACGCGCTCATGACCAATTTCCATTTACCGAAGAGCACGTTGTTGATGCTGGTGAGCGCGTTTGCGGGCCGCGAGTTGATCAAACAGGCGTATCAAGAAGCGATTGAAGAACGCTATCGTTTTTATAGCTATGGCGATTGCATGTTGATCGTATAGGGTCCCATCCTACGGTGTTCCATCCGTTACAAACGTCTTAATTCACACCGATTGCGGTCTGTTTTGACGATTCCAAGGTCAAAACAATCTTCTTTGCACCGAATCGTAAGCTAAGTTTGCTATGGCAGAGGTTGTAGGATGCCTCTGCGTTTTCAGAATTGAACTAAGGCGACTCGGGATGATGTCGACTGAACATGGACAGTTCGACCGTTTGCAAGGCAGTGAAGCTGTCTCGCAAGCTCATGCGCCCAAGCTTGCATCTTGGCTGGTGGCGTTTGCCATTCTTGTCATGGTAGCTTTATCAAGCGGCTGTCGCCAAATCTACTTGCCGCGGATTGATCCTACTGGTCAGAATATTTTTCTGCCGTTCCCCAACACAACTCCGCTCGAACTTTCCTCGTCCCCCGCTTTTCAACAGCCAGTTGCACCGCCAGCCTGTGTGGATGGTGGTGACGGTGGCGTTTGTAACTTATTCAATAAGAAGCGGATCGGCGAAGTCCACAAGTCATTGCATAAATCGCCAGGTGCATGCGGCGAAATTCAACTGACACCGATGCGAGTCGTCGCGCCGGTAGGTGGCGAAGTAGTTTTACTAGCCGGTATTTGTGGCGAAGACGGTTACCTAGTCAAGCGTCAGCCGATTGAATGGATGTTGTCCCCCGATAGCGTCGGGACCTTCATCGAAGTGGGCGATGACATGAAGAGCAAACTCATCAGCACGCTCAGTAATGCGCCGAAAGTCGAAAAGCTCGACGTGGACTTTGCGCGTGGTCGTACAAGCAACAAAGAAACGCTGATCACGCGTGGAACTCCACGTACAGACGATGACATCCAGTTGAAAGACGGTCAGACCTGGCTGAGCATTTCTTCACCGAGTGAAGGTGTCAGCCGCGTTACGGTCTTAGCACCCGAAAGTGAACTGTGGGATCAACGTCGACAAACAGCCATGATCTATTGGGTCGATGCGCAATGGGAGTTCCATCAACCTCAGGTGGCCAACAGCGGCGAGGAAATCACGTTGTTGACCCGTGTTACGAAATCGGGAGACGTATTCAAGCCTGCAACGGGATGGAAGGTCCTGTATACCATTGTCGATCCTAACGTTGCCGTCTTTATGCCGGTTAATCCAGCGGATGCGAATCGTGTCGTAGTCAGCGGTAATGTGGCGCGGGTCATGGTGGACGAAAGTGGTCAAGCATCCGTCAAGCTGAGTGCACCGCCAGGAGTTCGCGGAACGACACCCATATTGATCGAAGTAATTCGTCCTTCGTTGAAAGATGACAACTTGCCGGAGATCCTGCTTGGCAGTGGTCAAACGCTGGTCACGTTCAGCTCAGCCGCTTTGCAACTGCAGTCCATCGGTCCGAAGACGGCGAGCGTGGGCGAGCAGATAACATACAAGGCCTTTCTGGCAAACCCGGGAGATCGCGACGCAGAAAATGTGAAGCTGGCAATGCGTATTCCGGCTGGAATGCAATTCGTTGCAGCCACTCCGGAACCGCGGCAATACCAAGATCAATTGCTGTGGGATCAAGGCCCGTTGCCTGCGCAAAGGCAAATCGAGGTGAGCGTGGTACTGCAAGCTCAGCAGATTGGCGACTATCAAATTCCGTTCATTGGCAATGGTGAACCGAATCTATCGAGCACATCGAGTGTCGAGACCAGTGTGATTCAACCGTCGGTCAACGTTCGCTTTGAACCCGTCGGTGGGGTAGCTCAAGAAGAGATGGGTAAGCAGATTTTCTACGAGGTGGACGTTACCAATACGGGCCGTCAGGCACTGACCGACTTACGAGTCATCGTAGAAACGGCTGCTGGATTACCTGAAGCGGAAAAGGGTGCGAACGTTGTCGAGTGGGTTATTCCAATGCTGCAGCCCGGTCAAACAACAAGTAAGGGAATCGCCTTCAGCGTACAGCGCGAGGGTGAGTTGCCCGCCAAGATCAAGGTGCTATCCGGAAATTCGATACTTGCCGAGCGATCCTCGGCGGTCTTCGGTACAAAACCAGCACCCAAAATGCCTGGCATCGATGTATCGATCAGTTTTCCAGAGAATGTGACTGTAGGTTCGAGATCGCGAGCCATGATTGCGGTCAAGAACACGGGCAGAACAACTTTGACCGGTATTCGACTGTTCATCAACAGCGATCCGGCGTTGCGTGCGATTGCGACTGACGCTGATAGTAAACCTTTTGTTCGCTCAACGGACAACACCGGCACGCGACTAGAGTGGACGCCGCGTGACATGTTGCCAGGTACCGATGGCGAAACGATTGCTCAGTTGCTTATCGAGTACGAAGCCCAATCGCCGGTCGCTCAAGCCGGAATACTTGTCGAGGCAACATGCAACGAGCAAGTTCGCGATCAAGCTCAGGTGATGGCTCGCATTGTATCCAGCGGAGTCATGCCACCCGGCGTTCAACCCGGCGTTCAACCACCTGGGAACGGTGGCATCGGCGGATTGCAACCGCGAACTGGGGCGTTGCGCATTACACTCAACGACTTTGAAGATCCCACGAACGTCGGCAAGACTTTCCGTTATGCATTAGGCGTGACCAACAACCAGAACTTGGGCGACCGCAATGTTCGTATCCAGTTGAAGATGCCGCCCGAAATTGAACTGCTAGGTGTGTCTACGCTAACGGGTAACAACGTTGCGGTGAATCGAAACGCCGATGGTGTTTTCGAGTTTCAAACCGAGAAGTTCCTGGGGCCAGGGCAAGACCTGCAATATGTCCTGACAGCTCGAGGTGTGGTGGCTCGGGAACAAGTCGAAGTAGCGGCGCGAGTGTTCTCGGATGAGCAACCAACTCCGCAAGAAGTCACGACAACAACGACGATCAATCCGAAGTTGTAATCAGTGAGCCGTCGGCACTAGGGGCCTGTTTAGTTAGTGAGCCGTCGGCGCTAGCCGCGGGTGACCGAAGGAGCAATCGTTCATCACCTATCAATCTGCCGATGCAGCATCACCACAAGTTCAACTTGCATTGGCACGAGAAGTCCCTGCACGCATCAAACTTCGAGAACGGCGGCTAGCGCCTACGGCCAATGGCAAGACGCCAAACTGCGAAAAGAGCTTACATCACTGGGGTGAGTCTGCCATACTAACGCATCTAGGGTGCTTACACAGTCTGGTCAGAATGAAAGGCTCCGATATGCGACCGCTGCAACAGCTTAGTGTTTTCAGTGTATTGATCCTCGTCATCTCTACTGGTTTGTTGGGCGCAGACGATCGTAAGCTTGAAAGCGGTGACCAAGCGCTCCCCTTCAAGTCCACTGACTTGGAAGGCAAACCGTTTAGCTTCGAGCCTGATAAATCCGGCCGCTGGACAGTGCTTGTGTTTTTGCGTGGCTACCCTGGTTACCAATGCCCGTTGTGTTCCAAGCAGGTCGGGGAGTTGTTAGCGGTGGCTGAGGATCTGTCCAAAGCCCGCGCCGATGTTGTCTTTGTCTACCCCGGTGTCAACAAAGAGCTAACTGCGAAGGCGAAAGAGTTTCTAGCTGACCGACAACTCCCTACTGGCTTTAGTATGGCGATCGACCAGGATTACGCAGTCATCAACGCTTACCGTGTGCGTTGGCAAGCGCCCCGCGAAACGGCTTACCCGGCTACTTTTGTCATCGACCCAACTGGCGTAATTCGCTATGCAAAGATTAGTCAAACGCATGGCGATCGAGCTCCGGTAAAAGACGTGCTGTCGGCTCTGGGGAAACCGTGACTTTGCGGCTCGCAATACAGCACACGAATTTGACAACTGATATCAGCAGACCTCGATGAACAACCCGTTGCCCCCAAGTACCACGCCCCACTTTCCGTTCGCTGAGCCTGCATTTGGGACGGTAACGGTGGTCGTTTCGTCCTTAGTTGCCGAGGGCGACGAACTGGAGGGGTTTGTTCGCTGCATGTCGAAAGACGAAGTCGCCCGGCAGCAACGTTTCTTACCGCCTGAAGTGAAGCGAAGATTTGGGGTCTGCCGCGGCCGCTTGCGTCACTTGTTGGGTGCGATGCTGGATGTGGAGCCCGAGAGAGTCCAATTCGATTACAATTCGACCGGCAAACCTCGATTGGCTTCGTCCCATCGTTCGACTTTGGAGTTCAATGTGTCGCATTCGGGTGATTGGGCGTTGTTTGGGTTCGGTCAATCGATGCCCGTCGGGGTGGATACGGAGTTGTTTCAGCGGCGCACGAATTTTGAGGCGCTCGCACCGCAAGTTCTAAGTGTCCAAGAGCGCGCGAGGCTTGAATTGCTGGCACCGGCAGAACGTAATCTGGCGATCATGCGAGCCTGGGTGGCAAAAGAGGCATTGCTAAAGGCGATTGGCGTCGGCATCGGTTACGGTTTGCAGTCCGTCGAATTCCCGATGCCTCAACCGTCGATCTGCAAGCCGCAGAAGATCGATCCCATGTTGTTGGAAAAGATGGAGGACGACGGAAGTTGTCGGATGAATTCTTGGATCGATGCGGAAACTTGGCGGGTTCACCAGTTGGACGCGTTGCCTGAAGGCTTTTCGGCTGTTGCGTGTGCGACAAGTATTAAAGAAGTGGTCATTGCTAAGTACTGAAGCGGAGCTGTTTTCTCGATGTCGCCAACTGAAATTCTGTGCGAGCTGATTGCGATTCCAAGCGTTAACCCCATGGGACGTGAGCTGAGCGGCCCGATCTATTTTGAACAGCGAGTAAGCGATTGGTTAGTTCGCTTTTTCGAATCGATTGGCGCTAATCATGAGCGGATCGAAGTCGTTCCAGGCAGAGCCAACGTGATTGCGCGATACAATTCTCCAGGTGCACGCCAAACATTGCTGTTCGATGCGCATCAAGACACGGTTCCAATCGACAACATGACCATTGCGCCATTCGCGCCTACGGTCGTTGATGGTCGCATCACGGGTCGTGGAGCGGCGGATGTCAAAGGGGGCTTGGCCGCCATGTTGTATGCGTTTGCGCGAGTTGTGAAGGAGAAACCCAAGGGCGGACCAAATCTTGTGCTGAGTTGCTCGTGCGACGAAGAGTTCACGACGGTTGGAATTCGTGACTTGGTGAGTTGTTGGCAAGATAACCTAGGTAAGTCGCGTCTTATAACCTCGAAGCCTGATGGCGCAATCGTAGCCGAGCCGACGGACTTGGATGTGGTGGTAGCGCATCGCGGTGTGACCCGTTTTCGAGTGCATACGCTTGGCCGAGCTTGCCACAGCAGCGATCCGACCCAAGGGCGCAATGCCATATACACGATGGCTCGTGCCGTCCGATACTTGGAAGACTATGCAAGTTGGTTGCCAAAGTCGGTGCCGATCCATTCGCTCTGTGGTCGGCCCACGTTGAGCGTCGGACGGATTTTCGGCGGTCAAAGCGTCAACATTGTGCCTGACAGTTGCACGATTGAAATCGATCGTCGCTTGGTACCAGGTGAAGATCCGAAAGTGGCCTGGTCGACCATCCGCGAGCAACTGACGGAGCGCTTTGGTCCGCATATCGTTACCGACGAAGCCTGGATTAGCAGCCCTGCACTTAACAATTCTGACAACGCTTGGCTGGCGGAACCTCTGCTCAAGTGCATCGAAGATGTTGCGGGCAAGCATCGCAGTTTAGGCGTGGCCTACTGCACGCACGCTTCTACCATTAGCACCGCAGGCGTACCCGCAGTGGTCTTTGGCCCCGGCTCAATCGCTCAAGCGCATACCGACGATGAGTTCATTGAGATCAAGCAACTCGATCAAGCCGCTGAAATTTACTTTCAGGTCGCGCAGTCAAATCTCAGTCGGTAAACCCTCGCTGACAGCCAGTTCACGCGGTCGTGGCTTTGCAAAGGGCGTTTTGAATTGTGACGAACCGCGCCTCCGAAGACACAGAACGCCAAAACCCAGGGCGTCAAAGACCCAGGGCGTCAAAGACCCAGGGCATTGAAGACTGCCGCGTTCTTAGACCTTTGGGGGTGCAAAAACGATAAATCGGAAAAGTCAAATTGTATTTTGCAGGAACTGTCCGCACGTTACGAGAATTTCAGCCGCTATAATGCGGCAATTGCAACGGCAGCTTTCATGATGTTTCAAGGGCGGTTTGTCATGTCAAATCACAGTTTTTTATGGCGCTCACTTACCATCGCGTTCTTACTCGCATGTCAATCGCTGGTGACCGCGCAAGAGGCTTCGCCGATAGTTGCGGCCGTCGATCGGCAGCCTTTGGAAGCGGGCGTGCGACGTGTGGTTCAAGCCCTCCAGTTAGCAGGCAGCCCCCTGAGCGCTGATTCACTCAAGCGGCTCGACGAACTTTATGCCAGTGACGATGACCCTAAGGTCGTGCGAGAACTACAGCAGTTGCTTGATCCGCTGTGCTTAATCACGGTCAACATCAACCCGGAGAGTCGCGTAAAGGCGGCTATGGGGGCGGCCAAACCGACCCTTGATCAACGTGGCTGGACGAACTTCTTGGTCAAAGTTGTCAATGAGGCTGGAGTGACTGCACCGCTCAACTGCCTCAGCCCCCAAGCCGAACCGATGGTTAAACGCAGCAGTTCCTCAGCTAACCCAAAAATTGTCATCTCACCTGCCGACAGCAATCGTCGTTGGCTGGACATGGCCATGGTGACTTCTCAACCGATGACGGCCACGTTGTCAGGTTTGGCGGTCGAGTATCGGCTACTGCAATTGTATAGCCGCGATGCGGGACCGCGCGAGGCAACACTTTCGATGCACGTTGGCCAAGGGACTCAAGACCTTGGTTTCCGCAGTGAAATTCCGATCCTATTTCAATGTCGACCGTCGATCCAAGTGCCGTTATCAATCCGTGACGAAGATGGTCAACCAACGATCTGCAGTCTGTTGGTTCGCGACATGCAAGGTCGCGTTTATCCGAATCCATCGCGACGTTTGGCACCCGATTTCTTTTTTCACGAACAAGTCTATCGCGCCGATGGTGAAACGCTGGAACTGGCACCGGGGCGTTATCGCATAACTGCCTATCGCGGTCCGGAATATCACGAACAAACAATCGATCTCGATTTGCAAGCGGGTGCGTCGCCTGAACCGATCAAGGTTCAATTGAAGCGTTGGATCCACATGGCCAAGTTGGGCTGGTTCTCTGGCGACCATCATGTTCACGCAGCCGGTTGTGCGCACTACGAAAATCCGACCGAAGGTGTCAAACCGGAGGACATGATGCGGCATTTGGTCGGTGAGGACTTGAATGTCGGTTGCGTGTTGAGTTGGGGCCCGTGCTGGTATTTTCAGAAGCAGTTCTTCGACGGAAAAGTTTCGGCACTTTCCAAACCGGGCAACTTGATGCGTTATGACGTCGAAGTAAGCGGTTTTCCATCTTCGCATGCAGGTCACCTGTGTTTGATTAACCTAACCGAAGATGATTACCCTGGCACAAAGTCGATCGAGCAATGGCCAACATGGACGGTGCCAGTGTTGAAGTGGGGCAAAGAGCAGGGGGGCGTGGTTGGGTACAGTCACAGTGGCTGGGGATTGGCACTACCTGATTATTTGCCTGACGGTACTCGCGGGGCGCTGCCGAACACTTGGGGTGGTGCAAAGGATCGTGCTGGTCGGGCGGCAGATAAGTTGCCAGACTATGCAATGCCACCGTTCGATGGTATCGGCGCGAATGAGTTCATCGTGGCGGTCACGCAAGACGCTTGTGATTTCATCAGCGCAGTCGACACGCCGGTAATTTGGGAAATGAATATTTGGTACCACACGCTCAACTGCGGTTATCGTTCGCGAATTAGTGGCGAAACAGATTTCCCATGTATCTATGGCGAACGTGTGGGCTTGGGTCGGAGCTACGTTAACCTACCCAACAAGTCGGTTGCGGATTTAGACTACGCCGAGTGGGCTCAGGGGATCAAGAATGGCAGCAGCTATGTATCCGATGGTCTGAGCCATGTGGTGAATTTTGAAATCAACGGTACCAAGCTGGGCGCTGGCTCTGGCAAGACGGTCAGCCAACTGGACATGCCGACTGCGGGTAAGGCCAAAGTAAGCTGTAAAGTGGCGGCGATGCTACCGCCCGAGCCCAATGAACTGGGTAAAGCCATTGCAAAGCGAAGGTTGGACGACAAACCGTATTGGCATCTCGAACGTGCCCGGATCACTGGCACGCGGCAGGTTCCGGTCGAGTTAATTGTTAATGGGGAAGTCGCAGGAAAACAACTGATCGACGCCGACGGTGATGTTAAAGAGGTTGCGTTTGAGATCGATCTTCCGCATTCTGCTTGGGTCGCGGTGCGCATCCTGCCTTCAATGCATTCCAATCCCATTTTCGTACAGGTGGCTGGTAAACCGATTCGTGCGAGTCGTCGCAGTGCACAGTGGTGTCGCGATGCCGTCGAGACTTGCTGGCGACAAAAGAATAAACAGTTTCGGCAAGAAGAGATTCAGGCTGCGAAAGAGGCCTATGACTTCGCACGCAAGTCCTACGAAGATATCGCTGCCGAGTGCGTAGCTGAATAGATAGCGGCTTTTGAAGACCGGCGAATGGAGTGGTAGTTGCTTACCTAGTGCGTTCCCATGGTTTCTACGATTGTCTTCGCAGCGTTATTCCTCGGAGTTTTGTTTGTAACCGCTGCGCTGTGGGCGTTTTTTCTGTGGCTGGGTTTGCGTTGGGCGGATGTGTCCGAATTCACGTTGCGCGGGATTATGTTGACGACTGGCATCGTCATCGTTGGCCAAATTGCACTGAGTGTGTGGATGCAATTCGCTTTTCCACCCGATTACCTTGAGTCGCTGGTGGGGGCATTGAGCTTACTTACTTTAGCTGTAATGTTGCAGTTGGGTACGATTGGCTCGGTCTTTAGAGCAAGCACCCGTCAAGTTCTTCAAGCCTGGTTGCTTACGTTACTGGCTTCCGTAACGACCTTTGTCATTGTCATCTTGATCCTACGTCCAGCGTTGTATGAGACCTATACAATTCCAACCAACGCGATGGCCCCCACCTTGGTTGGTGTTCATGTCGAGAGTGTTTGCAGCGAATGCGAACTCACCAATTACGGTTCGCCGCTTGACGATCTTATGGATACCGTTGAACCACCAAGAATGATCTGCGAGCAATTTCACATTGGTCCTGCATTGAGCGTGCGGAATCCCAAGCAGGCGAGCGACCGCATCTTGGTTGCCAAGTTCCTGAAGCCGCAACGGTGGGACATCATCGTCTTCCATTATCCGGGAAATCCCGGCATGCTTGATGCCAAACGACTTGTGGGACTGCCTGGCGAGACCATCATTATCAAGGATGGGGCTGTGTGGGCCGACAATCAGAAAGTGATTCCGCCCACCCATCTTGCTGGCCTTAAATACGACGACGGAATCCCGGAATTGCCGCAAGTACAAATGTGGGGATCGACAAATCGACCGGCGGTACTCGGGGCGGACGAGTATTTTGTGCTCGGGGACTTTTCTGCTCAGAGCGCGGACTCGCGAGTCTGGGAAAGTGGCGCTGCAACGCATAATCCGTTCGCGGTACCGGAGTCCTACGTTGTAGGTGTCGTAACGCATACTTACTGGCCGTTCAAGCGTCTGGGCGTGCACCGCTAGAAGAATTAGCTTGCCGACTGCTGGCGAAGCGTCTAAGTGTCTCCGTTGAGGCAACGCGCGGCAAGACTGTAACACCCAGACGGTTACATCCGGACTGGTACGTCTACTGCAATCTGCAACAATACGGGCTGTATTAGTCGCGGGGCGGACCGCTCAACGTCACTTTGCCACCACGGAAGTCTTATGGATAGCGGGTTTAATCTCAACAGTTTTGGCATTCAAGTTAAAGAAGTCCTCCGCAATCTCAATCCAGCTCGATTATACGAACATGCGATTTTGAACCACGATGCAGCGATCGCCTCCAGCGGGGCTCTTGCGACACGCAGTGGAGACAAGACCGGACGCAGCCCTAAAGATAAACGTATCGTCGAAGCCCCAGCCACGGCTGGTGATATCTGGTGGGGTGACGTCAACATTCGCTTGACCGAACGTTCATTTCTGATCAATCGTCAGCGTGCCCGCGACTATTTGAACACCCGCGCGCAGATCTTTGTGACGGATGGATATGCGGGCTGGGATCCACGTTATCGACTGAAAATCCGCGTGATCTGCTCGAGCGCTTATCACGCTTTGTTCATGCAAAACATGCTGATTCGCCCTACGGACGAGGAGTTAGCTGAGTTCGGTGAGCCCGATTACGTGATCTACAACGCGGGGTATTTCCCAGCGAATCCATACACCAATCAAATGACCAGCACGACCAGCATCGATCTCAGTTTCGAGCAACGAGAGTTTGTAATTCTGGGAACTCAATACGCTGGCGAGATGAAAAAAGGTGTGTTCACCATCATGAATTACCTCATGCCCAAGCAGGGCGTGTTGTCGATGCATTGCTCGGCGAACGAAGGAGTCGCTGGTGATGTGACTTTGTTCTTTGGTTTGTCCGGTACCGGCAAGACAACCCTGTCGGCGGATCCCAATCGCCAGTTGATTGGCGACGATGAACATTGCTGGTCGAATGAAGGGGTCTTTAACATCGAAGGTGGTTGCTACGCCAAAGTCATCAATCTGACCCAAGAGAGCGAACCGGAGATTTACAATGCGATCCGCTTCGGTGCCGTGCTTGAAAATGTGGTCTACGATGAAGACACGCATCGAGTGAATTTTGGCGACGCGTCCATCACCGAGAATACTCGCGTGGCTTACCCAATCGAGTTCATTCCGCGAGCCAAGCTCCCCTGCATCGGCGGTCATCCCAAAAACATCATTTTCTTGACCTGCGACGCCTTTGGAGTGCTGCCACCGGTTAGTAAGCTGACGCCCGAGCAAGCCATGTATCATTTCGTCAGCGGTTACACGGCTAAAGTTGCAGGAACGGAAATGGGTGTCACGGAACCGACCGCCACCTTCTCAACTTGTTTTGGTGCCGCTTTCATGGTCTGGCATCCATCCAAGTACGCTGAACTGCTGGCGGCTAAAATTGCTCAATGCGGCACGGATGTGTGGTTACTGAACACCGGTTGGAGCGGTGGTGCGTATGGCGTTGGGCGCCGCATGTCGCTGAGCCACACGCGTAGCATTATTGACGCGATTCACTCGGGGCACCTTGGCAAAGCTGACTTCGTCTCCGATCCGAATTTCGGATTTGCTGTCCCCACAGCTTGTACCAATGTCCCGAGCCAGATGTTGCAACCTAAGTTGACGTGGGCGGATCCCGCCGCTTACGACACTACCGCACTCAAGCTTGCGCAGTTGTTTCATAAGAATTTTGAGAAATTCGCTGACCAAAGTGCTTCGTCCATCCTTGGTGCCGGACCATTGGTTGGGAAATAGACTCGAACTCGGTTCCTTTAAAGCCGATACGTTGCCGGATTTGACCAGCTTGTTGAACCACCTTGTCACTGAATCTAGTGCTCTGTCCACATTAAATTTTTTGGCTTAGCCTCGTTCGTAGCTTGGGACCATTGTCCCGAGCGTACTTTGGATTGAACTCAAGCCTGGAAGGACGAAATAAGATGCCATCAATTCAATGAGGTAGCGGAGGCCGTCAAGGCTTTCGAAAGTGCTGTGATAGCTCACGAAACCTTTGACAGCTGTCGCTACTCTTTGATCAACGAACCTGAATTGGGTTGTGTTTGCATAAGCGGTAGGTTCAGCGGACGAGGACGTCCGCGCTCCAGAAAACCGGACCAGCGGACTGGGACGTCGACAGGCACTGTTGGGAAGTCAGTTGTGTTGAGAGCCTAGCCTGCTGCCGCCGCCCAATGATCGACAAGCCGTCAGGGCTGTCGAGAACCACCGTAGTACTCTCAAAACGCTTGACGCATTCCGCTACCCAAAAATCTAATCGGGACAGAGCACTAGCAGGGTGCTGTAAAATAACCCGCAGCGTTAGCGAGGGGATAAGGAACGCCCCTCGCTGAGGCTTCGGGTTAAGAAGGATCTGTCAAATTTTGTAAATCGACTTTTTCAGCAGCCTGCTAGGGTTCATATGGAATTAAGCTGCGCCATGGAAATTTCAAGTAGCGGCACTAAAATGTCAACTTGATATGATTTCGCGGGGCTACAACAATTCCATCTTCTTCCAGATCGAACACACGCTCGCGGGTACGCTCGCGAGCCACAATGAACCATGAGCAATTACAACTACGCCAATCCCTATCAGGCACCTTCACAATTCGGTTATCAGCAGCGACAGTTGCGGTTGGCCAGCCGTCCCAAGAGATTCGCTGGGGCTCTCATCGACAACTTCGCTTTGTTGTTCAGTTTTCTGCCTGGAGTTGCCCTTTTCATTGGTGGTCCTTTGGCGGCCGGTCCCCAAAGCAGTCCCGAAGCGGTAATCCCATTTCTTATCAGTGGGTTTGCTCTGATGTTTATTGGAGTGCTTGTTGTATTAGCAATTCAAACTTATCTTCTGGCCACTTCCAGCCAGTCGATTGGCAAGTATCTATTGAAAATGCAAGTCATTGATTTCAATACGCACCAACGCTCGCCATTCGTCCAGTGTTGCCTGCTTAGAAGTATTGTGGGCGTATTTCTGCTCAGCCAAGTTCCATTTTATGGAATCGTCGACGCTTGCTTTATCTTTCGTGAAGACTACCGCTGCCTTCACGATCTCATCGGCAACTCGATTGTTGTTGATCTCGACGCGTAGACGTAGCATAGGCATCTTGCCTGTGTTGCATTGTACCCGACTGTCACAGGCTGGATGCGTATGCTACTTCACAGGCTGGAAGCCTATGCTACGGCTGCTCTGAGGTTTGCGTATTCGCGCCTGGCTACATTGGCATCGAGATACTTGACTTCAATCTTGTGTTCGGCTGGACCGGCGGCCGCGGTATCGACCGACAGCGTAGCCATGTTCCAGCGTCGATCGAAGGGAGATTCACTTAACTTCAGGGTTTGAATCTTATCAACGAATGCACAGCTGCATTTGCGTGTCAGCAGTCCACTACGAAATACGACGAGGGAACCGCTTCTTGCGTACCGCATCGCTTTCGCTTGCCGATGGGCTAGCCATAGGAACAGCGGCAATAGCACAATGCCGACCATGGCTCCCCAGGGTTGCCAAACGAAGCCCGCGACCGCGGTCAAAACCACAGCGGCAATGATACCGAAGCGTTGTAGTCGAGTGCCTGCACGCGGTGAGAGTGGTTGCCAATCAAACTGCGATTCTGTCCAGTGAATCCCTGGTCGCAAGTGTTCGATCAAACCCACCACTTGGCTCTCGGAGATTACCGGAACGAACCAACGCCGGCCAACCGACTGACTCGCATTTTCATGTTCCGTTCCACCGCCGCCAGCCGTTTCAATCCGAATCGCGGCTAATCCTAGCTTTCGCGCAAGCCACGAACGGTGGATGCTGATGAACTGAATTCGCGACCGCGGAATTGTGGCCGAAACTCGGGTGAACAAGCCACAACTTATGCGCAGATCGTCTCCAACGGCCCACAGTTGATAGCCGTAAAAACGAATCACGAACCAAGCGAAGGAAAGTACCTTCAACAACGCTAGCGACACGAACAATCCCGCGGCGAGCCACATAACGATGTACCAGGTCGATAGGCCTGAGGGGATTCGATCAAGCAGTAAATCACTGCTGTTTAATCGAAATTGATCGCGAATGCCGCGCGTAAAGCTACGCGTTTCGTAAAGCATACCGAGGATAATCGGCACAATCAAAAAACCACGATTGCTTGTCAGTCCAGCAAGT
Source organism: Pirellulaceae bacterium (assembly GCA_033761895.1). Classification (GTDB taxonomy): domain Bacteria; phylum Planctomycetota; class Planctomycetia; order Pirellulales; family Pirellulaceae; genus Aureliella. The sequence goes on along the minus strand of JANRMD010000010.1, from coordinate 4,522 downwards.
GCAAACTGCTTCAGCGAAATTGCCAACAGCAGCTGTCGCGGTCGTTCGCCTGTTAATGAGACATCAACTCCGGTTAGAGTGCCTCCAGGAAGTGGGCCTCCAAGTGGTCCTGCTGGTCCTCCAGCGACGTCGCTTACAGCCGTTGCACCTGTCGATCCATCTTCATTGGCGACTAGAATCGGTTCTTGCGAAGTACCTCTGCGCGTATTCGTTTCAGCAAATACGCGGGCTCGCAGTGATTCAACCTCTGCCAGCGAAAGTACACGCAAGACGGCTTCAGGCTCTTTTCCAGACGCTGTCTCAATTCTAACTTCTGCAACGCCAAAGATCCGATGCAGAACATTTTGTACCAGGTCGATGTTCTGGATTCGATGCACGGGAACTGTTCGCATACTTTTAAAGAATATGCCATCGCGCACCTGCAATTCACCTCCAGCCAATCGAAACCGCAGGGTCAGGTATCGTGTAATCGCAAACGCGAACAGAATCGTAAAGGCTAGACTGCCCAAGCCAATCGCGACCAGGTTTCCATCCCTGGCACTAAAGATGCCGAACACCAGCGGAATGATCCACTGCCTGATCGTTGAGATCACCACAAACAACAGCGAGACCGGTTGAACGCGCTGCCACGGCACATCGGCTTGTTCAGACTCCATCGAGTTCTCCTCGATTTTCAATCAGGGCATCACGTAATCGCTGCGCTGTCCCAAAGCTCAAGCCATTCAATTCCACTGTTGAGTTCTCGGTTCCGGCGGTATGCACAGTCAACTTAGCCAATCCGAACTTGCGCATCAGCGGCCCTTGATGCACGTCTGTGTGTTGGACACGAGCCAGCGGGACGCTGATCTGCGAACGCCACCAAATGCCCCGCCGAATCTCCAGCCCAGACGGCGTTAGGCACCAGCTGGCATGCTCGTGTGCTTTCTTTGGAAGTACTTGGGTCGTCCAGGCCAGCAAAGCGCCTAGCAGCAGATACGCCAGCAAGCAAATTCCCGTAATGAGGCTCAACAACCCGAAATTGAAGGCAACTACACCCATCCCAATGAGGCCTGCGAACAGCAAACAACCCGTGAAAATCCAGCCTGAGATGCGTTCTATCGTCACAAAAGCAGGATCGAGTGGCTGATGCCTCACCACGGAATGTTCTTCAGGGCTTGGTTGGGATGGGGGCAACGCAGTCACTGGCGGCTCAACACTTGGCTGTTTTTCACCGGTAGGCTGTTCTTCCACAGAATGCTCTTCCACAGTCTCGTCACCTTCTTCCGGACTATCATTAAGGCTATCTGTCATGCTCTGTCGCCCACCATGTCGCCCACCATGTCGCCCACCATGTACTGAGAACCAAGGCTGAAAACGCGCTCGCATTGGTCGGTGCATTTGCTGCGAAACAGAAAAATTGCGTCCTCGCGGGCAGTCTAGAATTTCGAAAAGTCCTGCCTTGCCGGAAGCCGTCGTGGCGCCGCGAAACCTTGGGTGAGGCCTAGAAACGCTCGGGACAAATGGCCACAGGCTGGAAGCCTATGCTACTGGTCCCGAGCTCCCCAAAAGCTTCTAGATTACTTTAGCTCGCCGCAATCTTTGATTTTGATCACCGAGCGAGTTGTACCACGCGGGCTGCTGCCTTGAGCTTCGATTTTCTTCACAACATCCATGCCTTCCAAAACGCGACCGAAAACAACGTGCCTGCCGTCAAGGTGATCTGTCGGAACAGTGGTGATAAAGAACTGTGAACCGTTGGTGTCTGGGCCAGCGTTCGCCATGCTCAGCAGGCCAGGACCGTCGTGCACGAATTTGAAATTCTCATCTTTGAACTTCTCGCCATAGATGCTTTCGCCTCCAGTGCCGTTCCCCTTGGTAAAGTCGCCACCTTGGAGCATGAATTGCGGGATAACGCGATGGAAAATGCTACCCTTGTAATGGAGCGGTTTGCCAGATTTTCCTTCGCCCTTTTCGCCGGTGCACAGACAGCGAAAATTCTCAGCCGTTTTGGGGACATCGTCACCGAACAGCCCCATCACGATGCGTCCGGCATCTTGGTCCCCTATAGTAACATCGAAATAGACTTTGGAAGTTACCTTCGCCGTTGAAGGCGAGCTCTGAGCAAGCGATACATTCGACATCAACAATAGTCCTGTAAGCAACACGAAACGCAACATAGTTTTACTCCAATTCTCAAGGCTAACGCCCAGCCGCAAGTCCAACTTGACAGCGAAAATGACTCGGCGAACGCCACATTGTAACGCTTCACTTGTTCCAAGGGCAGCGCTAAGTTTGAAATTCGAAGGCGTTAGACGTTCCCAGTAGTCCACTTTAAATCGATGTTCCGCCACGTGGATGCGGAGAGATTGGTATCTCGCAGAACCGGTGGCAAACGATGTTGGCGAACTCCGTCGTAGCATGTCAATTTGCCGAACCGAATCATGCTGGCTGGAATTCCGACAGCCGTAAATCCTGGATGGCCAGTCGCGGGGTACGGACCACCGTGATTCATGGCTGGACTAACCGCGACTCCAGTTGGCATCTTGTCATTGAGAATTCGGCCAACGCGTTGGATCAAGTGAGGTGCAACGGCTGCGTAATGCAATTCATCCGAACCATCTTTGGCGGAGTAAACACAGCCCGTCAAGTTGCCTTCCAGCGAGCGAAGTACATCAGCCAACTGAGAAATCGAATCCGCAACCACAATCAACGACGCGTTACCAAACGCCTCGGTCTGGAAGACTTCAGGATCGCTCAAGAACTTCGCACCACTAATTCGCAGCAGAGTATTGGCAACGCTGCATTTGCCCTCAACGGGTGTACCGCCGGTCAGCACATCAGCGCCCGCTTGGCTAAGCGTTTGGATGGCAGCGGTCAGCGTTTTCTTAACGGCTGAAGATAGTAGAGTACCCGGTGTTCCAGCGGCGAACTTTTCGGTAACAGCTTTGATAAAGGCGTCTGTTTCTGGACTCGCCAGCATGACGACCATGCCGGGATTGGTGCAGAACTGGCCCGTTCCCATGAGCACGCTGGTAACAAACTCGGTCACCAGTTCGTCGCCGCGTTCGCGCACCGCGCCGGGCAGCATGACCACTGGGTTAACACTTGAGAGCTCCAAATAAATCGGTTTGCCAGCTCCGTCGGCCGCAGCCTTCAATGCCAGACCGGCTCGCCGACTGCCCGTGTATCCGATTGCGCCAACGCGATGATCGGCAACTAAGCGTTCTCCATCTTCGTGCGATAAGCGATAGATCAGCTGTACAGTACCAGCTGGCAAGCCTGTCTCTTCAACAGCCGTATGTGCAAGCTCTGCCAACAGCTTGGTCACTCCGGGATGCGACGTGTTGGCTTTGGCAATCACTGGGTTGCCAGCGGCGATCGCAGCGGCAAAATCGCCGCCTGAGACGCTATTGAAGGCGAATGGAAAGTTGTTGGGGCCGAAGACGCACACCGGTCCGATGGGTTCATAGCAGGATCGAATGTTGGCTTTAGTATCGATCGTTGGCATCGACCAAGAACCACTTCGCGCCGCCGCAGCCGCTTGACGCAGCTGCCCTGTGGTACGAGGCAGTTCAACATCAGCCAAGCGAGGTTTGATCGGTAACGCCGTCTCGAGATTGGCAATCGAAACCAATCGTTCGGCGTTGGCTTCGATGTGCTTTGCAAAGGCTTCAAGGAAGTCGGCGATTTTGCCAGGCGGCAGAGCGCGGAGTTGTTCAGCCGCTTCGCAGGCCGCGTTAAGAACGGCTTCGCAATCCGACCAGGAGCTGATCGGAAAACGTTCTGGCAACATTTCATTCAGAGCCGGGTTGGCCGCTTGAAAGCTCGCGCTGGCGTCAGAATCTCGCCATTGGCCTGCTACCAGAATTTTCTGAAGTTGTCCCGTTTGTGCTGTCGACATGGCATATCCCCTGAGTGAATTCCCTAAGTGAATTTCGATTTCGATTAGCTTTAGAAGATAACCGAAATCGAAGTTTCGCCCCAGGTCCCTCGCAGCGACTGACGGTTTCAAGAGCGACCTAGGCTTCAGTGGTTTCGAGCTTTGGCGAGGTTGATTTCAACTGCGAAGCGGTCGAATACCCAGCCCGCTGGTCCGGTTTTCTGGAGCGCGGACGTCCTCGTCCGCTGAACCCGCCGCTTATGCAGACGCAATATCAGTTCGCAATCTTGGACCGCTGATGCCCTTGATGCCGCGCAGCGCGAATTAAACGTCTGCCGCATCCTAACCTGAAGCTTTAGTTTTGATGTTGCGAGTTTTGGGGTTTACGGACCAAAGGTCCAGCGTTTGCCTAGCCCAGCTCAACGGGCTGGGCAGTAAGGTGCAAATGGTCGAAAGGGCTGAAGGCCCGCCCGTTTGTTTGTTGATCAACCAATTACTCGCGAACAAATGGCCGGGCCTTTGGCCCTAAAGTTCCTTATGCGTTTGCACCCAGCCCTTTAGGCCCTTTAGGCTGGGCTGGTCAAATTGTCGGGGGCGTTGCCCCTAAAACAAAACAGCACAACATCTGCTAGAACATTCCGCCTCCGCCCATGGCACCCATAC
>JANRMD010000009.1:0-3110 GCA_033761895.1 Pirellulaceae bacterium | reverse complement strand
GGCATTTTATTTACGACGAACCTTTGGTCGTAGCTATAGAATCTTCTCGGATGGTTGGGAGACGTTCTGACAAAGCGGAGAATCGCCGCTGTTCCATTGGGTTTGGAGATAACAATCCTGCAAGGAAGCCAGCAGTCGTTGTGAATACCGTCAATAGGATTTGAGCGGTCGAGGTATCGGGTACAGCGGCGGGGGCAATTGTAAACTGCTGACTGGAGTTGCTTGTTGCCTCACCTTGACGAACAGAGGCGGACGCCCCAGGCGAAGCTCGCATTATGGCAATCACCGCTAACGGTACGACCGAGCCTACCAGGACCGCAACAAAAGCCCATACGATCCATCGCAATAGCTGTTCATGGGGCGAATGAAATCGGTTAAATTCGGTTTCCTCAACGTAGTCTCGTTGTTGGCTCGGCAACTTATGAATTGCCTCGCGAGCTAGGTTGGCCGCAAACCCTGAGGGCACATCCAATCTTCGGAAAGCGTGAAGAACTGTTGTGCGAGACTCAGGCGATGTAATTAGGTCACCGAGAATCTTTTCGAAACGTGCAAGTCGTTCTTCGTATTTCTCCGCCACAGGAGCAGCGTCCATCAATTGATCGAGTGTCCCCGGATTCTCAATATGCTCTTTTTTCGCCATAAGGCCCCCGCGCTTTTTCGAGATCCAAATTTAGATTCGCATTCGGGACTGAGAAACGCTGCCAATGCCCCACTGTCTCGCGAACACTGCTGGCAGTCGTGCAACTTTTATTCCTTAATCATTAGTTGATCGATTTAACACGCTTTGGATATCACCAGAACGTGTGGATGGTACGAGTTGCCACACGGCTGCCCTACCAAAATGGCTGTTTCTTAATTGCGATTGACACGGTTGCGAACGCAATGGACAGATTTGGTAGGCGTAAATGGCATTTGTGCGCGCGATTTCGCACGGAAATACACCCCCCAATGCATAGGCCGGTTGCCACTCGTTGAGCACACCAACGCAAGTTAAGTACAGGCTTCGCAGTTTTGCACCGTTTGCATGTCACCTGCGGAAGACAGTCGACTGCCTTGGTGACTCAGCACTAACCGTCTTGTGGCACTAAGGGCGGCCACGAAGTGGTCGAGGTGAAAACACCCAGCCGAATCCGTTTTCGCCGCGTCCGTCGCTTAAACTGAAGCAACGAAATGCAATAGTCCGGCCAACTCAGGAGGGCGTGTCCTAAGCGCGCAACATCGACCCCTGGTTTGCGACGGGCGGATAGATCGAAAGCGGTTCTCAGCCGTGTTTCGCCGCAACGGTCACCCTCTACCAGTGCGAGGAATTCGACCACTAAGCACTCCGGTAGCAGGGCGAATGTTGAGACAATTGACTGCGCACCGCCTCCGCTCTTGGAGCTTATGCGATCGGAAGGTTTGTAAGAACGCATTGATTGCATCATTCAAATGTCTTTCAGTCTTTGATACGGCCCTTTACAAAGTCTCCAATCCGTTTGATTGCTTCGCGAGATTCAGGAAGTCCGCGAATCTGAAAGACATGAACCATGCCAGGCCATATCTCGAGCGAGACAGGTACGCCGTCGGCACGAGCCTTCTTCGCGACTCGGATACTATCGTCGCGCAACATTTCGTGTTCGCCCGTTTGAATCAGGATAGGTGGCAGATCGCGGTAGTCGCCAAACACGGGGGAAGCCAACGGATTTCTCGCGTCGGTCTGGGCCAAATAGCGACTGCGAAACTCGGGCATTGTTCGTGAACTAATGATCGGGTCATAAACCGACTTCAGCGATTGACTCGATAACGTAAAATCCGTGCCAGGCGAGATCGCGATGGCTCCTGCAGGAAGCTTGCGTTCGCGCTCCTTGAGCGCTAGAAGGGTTGTGAGCGTCAAATTTCCTCCCGCGGAGTCACCAGCGATGAATGTGGCTTTCGCCGCTTCAGGACCAGAGGGTCCATTGGCGACAAGCCAGTCGTGTGCAGCGACACAGTCATCGAGTCCCGCAGGGAATGGATGTTCGGGAGCGAGTCTATAGTCCGGAAGCAAAACCGCACATCGTGCGGCGACTGAGATATCCGCAGCCAACGGCAGATAGTTGCTGCCTGAACCTGAAACCCATCCACCTCCGTGCAAGTACAGCAATCGAACGTTAGGATCAGCACCGGGAGTCATGACCCATTCGCAAACTACATCACCAACTTTAACCTTGGTCAGTTTGACGCCCGGAACATTGGGTTCTTGCCTCGCTCCCATTCCAGCTCGCAAACCGGCTAGGTCAAACTCTTGACTATCACCAAAGGGCGGCGACTGGCGGCGTTGCTCAAGAAACTGAGCACCTTCTTTCGACACTTCGCGGTGCCAAATCTCTCGCAGTGCATGGCGACGAGTAGGTTCCAATAGATCGGTGATCGGCAGTTTCTCGAACACCAACTGTGATTGGCTACCTTCGTACACGATTCCCACATGATTATGATCCATTTGAGTTAGACTCGGATAACCGGCGCCACGCCCTGCATCCAGCAACCAATGATGCGAGTCCGGCCAAGTCAGTCCGTCGTCGAAGCTGACCTGCACTGTCTGATGTGTTCGACCAAGCTGTGAATGCGGATTTGCAAATAGCAGAACATGTTGCTGACGACCTTCACGCTCGTAGTTGAACCGAAGCAGACTGCCATTGCAATTCGGTTCGATGAGTGTGTTGCGACTAGTCGGATGCGCTTCCCAAGTTTCTCCTAGATCTTTGGTCACAACAACCGCCCGATAGCGTTCATGGTCATTTCGGATATTTAACATGATTGAACCGTCGCTGAGCAACGACGCTTGGCATTCGTTACCACCGCTATAAGCGGGCTTGCCGACTACCCAGTTCCGCCCGTGATCGCGACTGATCATGATCGTTGCAAACGTGGCTAATGGTTCTCGCCCGGTACGGCCTTGAACTGGCATAACGAGTGTGCCATCGGCCAGGCAAAATCCAGCTTGCGGCGAAGGTGCAAGCAGCCACCAGGATTCTTGCTTCAGTTTCCGGGTCAGATTTTCTGGAGCGGACCAAGTCTGACCATCGTCATTCGAACGCACCATCATGAACTGCGCGGACTTCCCGATTTCAAATCCCGGTTCCGAACCATCG
>JANRMD010000008.1:0-24314 GCA_033761895.1 Pirellulaceae bacterium | reverse complement strand
ACCGGTCAGCGATGGTCAAGGTGGCGAAGTCGTCACCAATGCCTTCTTTCATGTCTTTCAATACGGCGAGTTCCCAACGATCTCAGCGGTGAGCATCGTGATGCTGGGTGCGTTTGCTGGATATGCAGGCGGTGGTGGCTTAGCCAACTCGACCTACAGCAACTTTGTGCGTGACAAGGGCTGGGGCATGGGTAGTCAAGTAGGCGCGATTCCCAGTGCCATCGGCGGTCGCAATGTAACGCTCAGTCACGTTGGTAAAGTATTTGAGCAAACGCCTGAGAACATGCGACGTTGGCGCGGTTGGTGGCGCTATGTAATTACGGATCAAGTCTTCGTATGGGCGCCTGGTTGCTTTATGGGAATGGCTCTGCCTGCCCTAATATCGATGCAGTTCACGCAGTATTCATCGATTACCACCGAGCAAATGGGGGTGGCCCAAGCCGTCGTAACGGCGGATGGCATCTATCACTCTGGCTTTAGTCCGGTTATCGCAAAAATTCTTTGGATTGTGGCCTTGTTCACTGGGATGATGGTGATGCTGCCGAGTCAAATGTCAGTCGTCGATGATTTCAGTCGTCGTTGGACGGACGCCGTTTGGACTGGGAACCGCCGTATTCGTGAGACCATGCGGCCCCATCAAGCCAAATACATCTACTACAGCATTTTGGGCGGCTACGTATTGTGGTCGTTCTTCTGCGCGTTCATGTTTAGCAATGCGCCCAAGCTAATGACGGACTTTATTGCGAACTTTAACAATCTGGCGATAGGCTTTACCGCGTTCCAGTTGTTATGGATCAACAATCGACTGTTGCCTCAAGCGGTCCGACCAAGCTGGTATCATTCGCTGGGTGTGGCCAGTTGCGGAGTGTTTTACTTGGGATTAGCTGTACTTGTTTTCGTTTTCAAAATTCTGCCGATGATGGTCGGCTCGTAAGTGGATTTTTCTATGGCTATTAAGAACCTATTTGATCTGTCCAACCGCGTTGCGCTCATCTCGGGTGCGGCTAGTGGGATGGGTCGCGCATCAGCGCTCGCTTTGGCGGCGCACGGGGCTGATCTGATGTTGGCGGATTTGAATACCGAGGGCCTGGCAAGTACTGCGAAGGAAATTGAGGCTCTTGGCCGCCGTGCCATCCAAGTGACTTGCAACGTCTCCGATCCAGAGGCAATTCGAGCGATGTTCGCTAAGCTCGACAGTGAATTTGGACAAATCGACTTTCTCGGTAACATTGCAGGCGAAGGGATCCTTGCCAAGCCTGAAGAGATCACGCTCGACCAAGTGCAACAAGTGTTTCAGAACCTTGTCTTCGGTCGCTTCTGCATGTGCCAAGAAGCGGGACGCAGAATGCTGCGAGCGGGCAAAGGGAGTATTTTGAACATCGGTTCGTTGGCCAGTACGACCGCCCTCGGTCGAGGTCATATCGCTTACAGTATGGCGATGGGGGCAGTAGTGCAAATGACGCGTGAGCTGAGCACGGAATGGTCGGGACTGGGCGTGCGCGTGAATGCAATCTTGCCTGCTCAAGTCATCAATCCCAGTTTAGAGAAACGGATCGCAGCGGACCCATCGATCAAGGATCAGTGGTTGAGCGGTATTCCAACAGGACGACTCGGAGTGCCGACGGACATTCAAGGGCTGGTGGTGTTGCTGGCCTCTGACGCGTCGTCTTGGATAACTGGAACCACGATTCCAATGGATGGCGGAAACCTTGCAGCCAACGCTGGAGCAACGATGCGGAGAGCCCTATGAGTGACGTAAAGTTAGACGGTCTGCTAAGTCTATACCGCACGATGCTGGTGATTCGGTCGACTGAAGAGGAACTCGCGCGGTGCCATCAACGTGGATTGATCCATGGTGCTTGCCATACGTATGTGGGCCAAGAAGCCATTGCGACTGGAGTCTGTGCTCACCTAAATGCAGATGATCCGATCTTTAGTACACATCGCGGTCATGGTCATGCACTGGCGAAAGGGATGCCTCCACGCGAGTTGATCGCTGAGTTGTTTGGTCGCGCGACGGGCTGTTCGCGAGGTCGCGGTGGTAGCATGCACCTGTTCTCGCCCGAGATCGGCATGATGGGGACCAGCGGTATCGTTGGACCGTGTATCTTGCAAGCTTGCGGCGGTGGCTACAGTTCGAAGCTAAAACGTAGCGGGCAAGTGGCTGTGGCCTTCTTTGGTGATGGAGCCGTGAATAACGGCGCCTTCCATGAAGGGTTGAACATGGCCAGCATCTGGAAGCTGCCGGTGCTGTTCATTTGTGAGAACAATCAGTTTGCAACTGAAGTGCCCTTTGCATATTCAAGCGGAATTGCTGACGTTGGCCGTCGTGCGGCCAATTACGGTTTGCCGGGGTTCGAAGTGGATGGAAATGACGTGTTGGCCGTTACGGAAACGGCACGTGAAGCAGTCGCGAGAGCCCGAGCCGGTCAAGGTGCGACTTTGATCGAATGCAAAACGTATCGCACCCGGGCTCATGCTGAAGGGATGGGCGACTTTACCTATCGAACTCGTGAAGATGTTGAACAATGGAAGCGGCGTTGTCCGATCGCTACGCTGCGCGAGCGATTGGTAACGGAGTATCAAGTTTCGGAGGACGCGATTAAGGCCATCGATGCTGAGGTTGCCGCCTTGGTGGCTGAAGCGAGGCAGTTTGCAGAGAACAGTCCACCGCCGGATGCCTCGACTGCTGCAACTAATGTCTATGCCGCACCTCGAACGGTAGTGAACTCAGCGCGTCCGACGGGTGAACATCGCATGATCACTTTCACACAAGCGACGCATGAAGCGCTTGCCGAAGAGATGGCTACGAACGCGAACATTTTTGTGATGGGCGAAGGCATCGGCATCCGCGGCGGTAATTTTAAGACGACTGCGGGGCTATATGAGCTCTACGGCGCCGAGCGATTATGCGACACGCCGATTTGCGAACGCGGCTTTGTGGGCTTGGCTTGCGGAGCCGCGATGACTGGGACGCGTCCAGTGATCGATTTCATGTTTGCCGACTTCGTGCTGGATGGCTTTGGTGAAATCGTCAACCAAATCGCCAAGATGCAATACATGTCGAGCGGCCGGCTGAAGATGCCTGTGCTGCTCCGGGGCTGTATTGGCATCGGTCACTCCGCCGCCACCCATCATTCGGGCAGCTACTATTCGATCTATGCTCAAGTGCCGGGTCTCCGTGTGGTGGTCCCAGCGAATGCCTACGATGCCAAAGGCCTAATGAAACATGCATTGCGTTGCGACGATCCAGTGATGTTCTTGGAGCATCGCGAGATCCTAACAAACAAGTGCGATGTGCCGTTGGGCGATTACGAAATTGAGTTCGGGAAAGCTGCGGTGGTCAGGATTGGCCGAGATGTGACTGTAGTCGCACTCGCACGGATGGTGCATTTGACGCTGTCGATTTGTGACAAACTGGAAAGCGAAGGGATCTCAGTTGAAGTGATCGATCCTCGCACTATTTCGCCCCTAGATGTGGACACGATTTTGCAGTCGGTTGCCAAGACGGGACGGTTGTTGATTGTTGACGAACCGCCAGCGGCCTGTGGTTTTGCGGCTGAGATCGCAGCCCAGGTTGTTGATGCTGGGTTTGATAATCTCGATGCGCCGATTCGTCGTTTGACGGGCGTTTTCACACCGACACCCTATAGTCCATCGATTGAAAATGCCGTCGTGCCCACTGCCGATGAAATTGCTGCAGCCATTCGATCGTTGAGTCAGGAGTGAACATGGCTTTTGAAATTGTTATACCGCGGCTCGGCTGGTCGATGGAGGAAGGCACCTTTTCGGGTTGGCTGAAGAAGGATGGAGATTTTGTGCGCTCTGGCGAAGCCCTGTTTTCGCTGGAGGGTGAAAAAGCGATGCAAGACATCGAGTCCATCGATGAAGGGATCTTGCGCATTCCACCGAATGGGCCGAGTGTTGGAACAGTGGTTAGAGTCGGTGCAGTCGTTGGTTATCTGGTGGCAGAAGGGGAACCGCTGCCGTGGATGAATGCGGCTGCGTCAGAGCCAGTGGCTAGTGGTAGTGCGGTAACTTCGGCACCATCTTCGAATGTAACTCCAGTTGCATCGCCATCGGTGCGTAGGATGGCGCGGGAGGTTGGAGTTGAGTTGAGCCAAGTGGTGGGGACGGGACCGCGTGGACGAATCACTACGGGGGATGTTCTGCGAGCTCAAACGCCTATCGCAAGTAATCCGCACATCGGAACGGTAGGCAGGCAACATGTTGCTCGGGACAAATTCTTCCAAGCTACGATTGCTAGCCCGAGAGCGAGACGAGTGGCTCGTGAGTTGAACGTCGATTGGCGAGGGCTTACTGGTAGCGGTGCAAATGGGCGAGTAAGAGAACGTGATGTTCGAGCCGCTGCGGAACTGGGAGCCGATGGGGCAATGGGCACTTCGTTCGGAGTTCGTCAACCGATCCCTTCTCGCAGGCGTGTTATCGCTGAACGATTGTCGACCAGCCGTCAACAAACGGTGCCAGTAACGCTGACCACAAAAGCTGATGCTACGCAGCTGATTGCGTTGCGCGAGCAACTGAAGTTGAATGCAGGCACATCGCCAGCTCCAAGTTATCAGGATATTTTGATTAAGTTGATCGCACGCGTTCTTACGAAACATCGACAGTTGGCAGGTCGTTGGGAGCAGGATGCGATCGTAGTGCCTCGTGACCACGAGATGAATATTGGCATGGCGGTCGATACCGACGACGGCCTGCTGGTGCCCGTGATTCACGACGTCAATAGTTTGTCGCTGAGCGAACTGGCCGTGAGGAGTCGCAGCTTGATCGAGCGCGCGCGAGCGGGCAAGTTGATTGCGAGCGACATGCAGGGCGGTGTGTTTACTGTTACGAATCTGGGTGCCTTTGGAATTGATGCATTTACTCCCGTGATTAACTTGCCAGAATCGGCAATCTTGGGAGTGGGGGCGATTCGGATGGAAGCTGTTGCGACACCCGATGGCAAGATCTTTGCACAGCCTCAACTGAGTTTGAGTTTGACGTTTGATCATCGCGTCATCGATGGAGCCCCTGCCGCAAGGTTCTTGCAGGAGCTTGTGGCGGCTTTAGAAGCCGTCAGCAAATTGTTGATTTTATAAGTAGCATTTTTGGTTATTGGGTAGCGGACTAACCGGTAGCGGAAGCCGTCAAGGGCTTGTCGATCATTGGGTAGCGGAAGCCGTCAAGGCTTTCGAGGGCCCCGCAGTACTTTCGAATGCTTGCAGGGTTAGCGGCGGTTACCAGAGCAAAAACCGGGGCTAACGCCCATCGGTTAATCCCGCAGATTTACTCTGCGGATCGTTCGGTTTCTCACTAACTTGAGACGCGGTGACGAATGGCGACGAGGGCTGAGGCTGTTAGCAGCCTACGCTTCGCCGAGTCGCAACATCCCGGCCGGCTAGTCCTCGAAAGCCTTGAGGGCTACCGCTACCAATAATCGACAGGCCCTTGACGCATTCCGCTACCGAAATATCGAATGTTAGCTGGTAGCCGCCGCTTCCAAGCGGTGGTTAGTCGCATCGCATCGTGTCCACCGTCTGGCGAAGGTGGCTACTACAGGTGATGAACGATTGCTCCGTCGTTTCACACTGGCAGTGTCGCAATATAATACCAGAGACTGCTCTTGAATCACGTACAACTGTACCGCTAGAATGCTTCAGGTACAGTTGTACGCGAAAAAGGAGTCCGCGATGGTGATACGACCGGCCCTCTCTAAGGGCGAAATGGAAGTTGCGAGAGTTTTGTGGGAAATCGGCCCGGCGGCGGTCAGGGAAATCCACGAGGCGGTTCTAAAGGAACGCGAGTGCGACTTTGCGACCGTGCAGACTTATCTGCGTCGAATGGAAGCAAAAGGCTACGCGACGTCGAAGTTAGAAGGGCGTGTGCGCATCTATGCTGCCAAAGCGAGACCCAAGACGGTTATCCGCGATACCGTCGATGACTTGGTCGAGCGACTCTTTGGCGGTGAAACGATGCCACTAGTCCGGCACCTGATCGAAGAACGTGGGATCGATGCCGCGGACATTGCGGAGCTTCGCAAGTTAGTCGACGCGCTGGATACCACCGAATGCAAAAAGGGTAGCAAGGAGCCTCCAAAATGAATGGAAACTTGCTCATCCAGTTGGCATTTGTGCAGACGCTGCAAATCACTGTGCTTGCGTGCATTGTGCTTGTGTTGACCAGGTACATGGCCAAAGATCGGCCGCATTTGGCGCATGCGCTGTGGGCTTTGGTGTTGCTCAAGTGCTTGACGCCGCCTGTTGTCGCTAGCCCAACGAGCGTTTTCAGTTGGTTGTCGAATGGTTATCAGGCGGTTGCTTTCTGGAGTCAGTCGCCACCTAAAGAAATTGAACTAGCAAAAACCACGGAGCAAGCAGAGGGGCTCGCGCCGGTGATTGTACGCATGCCAGCCGATAGTCAGCCGATGGCCCCGGCCTTACCAGCCGCGCCTCTGAAGGTGGACCCCAGGAGTGCAAAACTCGAACTTAAGACATTGATTTGGGCAGCGATACTTGCTTGGATCTCAATCGCAGCCTGCGTGCTAACGCTGAGCATACTGCGACTTGCGATCTTCTTACGACGAGTGACAAAGGCAACTTTGCCTTCCTCGCCAAGCTTGAACAGTTTGGTTGAGAGTTTATCCAAGCGTATGGGTTTGCGCCGCAAAGTTCGGCTTCGAACTGTGGATGCCGCGATTGGGCCTGCGGTAGTGGGCTTGATTCGACCCACGATTTTATTGCCGAAAGTGATCGTGGACGGCAAGTCAGATGCAGAGTTGGAGCCGTTGCTGGCCCATGAGTTGATTCATGTGCGGCGGGGCGATCTGGTGTGGGCGATGCTACAAGGTTTGTCAGTGTCGCTGTGGTGGTTTAATCCGTTGGTTTGGCTGGCCGAGCGATTGTTGACGCGCGAGGCCGAACGGAGTTGCGATGAAGAAACGATCGCGGGCTTGGGATGTAGTCCAGCGATGTATGCGAGGAGTTTGTTGGATGTCATGGAGCGGAAGCATCAATTGCGGGCGGCACCGTCGTTGCCCGGAGTGCGTCCGGTAGATATCACTGCGAAACGATTGGAGAGGATCATGAGATTGGGACAAGGATGTTATCGTCAAAGACCTTGGTGGGTGGTAGCTGTGTGGTTGGTTGGGTGTGCGCTGGTGTTGCCAGGAGCGGCTTGGGTGGTCGCTCAGGAGCAACCGAAGCAAGCGCCTGGTGTTTTCAAAGAAGCGAGTTCTAACGCTGAGGCAAACTCGCGAGCTCTGAGATTGCCCCGCGCGAAAATCCTAATTGAAGGAGCCGATTTGGTTCCACCGAATACCAAGCCATTCGAAGTCGGTTCTTTGTTAACTCAGCTTTGTGAGGATCAAGGACTAAATCGGGCTGATGCCGTAAACCATTTCGTTCAACTGATTTCTAGTGGACTGAGTGTAGGTAAATTCGAGGAGTCCCATGCGTCCTCAACGTCTATTTCAAAACAGGCTGCGACCGGCGGTGTCGTAACCTCCCACTTGTCTGCAGTCTATCACAAGAGCCCAGCACCTTTAGCGGTTAATGGCGAAGCAACCGGAACTGAGGAAGCATCAGCAAGCACAGCGCCGTCTTTTGAAATAGCTGGTGATCAACTGCATGTTCGAGCGACCGAGAAAGAACTGTCGCAAATTGCGGGCACCATCGAGCACTTTCGCAAATGCGGTTTCACGCGACTTGTCACTTCGGTGGTGTTTTACGAAATACCGCAACCAGTTGAGTTTGATAATGATGCATTTCAAGCTGGAGAATTTGTCTTCAAGAGCGGTGGGGAAGTCGCTAGTGATCTAGGAGTGAAAGGGAGTCTGGCAGCTCCCAATAGTGGCGTTTTCAACGACGCCGAAGTTGCGAAACTCAAGCGATGGCTAGAGCAGCAAAAAGACGCTGTTTGCATAGCCAGTCCGCTGGTTTCTTCTCTGAACGGACAACGTGCGTCGGTACAGATTGGCGAGGCTCGTAACTTTATAGTTGCTTACAAGACCGTAAAGGCAGATGATGGCTCAATCGATAGTCAACCCGTCAACGAAGCGGTACAAACTGGGATTGCTTGCGATATTCGAGCTGTGGTTACTAGACCAGCGAATGAGGGTGATGAAGTAACTACCGAAGTCAGCATCAATTGTCAGCGTTCCAACATAAAGTCTGTTTCCAAGTTCACTTTCTCGGGTGCGGGCAGAGACTTAACGACCGAGCAGCCCGTCGTTGATACGACGTCGTTTGAAACAGGTGCTCGACTCAAGTTGGACCAGTCCCTGGCTACTGTATTATGGCATGAGAACAAGACACTTGTAACAATCGTTCATTGCAAACCCGTTGCGGCAAATGTCGGGGCGGTTCCACCGGCGGTTTTGGGCAATGGTGATAAACCGGCTTATGTGACCGTTTCTGACCAACTCAAATCAGAGTCAGAGATTGCGTTACTGAAATGCGTGCTTGCGAAACTTGGCATCAAGGATTTTCGTATCGACGATGGACGCATGCAGGTGAACGTGACGGAGGATTGGAAGGCCGCAGCCAATGCCTTTCAGGAACTGCGAGATCTTAGAAACACGTCCGCAGAACCGGATTCGCAGACTGCTGCTCGTGAAAGGGAGTTTGTTGACAAGGGAACAGCCTACGAACCTCTTATAATCTACGGGCCACACATTCAACAGCAGATTAGGAAGTTGAATAGAGGCGTCCCGCTGCTAAAAGAAATACCGTATGTCAATCGCTTTTTCAGGAATTACGAGTTCACCAGTGAAACTGAGCAGAGAGAACCAACGAACGAAGATATCTTGCGAGCTGTTGCGAAGCATTCGAAAGAGGTGAGCTTGTTGGAAGCGATCGACAGCAATCAGGTCACGGTAAAGACTAAGCAGGTGATTATGAAAATCGAAGAGCCCGGGCAAATTTCTAAACTAGTCAGCGATGCAATTACGCAACATCGGCATTTCAAGTGTTCGCTACACGATGCAAATACCGATGAGCTGAAAAGTGTCGTGTATGTGGACTTCTGCCAATTCTTGTTGAGTGAATTCGTCAGCAATTGAACTGTAATTCGGACAGGTTTTTCATCCGTGATATTGGTGACATCCATGGTTTAAAGGAGAAGATGCCAGGGGTAACCACGGCTGGCACTGAATACACGGATAGAAATGCGATTGATTTGGACCGATGCGTCGCAGGGATTGTACTGCCCTTAAAGGGCGTTGCGGATTTTGGTGGAAGTTTCCCAGGGCGGCGCTAACGCTCTGCCCTGGGCTTAGTTGTTTGGGCCTTTCAGGCCAGAATAAGTGGGCTTTATCATTAGGATTTAGTAGCCGCCCGTTGCTTTGGAGGGTTCGAAGACGATCGGGGATAGGCCGTATTGCTGGCGAACTGGGTCGAGCATGACTTGCGTGCGGCTGGCACCGCAGCGCGTGACACCTAGCTCTTTGACTTTGACAAGTGTCTCGAAGTCGCGAACACCGCCGGCGGCTTTGACTTGAATGCCAGGTCCCACGTTGTCGATCATCAGCTTAAGGTCTTCAAAAGTCGCTCCGCCAGTACCATAACCGGTGCTGGTCTTCACCCAATCGGCCTTCAAGTCCGTGCAGATTTGGCACAAGCGGATCTTTTGTGCGTCGTTCAAGTAGCAGTTCTCAAAGATCACTTTGACTTTGCGATTAGCCGCGTGAGCGAGATCGACGATGGCCCGAATCTCGTCAGTGACGTATTGCCAGTTGCCGCTTAGTACTTGGCTGATGTTGACCACCATATCCAACTCTTGGCATCCATCTTCAATCGCCTTGCCCGCTTCGAAGACCTTTGCGCTGGTGGTGTGGCCGCCGTGCGGAAAGCCGATGGTTGTGCTGGGCTGGACTGTGGAGCCACTCAAGAGTTCAGTGCAACGCTTTAGGTAGTAGGGCATGATGCATACACTGGCGACGTCATAGGCCACAGCAAGCCTGCAGCCTTCCTCCAACTGCTCGACGGTCATGGTCGGCATCAGTAGAGAGTGGTCGATCATCTTGGAATAGTCTTGGTAGCTTCCGGACATCAGCTGTGTTCCTAAAGTGGTGATGACCCCGTAGCCTAGGCATCCTGCCTGGGACAGGGCGGGGTAGCCTAGGCATCTTGCCTGGGGACAGTGCGTGACAGGGCGTGACAGGGGCGGCCCCAGGCAGGATGCCTAAGGCTACGGTAAGGGCCTACGAAATGCCGTTGGCGATTTCGTATTGCGTGATCTTGTCTTCGTGCTCAAGGGTCAAGGCGATATCATCGAGTCCGTGTAGCAAACAATGCCGTCGGAACTCTTGGACTTCGAAAGGAATCGAGAGGCCAAAATTGTCGCTGATCGTGCAAGCTTCAAGATCGACGCACAGTTCATAAGGCGAATGCTTGGCCGCGCGTGCGAACAGGTCGTCGATCTGGGCTTCAGTCAATTGAATTGGCAGCACACCGTTTTTGAAACAGTTGCTGAAGAAGATGTCAGCGAACGATGGTGCGAGGACCGTTCGCAGGCCGTAATCTTCCAGTGCCCAAACCGCGTGCTCGCGACTCGATCCGCAGCCAAAGTTACGGCGAGCGATCAAGATCGTGGCTCCTTTGGCGGCCGGTTGATTGAGTTCAAACTCTGGATTGTCGGAACCGTCGTCTTTGAAACGCCAATCGAAGAACAGGTACTGGCCAAAACCCGTTCGTTCGATGCGTTTGAGGAATTGTTTGGGAATGATCTGGTCAGTGTCGACGTTAGCTCGATCGAGGCAGCCAACGATACCGCGTTCTTTTACGTAGGGTTTCATGGTGGTTTTTAGATTGCCGAGTTAGGTTGTATAGTTTGAGATTGAAACTCTGTTTAATTGGTTGGCTGTTAGCCGTGGTAAACGTTAGTGCTTCGTTCCAATTGGATTTTGGGGTGGCACGCTCTGAGGCTCTGCGAAGGGCGTGGGCAAGCACACTCGAACACGCCCTTCACAGAGCCTCAGAGCGTGCCTTACGAGCTTCCGCCACGGAGTTAAGCCTTGTAGTTCCATTGGCGGATGTCATTGAAGTGACCTTGGATGGCTGCTGCGGCGGCCATGGCAGGTGAAACCAAGTGAGTCCGACCGCCTTTCCCTTGACGACCTTCGAAATTGCGATTGCTGGTCGAAGCACAGCGTTCACCTGGCTCTAAGCGATCGGGGTTCATGGCCAGACACATGCTGCAGCCAGCTTCGCGCCAATCGAAACCGGCTTCGCGGAAAATACGATCGAGCCCCTCTTGTTCCGCTTGACGTTTGACTTGTCCACTACCGGGCACCACCATCGCGTTGACTTTCGAGCTCACGCGATAGCCTTTGACGACGCGTGCAGCAGCGCGCAGGTCTTCAATACGAGCGTTGGTGCACGAACCGATGAACACACGATCGATGTGAATGTCGGAAAGTGGAGTGCCGGCGGTTAGGCCCATGTACTCGAGCGCGGCAGCAGTCGACTTCTGCTCGGTCTCGTCGCCGCTTTGCTCAGGGCGTGGAACGCAATCGCTGATTGAGCTCACTTGCCCCGGATTGGTCCCCCAAGTGACCTGTGGCTCGATATCGGCACCTTCGAAAGTCCGAACTAAGTCGTATTTGGCACCTGGATCGCTAGGCAGCTTCTTCCATTCCGCGACCGCAGCATCAAAATCCTTCGGAGCAAACGGTCGACCACGCAAGTAATCGAAGGTTGTTTGGTCGGGAGCAATCATGCCCGCACGAGCACCAGCTTCGATGGACATGTTGCAAACCGTCATCCGTTCTTCCATCGACAGATTGCGAATTACCGGCCCAGTGTATTCAAGCACATAACCGGTTCCACCATGCATGGTGATTTGACCGATCAGGTACAGGATCAAGTCTTTGGCGGTAACGCCTTCAGCAAGCTTACCGTTCACCCGCAATTCGTAGGTCTTAGGTTGGTACTGTAGCAACGTCTGCGTTGCTAGCACATGCTCAACTTCGCTGGTGCCGATACCGAAGGCGAGTGCACCGAAGGCGCCGTGGGTGGCAGTGTGGCTATCGCCGCAGACGATGGTCATGCCAGGCTGTGTGTAGCCGAGTTCAGGGCCGATGATGTGCACAATGCCTTGATGAGTATCGTTGAGATCATATAGACGAATGCCAAACTGTTGGCAGTTGGCTCGCAACGTATCGACTTGCTGCTTGGCGATTGGGTCGGCAATCGGTAGGTGACGATTCGAGGTGGGTACGTTGTGGTCTGGCGTGGCAATGGTTCGCCCCGGCTGGCGAACTTTGCGACCGGCGAGCCGCAATCCTTCGAAGGCTTGAGCGCTCGTCACTTCATGCACAAGTTGCAGATCGACGTAGAGAATGGCTTGCTTGTTGGGTTCGGCGAGAACAACGTGCTTGTCCCAGATTTTTTGAAACATGGTTCGTGGCGAACCAACTTGACTACTCATTTTGAAATACCTGCGGGGTTGCTAGGCGTTGACTCCAGAGGGTCTGACGCGTTCGAGGTTAGTGGGTTCATCCAATAATATTGACAATGCCGCGGAGGGTCAGGCCCCTTTTGAGGCAAATCGTAGATTGAGGCCATACTTTGCCCTATGCATTACATGTCGCAGCCTAGGCATCCTGCCTGGGTAGGCATGTCGTAGCCTAGGCAGCTTGCCTGGGGTAGGGTTGCCGCGAAAGTTGACGAATCGCGTCGCATGTTTGTAACGATGCTAATTGTCATTGTTTTTTAGTGTTCGAGAAGACGAAATTTTTGATTGTTGAAATTCAAAATCTCTTAAAGTAAGCATGTTGAAGTGGTTTTTATGTTAGATAAGCACTTCGATGCTTAAGTTCAAATTTAAGTTACGGACCAACCGTTAGAGGCATTCCCCGAAAACCCAACAACGCACGTAAGTCGTTTTCCAGCAATGACTTAGCCCAATCGCAAATCGATAGCGAGAGGGTTTCAGGAACGTTTGCAAGCAAAAAACATGGTAGTTTGGAAGCGTTTTCCCGGGTGTCTCGAGATTTCCGGTGGGGTGAAGAAAAGCAGGAGGGATGGGGACGATGCAGCCACGCTGTTGGCGGTTGAGCGGTAGAATCGCTCGAACTGGCCCAAAAAAAAGATAAATGACCTGGGCAAACGGCACTGCGCGAATACGAACGGGACGATGGTCCCAGGCTACGAAAAAACCGCTGCTAACTGATGCTAGCAACGGTTTGTGTACGATTCGCCACTTGGCAATACCTGAGCGGCGAAGAGCTAACTGAAGCAAGAAAGAAGAATTACTTCTTCTTGGTTGCAGCCTTCTTCTTGCCAGCAGCCTTCTTCTTACCAGCAGCTTTTTTCTTGCCAGCAGCCTTCTTTGGTGCAGCAGCTTTCTTGGTTGCAGCTTTCTTCTTTGCCACGTTTCTTCCCTCCGACAAACGGTTACGTGAAGTGGGATAGTTTGTTTCAACGGCAACAGCCACATGCTGCCGTCAGATCCCAGCTTCGAAATCGAGAAAACCAATTCTGTTGCATTTGGTTCCAAAGCGGTGGCCACCACCAATTGGAATGCTAAAGAACTGATCGCCTACGTCCTTGATTCATATTTGTACAAATCTATTCGAACAATGCAATATCTTTTCTACAGATTTTACACATAAATCTGACATTTTTTCCACAAAAGAGTTTTCGATTGCGAAAACAGGCTCAAACAAACTTCATCGCGCGGATGTTTCGCTGTCAAAAGCGACCAGACATCATCTGTAATTGCTGCCAATTGATGGCAGCGAACAAGACGCACATCATCGTGAGCATCGGATCACCACCGCGTTGATAACAGTAGATGGCAACCAGTGCCGCGACGAAGATGGATACTAGGTGTGCGTTGCGTTGAGGGTTCGCGTTTCTACTGAGCGCTAGAGTATTGAGCATGATGTTGCCTCCATCCATGGGAAGGATGGGCAACAGGTTGAGCAGCGCCCACAGGACGCTGGGCGTTACCAACGAGTTGAACATTGCATAGGTGGCTGCAGAGCCGAGGCCATCGACTTTGGGCGGTGTGATTGAGAAGTAATCTTGCAGCAACCAATCCAGCTCCATGCTGATACCTAGGTTGCGTCCGATCGCATAAACAAAGGCAGCAAGCGCAAGTTGCGCTGCAGGCCCTGCGGCAGAAATTAGGAGAGAATCGCGAGCATCAAGCGAACCGCGTCGGGCACCGTTCCATGAGTTGAAGCTACTGCC
Source organism: Pirellulaceae bacterium (assembly GCA_033761895.1). Taxonomy (GTDB): domain Bacteria; phylum Planctomycetota; class Planctomycetia; order Pirellulales; family Pirellulaceae; genus Aureliella. Next base: position 10,116 of record JANRMD010000008.1, on the reverse strand, counting down.
AATCGCCAATCCACCAAAGTGATACAAGACCATCCGACTGCGAATACCGTAGTAGCGCATCATGAGGGCATGCCCTAATTCGTGCACCAAAATCGAAACGAAGATAGCTGCGGACCAGATGATCAACAGGATAGGTGCACCTGGGCTATCGAGCCCTGCACTGATGAAGCCTCGGTCCCAGGCATTGCAAGCACTCCATCCAAGCACAACGGCGGCCACCCAAAAACTCCAGGTGACACGCGTGGGAATGCCGAAGAACTGGAAGTGAATGTCGTACTGGCTTTCAGCAGGTTCCTGGTTCATCTATGACTATGCTCCACTTGTTGATTAGAAGAACCACACTGACGATGGATCACCAATAACGCTCAACAACAATTTGCCCAGGCGATTTCGCGCGGTGCTTTTTCAATCCGCGTGCGATCAGCAATTTCTCGGATTCGTCAAGCATATCTGGGTTTCCGCACATCATAACGCACGAATCGTCCGTCAGTGGTTGATCTACAACATTCTCCAGTGAGCCGTTGGCCAAGCAAGTCGTAATGCGACCTTGAAGCGCGCCGGGTTTCTCTTCGCGCGACACAACCGGTGCGTAGCGAAATCGATTTCCATAGCGAGCTGCGTAGTCCGACAGCTCCGTCTGATACGCTAAGTCGCATGCCTTACGAACGCCATGGACGAATACCACTCGCTTGTACCTTTGCCATGGCGCAGCTGTCCGAAGCATAGCGATGTAAGGCGCGATGCCAGTTCCTGTAGCGATCAACCATAGTACGCTAGCATCTGGGCAATGGCTTAGCGTAAATCCGCCAGCAGCTTTTTCGCTGACATCCACTTTGTCACCAGGTTGCAGTTTCCAAAGATGAGGCGTCAACTTACCGTCTTCGACCAACACGATGAAGAACTCCAGTGAATCGCCAGCGGGTGACGCAACGCTGTAAGGTCGATGCACATGAGCTCCATCAACTTCTAAGCCGAGCTGGAGAAACTGCCCCGGCTCAAACGATTGCACTTCAGGGCACTTCACTTTTAGCGTAAATAGACCGGGTGCCCACACGACTTTGCGTTCAACGGTGCCTTGCGTCCATTTCATGGTGTCGACGATCTTTCATGTATTAGGCTGAGAGGTTGGATAGAGATAAGGCGGCTATCAATGTAGCAGAGCATTGAGCCGAGCTAATCAAGGCACTCAAATCAATTTCAGGGTGCTCGCATGACGCGCGTCAATCAAATCTCGCTCGAACAAGGCGCTCAACATATCGACCACCGAAGTTGCTGTCCACAAAATAGACCTTAGCCAAACCAAAATGGAGTTCGTACAAGTCAGTTTGGCCGCGAGCCCGTAGGCACTCAGCACACACTCAAAGTACGCAACCCGCGCGGCCAGGAACGGTTGCTCAGGCGGCTTTGACACAATCCTTGGTGGAATACAAACCTTGAAATTAAGTGAAAACGGGCGTTTTGCTTGCAAAAGATTTGACTAAAACATCAAACAAAAACTAACATGTCAAAGCATTAGCTGATGCACTTACTCTGCGGGGTACGGGTTGTCCCACGTACTGCTGCAAATCCTTCTGGGAATCCGATCTCCGGCATCGATTAGCGTGCGTTAGCCCTTTTTTGGGGTACAAAATACCCAAAGCTCGCCTTCGACGGCGGGTGTGCGGATTTCCGAGAAAAAAGTCGCTTTGACTAGAGAAATTTCTCCGCAGAATCCTTAAACTACGCGAGTTGCCCCGCGGAGTTTGGTTTCTAGCGACCGTCGCCTATTGCGTTTCCCGCTGGCTAGATGAAACTAATCAGCATGCACCCGCGAACTTCCATCCAATCTATGCACGCACTCCGCGACCAGCCGGCCGTTGTTTTGCCGAGTTTTTTGCAGTGCGATTTTGGCAATCTACAGCGAGAGGTCGAGCGGCTTGAAGAGGCCGGCATCAAAGCCTTTCATTTGGACGTGATGGATGGGCATTTTGTCCCCAATTTGTCCTATGGGATGCCAATTGTCGCTGCCGTTAGAAAACTGACAAAATTACCTCTCGACGTCCACCTGATGATTTCCTCGCCCGAAAAATACATCCCCCAATTCGTGGACGCCGGGGCAGACTGTTTGACTATTCATGCTGAAATTGACAGCGATGTGCCCGCAGTACTAACATCCATTCGCTCGGCGGGGGTCTTGGCGGGGCTCGCAGTGAATCCCGGAACTCCCCTCCAAATGGTTCAGCCCATCTTGTCGGCTTGCGACTTGTTGCTAATCATGAGTGTGGATGCTGGGTTCGGAGGCCAAGCTTTTAATCCTATCGCTTTGGACAAACTGCGTTTGGCGAAGGAGATCGCGCCGCACCTCTTGTTGGAGGTGGATGGCGGAGTGAATCGGAAAACGATAGCCAGTTGTCGTGAAGCCGGGGCCAGCCTGTTTGTGGTGGGTTCCGCGATTTTTGGACAGGACGATTATTTGCGAGCTCTGGGTGAGCTTGCGGACGCCATGGAATAGGCGATGGTTCCTAATGCGAAGGTTTGCATGTTAGAAGTACTTTTGATTCGTCCCGGAGCGACGACCTTCGATGAAGATGGTCGGATCAAGGGATCGTTGGATATTCCTCTGAGTCCTCAGGGAATTCAACAAGCCGAAGCGGCTGCAAAGAGCCTCGTTGGCATGAAGATTGATTGTTTATACGCAGCGCCGTGTGAGTCCGCTCAGGACACCGCCCGCTACATCGCCAGAAGAACTGGTTGGAAGCAAAAAACCCTCGACTGTTTGTTAAACGTGGACCACGGTCTATGGCAGGGCAAGCTCGTTGAGGAAGTTCGACGACTTCAACCGAGAGTTTATCGTCAGTTCCAAGAGCATCCCGAAAGCGTTTGCCCTCCAGGTGGAGAAACACTAAGCGCTGCCAGTGCTCGCGTTGAAGCGGTTCTAGACAAACTGAAACGCAAACATGAGGGGCATCGGATCGGTATTGTTGTTCCAGAGCCCATGGCTTCGATTGTGCGCTGCCACTTTTTGGGTGGAACCATCGAAGATATGTGGAAATCAGAGACTGACGCTGGAACTTGGGATCTATTAGTTGTCGACCCAGCGGCCGCACCCAGCTTGGCGCCAACTAGATCAGGTGCAGTTGCGTTTACTTAGCAGCGATAACCGTCAAGGCTATCTCGCAACCCCTTCACTATTTGAGAGTTGGCAGGGGACAGCTTATAATCTGCAGATCGCTGCTTCACGTCGTAAACTTCAGACTGGCACTTATCGCTCATGGCAACCATCGATTCCTCCGCGAACTCAAACTCTACCGTCAAGAAACGCGGCGTGCCCGAGGGATTGTGGGTAAAGTGCCCAGGCTGTTCGGCAACCATCTACCGCAAAGAAGCGGAGCGTTTACAAAACGTTTGTCCGAAGTGCCAATACCACTTCTATGTTTCAGCTAGCGATCGCATCGCGCAGGTGCTCGACACGAACACTTTCGAGCCCTGGGATGAAGACTTACGCCCCTGTGACCCGCTCAGCTTTTCCGACAAGAAGAGTTATGCGAGTAAGTTGGTCGATGAGCAGAAACGAACTGGGTTGTCCGACGCGGCGTTAACGGGAACCGGCATGATTCGCGCGCGTCGTGTCGCCATCGGAGTTACAGACTCGGCCTTTATCATGGGCAGCATGGGGTCGGTCGTGGGCGAACGACTGACGCGTTTAGCCGAACGAGCCACCGCGCAATCGCTACCGCTGATCATTATTAGTGGGTCAGGTGGTGGAGCAAGAATGCACGAAGGCATCCTGTCCTTGATGCAGATGGCGAAAGTGTCCGCTGCTTTATCTCGCTACCACAGCTTTGGCGGACTGTACATTTCGGTGCTGACCAATCCCACCATGGGCGGTGTAGCAGCAAGTTTTGCGTTCCTGGGCGACTTTGTTTTTGCGGAACCGAAAGCCCTCATCGGTTTTGCAGGCCCGCGAACGATTAAAGCAACCATCAAAATCGAATTGCCGGCCGGTTTCCAGACGAGTGAGTTTTTGCTTGAACATGGTTACATTGACCGGATCGTAGAACGCAGTCGACTGAAGAGTGAGATCGCGCGCACCATCGATTACTGCGGGAAGTAGTTTAATATGGGCTTCCTCGACAAATTTTTTGGTGGCGGCAGTAAGTCCGAAGAAGGCAAACCGACTGCTAAGAAAACCGACAAGGCTTCCAAGCGCCGGATCGACATCGATGTTCGTTTTGAGCGTCTGCGAACTTCGGTGAGTGGTACGATGAGTGCGTTCTACGTCGCCAAGGATCGCGAGCTGAATCGCACCGTGGGGCTGAAACTATGCGATCTCGAGAAACATCGTTTCTTTGAAAGTCGCTTCAAAGGGATGAAGAAGCCCAGCGAAGGCTCGATCGCGTCGAGCATGCATCATCCCAATATCGTTGAAACTCTTGAGTATGGCCTAACGAACAAGGACGAGCCCTACCTGGTTATGGAGTTCGTGGAAGGCCCGGGCTTGCAACTGCTGATTCATAATCGCGAAACCGAAATGCTGGCTGGTAAGCGTTTATCACTGATCAAGCAGATGGCCGACGCACTCTACTATGTTCACAAGCAAGGCTTTATTCACCGCGATATTTGCCCTCGCAACTTCATCTGCTCACCGGACATCAACCACATCAAGTTAATTGACTTTGGGCTGACCGTTCCAGCAACGCCTGCCTTCATGCAGCCGGGCAACCGAACGGGCACTCCGCTCTATATGGCACCGGAAGTGGTTCGCCGTCGACCAACCGATCAAAAAGTCGATATCTTTTCGTTTGGCGTCACTTGTTACCAACTGCTAACGTTCGAATTGCCGTGGCCCGGGGGCGAAACAAGCGGCTTGGCGGCTCTTAATCACGACACTTCCGCAGCCAGAGATATCCTCGAATACCGGCCCGACCTCAACAAGTCGCTGGCGGGTCTACTCATGCAATCGGTAAAGGCCAATCCTGCTGAACGAGTCCAAAGCATGGAAGCCTTTCTCAAGATCCTCAATGGCGTAAAATCAGAAACCCAGTAACGACTTACACACCTGTACGCCTACTAAGACGAAGCTTGCGCGCTAATGGCATTTTGGAACAAGAAGAAAAAAGACGAACCAGCTGCCGAGCAACAGGCTGAATCTAAGTCTGGTGGATTGTTCAGCAGTTGGAAAACGGTACTGAAAAAAACCAGTACGCTGCTCAACACTGACATACGCGACCTGTGGAAAAGCCAAGGGCAGTTGGTCGACGACGATTTCTTGCAGCGATTATTCGCGATCCTGGTCCGCAGTGATATGGGCGGAGATATGGCGCGACAAATTCGCGATCGTATCGGCACCGACTTCCGGGCTCGCAAAGTTGAATTTCAAGAAATCCTCGACATCATCTCGCAAGAGATACGGCAAACACTTGAACAAGGCGGTACTGAGATTGCGAAAGCGGAATCCGGACCAACCGTTATTTTAGTGGTGGGTGTAAACGGGTCAGGCAAAACGACCTCGATCGCGAAACTGGCCCATCGCTATACCTCGTCTGGTAAGCGTGTGTTGCTGGGCGCGGGTGATACATTTCGCGCCGCTGCCGTGGAACAGTTGACAATCTGGTCGGAGCGCATCGGTTGCGATATCGTCAAAGCCGCACAAGGCTCAGACCCTGGCATTGTCGCGTTTCAAGCGACGAAGAAGGCCGTCGATGAAAACTACGATGTGTGCATTCTGGATACGGCCGGTCGATTGCAAACGCAAAGCAATCTTATGCAGCAACTCGACAAGATTCGGCGCGTGATCAAAAAGCAGATCCCAGATGCGCCACACGAAGTTCTGTTGGTGCTAGACGCAACGGCGGGCCAGAACGCGATCAGTCAAGCCAAGGGCTTTTCGGATGCCGCAGGCTGCACCGGAATCGTTCTCTCCAAACTGGATGGCTCCGCCAAAGGTGGCGTTGTGATTCCAATTCGGCAGCAGTTCAATTTGCCGGTCAAGTTGGTGGGGCTTGGGGAACAAATGACTGATCTCGCGACCTTTGATCCAGAGATGTTCGCCAAGGCGCTGTTGGCCGATCCCAATAGTTAATGGGCAGCTAAACCGGGCAGCTAAACCGGGCGGCCAAACCATGGCATCCAAACCAGGCTTATCTTCACTGCCGGTTGGAAAACGTCACGAGAGGAATCAAAGGCCACAGCCGGTGGTAAGCGGAGCGTTACCATCGCTTCGCAGGGTCCGACGCGGCTTCTTAGCCTGCGATGATCCTAAAAATCATGGCTCCACGATCACTTGCTAGCAAGCGCTACTTGCAATAGCGGCATTTCTCTGAGTGACTCCTGGGCGATGGCAATCTCAGCCTAGGCGGAAAAGTTTACCAGATCGGGAAATTTCGCATAATTGATGGAACAGCACGAAACAAAAACTGCTGAATCCCACACGAAGATTGCTCCGATAGCTAATTCCGGAAACGCATGTTTATGAGCGCGGGCAGTATTCCAAGAACTCGTAAGTGGCTCAACTTTTCAGAGTGGCGGTCTTGGTCCCGATCTCATGTACGACTGTAGGGTCAACAGTGGCTTTACAGTTGCTTAGGATTCCGATGATCGATCAAGGATGAAAAAATGAAAATTTCCAAGACTGCGCTGTTGGCGGCTATCGCCTGCGCTTTCGGCGGACAAGGCTGGGCGGCTGAGCCGACCAGCACTGCCAATTCTTACGGATACTATGCAGCCGACTCAGCTCCTGTAGCTCGTCAAGCTAGCAAAAATGTTCGCTTGGCTTCGGCTGAGCTAGCAGAAGTGATCCCAGCCTCGTGTTCATGCTCAGACGCACCGATCAGCGGTTGTGATACTGGTTGTGGCGCTGGCGCCTGCGATGGCGACGGAAGCTGCGATTCAGCTTGCGGTTGCAGCGGTGATCCCTGGCGTTTGTTCCCCAACGATCCGCTGGGCTTGACCATCGGCGGTTGGACAAACCTCGGCTACCACACTCAAAACACCAACAACAGCTTCAACAACTACGCTGATCACGTTCAACTGCAACAACAATGGTTGTACGCTGAAAAGATCGCTGACGGCAGCTGTGGTTTGGGCTTCGGTGGACGTATCGATTACCTGTATGGTACCGATGCTCCAGATACCCAATCGTTCGGTATTCCCAACAATCACTGGGATAACAGCTGGGACAACGGTGGCGCTTACGGCCATGCAATTCCTCAGTTGTACGGTGAAGTTGCCTACGGCAATCTGTCCGTAAAAGCTGGTCGCTTCTTTACCATCATCGGTAACGAAGTTGTGGCTGCAACCGGTAACTTCTTCTACAGCCGTCAGCTGACGTACCACAATGCTGAACCATTCACCCACACCGGTGTATTGACCAGCTACAAGCCTGACGATCAAACAACCATTTGGAATGGTTATGTAACTGGTTGGGACAGTGGCTTTGAAGACAACGGCGATGCTTACATCGGCGGTTTCTCACGAGCCCTGACAGATGACATCAGCGTCATCTACACCAATGCTCTCGGACGCTTCAATGAATCGACCGGCGAACGTGGTTCGATCCATAGCGGTATCGTTACTGCAGCATTGACCGACAACCTCAAGTACATCAACCAAACAGATTACTTGTACACCAACAATGCTGCTGGTGTTGGTATCCGCAACACATTCGGCAACATCCACTACCTGATCTACTCCATCAACGACTGCGTGTCGGTTGGTAGCCGTTCAGAGTGGTTCAACATCTCGCGGGAAGCTGACGGCATCCGCAATGCAGATGTGTACAACCAAACGGTTGGTTTGAACTATCGCTTCAATCCAAACCTGGTTGTCCGACCAGAAGTTCGCTGGATTTGGGACAAAGAACAACCACTCATCAATGGCTTGACCTTCAACGAGAATGGTCGATCCAGCCAAGCCTTCTTCGGCATGGATGCGGTCTTCACGTTCTAGTTCGACCAGGGCCACATACGAGTTATCAAAGACCGCTTGGTGAACCAGTTTTGCCAAGCGGTTTTTTCGTGCCTTTACATTAGTTCCTCTCGACGCACCTATTGCCGCACGGGCTTTCGCTCGCATTGCGGCAATTTTTAATGGCAAAAGAAACGAAGAACGACACAGCCGACAAAGTGTGTTTTTTGCTAACGTTTTCGTCGGCAATGATGTTGGTTAATGGGTCAGCTTTTTTCGGCTACTAACGAAGGGTGAATTCCCGGGTTTGGTTTGCCAAGTGTCAGATGGTGCCAGCCACCTTTTGCGAGGCTCCCTGCGGCTCTTGCTCTGTTGGTGCGAGGCGGCCCCCGCCCCTAAGCAGCAGACGGCTGCCTCATCTAGTAGCAACATCTGCTTGTGACGTGAGCAAACGTAGTTGGCCTTCACGTCTAAAGAAATTCCAGCAACTTTCGCAGATTCTCGTAAACCCATACAAAACAAGCACTTGCGTCGCGAGCAATCGCGAGCAATGCCGCTGCAGTCGGATTGGCGGAACGGTTGTTGCTTTATAGGCATACAGTTCGAAAGATGCAGAAGTGCTGATTTCGACCTGAAGCGAAACCGAACCAAACAGCGTTTCTACGCTTTATCGTTCTCCTTGTGGGGTTGTGTCGCTCACTTGGACCGGTTGTTGCCGCCCTTGATTGAATTCCGGGCGGTGGCAGCCGGTCCAAGTGAAGGCACTACCAGCCAATGCTAATCGTTTCACAAGAATTTCGTTTGATTAAATGCTCGCCCTACCCAAGTCGCCTGAGGATAGATTGCAAATCGTTCTCAGGTGGCTTTTTGATTTTGAATGTCGTTTAAACGCGACTTCGGCTCTGCCTGGGCCAGAAGAGTACCCCAACGGCTCGTGTTGAGTGTCCGCCTCACTCGATCGGGCCGGGGTATTTCTGGCTCAGGCTTGATTTATTTTTCAGCCAACCGCAAACTCAGCCTTAACTGGAGCACACCGGCTGACAAAGACCCGCAGAGCTTGTAACATGCTTTGCTTTCGCTCGCTCTTGGTGGTCCAAGTAAAGCTACTTGCGAATTCCGTTTTGGCTCCGTTGAAACTAGCGAAATCTCGTGAAACTCATTATCGCGATCATTCAGCCCAGCCGTCTTGAGGCGGTCAAGCAAGCGTTAACCGAAGTCGAAGTGTTCCGCTTGACCGTACTCGATTGCCAAGGCTTTGGTCGACAAAAAGGACAAGTTGGGGCTTACCGAGGCCATGAAATTTCCATTAACCTGCTCCGGAAAGTCCAATTGCAAATCGCGGTCAACGATGACTTTGTCGAACCCACAGTAAACGCCGTCATAGCTGCCGCCAAAACGGGCGAGAAAGGCCAAATCGGTGACGGCAAAGTTTTCATTCTACCTATGGACGATTGCATTCGCATTCGTACCGGCGAACGCGGGCCGGAAGCGATTTAGTCCAGCAGCGATTTAGTCCGGCAACCCGTGCGACAGCCGACGCTCGGCACTACTTCCGCAAGTCAATGCAAACTACGTCCGCATCGTCGCGCAGGAATATAAAGCCATCGGAATACGACGGGGCTTGGCGAGTCTTGCCGAGGATAGTTGCTTTCGCGAGTTGCTCGAAGCCTGTCCCGGAGGCTCGAACCAGCACCAGATCACCTTCTAGCGTTGTGATCACTAACTTGCCATCGACCAAGATCCCGTTGCTCTTGCCGAACCGCATCTGCTTCCACAACACTTTGCCAGAACTTGCATCCAAGCAAGCCAAGTTGGTAATCGGTCCCGCTCCGCCAACGTTATCGAAGCCAAACAGCAGTTTTCCGGACAACAACGGGGTTTGCCATTCGCTGCGCAGTGCACTGCCTGTGCCCAATGAACTCCAGGCCTCCTTGACCGACCACTTGCTTTCACCAGGCACGACTTCCAAAAGGACTGAACCGTGATTCTCGCCGCTTGAAATGAAAACTTTACCATCGATCGCAATCGGAGACGCCGTGTTGCAATCGTAGTCGGTTGCAAATGGGTAATCCCACAAGACTGTTCCCGACTTGGGATCTAGCCCCATACATAGTTTGCCAGTCAGCACAACCAGCTGTTGCTGTCCGGCCAAGTTCAGCAAAACAGGCGAAGAATAACCCGCGCGACCTGCACCAGCCTTCCATGCCAGCTTGCCCGTTGCCTTGTCCAGCG
>JANRMD010000007.1:0-11846 GCA_033761895.1 Pirellulaceae bacterium | reverse complement strand
AATGAACTGGACCTACACTGGCCGCCCAACGCGAAACTCACACAACAAACGGCCTCGCACCTGGCGCGAATCTAGGCAAAAAGAGAAGTCCTGGAAGAAACTCGCCTTGGTGGGAGCGAATTTGTAATTTGCGGTACTAGTGTAAATCGCACGCCCTTCGCAGAGCCTCAGGGCGTGCCACCCAAACCCGATTGCCCTAAGATTAAATCTTGACGCTCCACTAGCATCTAGCTGCTCGCCTCCAGCCTCGCGCCCGCCGAACTCGCTCTTGCGGTGAATTCTTTTATTCTGTTATGAGCAGGGTTGAAAAACGGTCGGTGAAGGGCGCTTCTTTGGGCCTGGTCTGACTTCGTTGGTTGAACGAAAAGGTTGGCGAGCGAAAAAGCTTGCTGCACTTAGCGAGTTGCACATTATGTCGACAGTTGCTGGGAATTGTGTTCCGCTTGAGCGGCTCCGAGAACTTGTCCGTGATCCTGTGGAAGCGAACAAGCAATTGATTGCTGTGTTGCTCACGATGCTGGATGAAGACGAAGAGGTTCGGGCATGGGCGAGCGATGTACTGACCGTGGTAGAACAGCCAGCGAGTGGTTGGGCGCCGCAGTTAGCCGAGTTAACTAGGCATGTAAATGCACCCGTGGCGGGTTGGTCGTGCAAATTGCTCGGTCGACTCGGTGACGGTGCAACTCAATATCAATCGTCACTGACACAAGCGTTGAGTCAGCACCCGGAAAAGTCCGTTAGACAGTTGGCAGCGTTTGCGTTGCAATCCGTTCCTCAACTTTCCCAAGAAACAATTTTAGCTTTGAAAGCCGCGGCGTCCGATGCTGACCCGCGCCTCAGCCGATTGGCATCCGAAGCCTTATCGGCTCAGAACGAAGCCTGATCGCGTCCGTACCCATGCACTGCATGATGCAGCGCGGTTGACGGGATCGCCAAAGGGCTGAGCATCGCGTTTTAATTCACTTGGTTTTCCCAAAGCATGGAGGCGATGGGATGCGATCGATACCGTTTTATCCGTTAATGGTTGTGCTGCTTATTGGACTGGGCGGCTATCTTGGCTGCGACCCCAATAACATTGAGATTCCTGGCGGTTTAGCCGGAAACGGGTTGGCACCAACCACCAACATCGAGAAGAGCACTGCCAGCGGCAACTTCTTGAATCCTCCGGCAAGTGCAACTGTAAATGCATCGATGATTCCAGCGCGAACTGTCAACACCATCATGGTGGGCAGTTTCAACATGGAACGGCTGGGGCCAAGTAAGTTAGGGAATCCTTGGGTGATGGAACGATTTGCGGAGATCATTCGACAGTTCGATGTGATCGCCCTGCAAGAGATTACCAGCAGCGATCAGCGGACATTGCCCATTCTGGTTCAAGAGGTCAATCGCAACGGAGGTCACTACAGCTACACGATCAGTCCCCGAATCGGCCGCAAGTCGACAGGTTACTACGAGCAATACGCGTATGTGTTTGATACCACACGAGTTCAAAGCTCGGCGGAAGTCAGTTATGTGGTTGCCGATGAAGCTGACGTGCTGCATCGAGAGCCTTTCTGTGGACGATTCCAAACGATTACTCGTGGCGTGCAACCGTTTAACTTTACGCTAATCAACATCCACACTGACCCTGATGAAATTGGCCACGAACTGGATGTTCTCGCCGACGTGTTTCGAAGCGTACGTCAGTATGAGTATCCTGAGGATGACGTTATGTTGCTGGGCGACCTTAACGCTCCGCCGAATGGCCTCAGGTCGCTCGGTCAGATTCCCGACTTGGTACCCCTTATTCAAAACTTGTTCACCAACACAGTTCAGAAGAAAGCGTTGGATAACATTCTAGCGGACCGGGTTCATACGCGAGAGTTCACTGGTCGGGCGGGCATCATCAATCTTGAAAAGATGTTTGGTTTGACTCTTAGTGATGCAGAACGTATCTCGGATCACGTACCGATATGGGCCGAGTTCTCAATCACGGAACAACCAACGAATAACGTGATGATGGGCAACAATCCGAGCAGCCTCGTGCGATAGAGATAGAGATCGACAGCACACGAGTCTTGGGGAACACAGAGTCTTGGGGAACACAGAGTCTTAGGACACACAAGATCTTTCTGCGGTGTGTCGCCAAGAAGAGTGACAGAACACCGCGCCGTGATCACGAGCAATTCAACGATGCAAGGCTAAGCTGCATCCGTCGCACCTGGGTGCGTCTCTTTCCAGTGCTGATAGGCTGGCTTGATGTTGCGCATTGCGAGCCACTTACCATGCGTCTTCGATGTACTGGATAACATTGTGTCGGGAGCGATATCTCCTTTCTTGATCCTCGTTAGCAACTCCATTTCGCAAACTGGACCGACACGTTTTTGACGATGAAAGAACCCCTTCTTGATGAAATACCAATCTGCAGACATGTGAAAATCTCCCGTTGGTGACTAGGCAGAAACGATAGCAACTCGCGTAGTGCAACGTCTACCTAAACATGTTCTCCGACTTTGCGGAGCAAAAATCAAGCAAAATCCGACAGATTTTTCCAAATCAATACCTGCGTATTACTTAGGGATAACCCGACAGAGGTACTTGTTGGCTAACGCTCGCCGCGTCAGCTACATGTATCAAACACTGGTCACAAGTGTGCGGTTTCGGTGTGCGATTGATTAATCCGTTGTAATCACAGCCTCACTCAGCGACTTTGTCGTTATAGAGCTTTGTCGTCATAAAGCAGGGCGGCAGCGTAGCCGAGCAGGTCATCGCGTTTGCGACAAATGGTTCGCATCGATTCGTATTCGCCGATACCGATACTCAATTCGAGCATCGTGGGTGCAATGCCCAGCAAGCGGCTGCCAACTGGCATACGTTTATCAAACGCGCGGAGGGCTTCCTCTTTGCGACCGCAGCGCGACAGCAAATCGATGAGCACTTCGACGGCTACGGTACCAAATTGACTTTGGTCAACTGAGTCAGCTTTCTGAGTAAAGTAGCGAATGCCTTGATCCACTTGCTGACCTAACAACGCGCGAAAGAACGCGGCTGAACTTGGATAAAGATCCAAGAACGGTTCTTCGCCCGCGTACTGAAATTGCGGATGAAGATGTCGACCGTAGACGGTAAGGTCGAGCGCTAGTCGAACATCCTCTAGGTTATCCAGCACGCGCGCGTAGCGCACCGTTGATGCGAGATGACTGGTGTCGAGATGATACGATCCATCACGCAGCAGATCGGGACGCGTCTTCAGTAACTCTTCAGCCGTCTGTTCCATGGGCTCCTTGCCTTCACGCTTTGCGATGTCGCGCCGCAAGTTAGCCAACAACTCCGTGTGCACATGCTTCACTAGCAGCGTAGCACCAATCTGTTGTTCCGATCGTGGACGCGTTCCCAAAGCGGACTCGAAGAGCGTGATGCTGTTGCAAGTGCCGAGACGATCGAGCGCCAGTTGATAACCACGGGCGATGTCGACGCCTTCGTGCAGCAGAACTTCAAGCAACTCGTCGACGTTCTCATCGTTGGCGGCAACTTGTTCCAGTAGGGCTGCGGCGGCGGGACGATCGCCCACCGGGCGCATGTACATCCAGCCCTCACGTATTTTACCTTGCTTGAAGAAACCTTCCCCGACGCGACGACACGATGCGATCAGCCCCTGTTCCAACTGCAGTTCCAGCTCTGGGCTGAGTTTTTCGTTTCGATCGAGCTGAGCGGCGGGCAAGCCCAGTTTCAATCGCAACTGCATCTTGAGAGCTTCGAACATTTCATGCAAGCGACCTTCGGATTCCAAGTACTCCACCAGTCGATCGATGGCGGATTGCGGCCCCGTCTGTTGGCGAATTTGTTGAAGTTCGTCGAAGATGGCGGTGGTAGTTTCGGTATTCGAGTTCATATTGGAGTCGTTCACAGTCGGGCCGGCTTATACCCCCTGGCGGGGATTGGCGGAAAAGGGGAAAACAGCATGCTTTGCCATTGTAACCAGTTTCCAGAATAGGACACCGGTGCCATCCCCCAACCTCCCGCTGCACCACCTACTCTCGCTGAGCCAATGGCCATGAAGTTCACGAGCCACGCGTGCTAACGACACTCAAAACCAACTGCATTTGACACTTGACTGGCACTCAAGACTGCGATCGGCGGCTCAGTTCAACCGCCGTAATTCAACCGCCAGTAATTGAGGCTGGCTTAACCTGAAAAAAAGAAACAACCATAATGTCGGACGAAACGGCCTCGTTTGCGGGCTTACGTGTAGCAGCGCTTGAAAGTCGCCGGCGAGATGACATGGAGCGGCTGATCGCAAGATTCGGTGGCCAACCATTCGTCAGTCCATCCATGCGCGAAGTGCCCATCGAATCCAACCGCGAAGCGATCGATTTCGCTTACCGCGTGATGACTGGTGAGATCAACATTGTCATCTTTTTGACAGGCGTCGGGCTCAAGCATCTGTTGGCTGCGATCGAACGCCACGTAGATCGTCAGCGGTTCATTGATGCCCTCTCAGATGTAACGACTGTGGTGCGCGGACCTAAGCCGGCGGCGGTGATGCGCGAAATCGGTTTGACACCGACGGTCAAAGTGCCTGAACCCAACACTTGGCGTGAATTGCTAAAGGCCATCGATGAACATGTTCCCATCACAAATCAGAAGATCGGTTTGCAGGAATATGGCAAGTCCAATTCCAGTCTGATCGCTGGCCTGGAGGCGCGGGGCGCAGAAGTGATTCGGGTGCGAGTTTATCAGTGGGAGTTGCCGGTTGATTCAGGGCCACTTGAAGCGAATGTGCGGGCAATGGCTGCAGGTGAACGTGATGTACTGCTGCTCACGAGTGCCCACCAAGTTGCGAACATGCTGCGGATCAGTGCCGACCTGGGGCTGGAAGAACAACTGCGATCCTCATTCAAGAATATGATTGTGGCATCAATTGGGCCAACCACTAGCGAAATGCTCAAGCAAAATGACCTGCCGGTCGACCTAGAACCTGAGCACCCGAAGATGGGGCATTTGGTGCAAGAATGTGCAGCTCGAGCCGCTTACCTGTTGGCAGGTCGGACGGTGAGCGCTCATGTCAAAGATACAACTGGAAAGTCAGTCATGGATAAACAAGCCGCCTGGTACGACGGACCATTTATGCGAGCCTGTCGCCGCGAATCGTCTTCAGTCACCCCGATTTGGCTGATGCGACAAGCAGGCCGTTACATGGCTGAGTACCGAGTGATTCGCGACAAAATCAGTTTCCTGGATCTCTGTAAGGATCCTGCATTGTGCGCGGAAGTGATGTGTACCGCGGTCAAGCGTCTAGGCGTCGATGCAGCCATCATTTTTTCCGACTTGCTGCCGATCCTGGAACCGATGGGCATGGATCTCGAATTTGCCAAAGGGGATGGACCTGTCATCCACAACCCGTTGCGCGTGGCGGCCGATGTCGACCGCGTGCAAGAGTTGACCTCAATGGACTCACTGAACTTCGTTACCGAAACAGTGCGGTTGACTCGTCAAGAATTGCCCGCTGAGATACCTGTGATCGGCTTTGCCGGTGCGCCGTTTACACTTGCCAGCTACATGATTGAAGGGGGCGGCAGTCGCAATTACATGCACACCAAGATGCTCATGTATCGCGATCGTGGAGCATGGAAAGTGTTGATGACCAAACTCTCCCGCAGCATCGCTCGTTATCTAAATGCGCAGATTGCAGCCGGTGCACAGTGCGTGCAACTGTTTGACTCTTGGGCCGGATGTTTGTCGGTGCAGGACTACAACAACTATGTCTATCCGTATGTGAAGCAGATCATCGATTCCATCGCACCCGGCGTGCCTGTGATTAACTTCGCAACCGGTAACCCAGCTTTGTTACCCATGCTGCGCGGCGACAATCGTACCGTCGTTGGCATCGACTGGCGCATTCCACTCGATGATGCCTGGAAGGTTGTCGGGCACGATCGCGCTGTGCAGGGCAATTTAGACCCGCTGGCGTTGTTGGCCGATCAAGAGACATTGCGAGAGATGGCTTCGGATGTCCTGCAGCGAGCCGGCGGTCGGTCTGGGCATATCTTCAATCTGGGCCATGGAATTTTGCAACATACCGATGTCGATCAAGTCATCGCGCTGGTGGATATGGTGCATGAAATGAGCGCGAAGTAGCGTAGTCAGATTTAAGCCGGATGATTCGTGTTTCGTAGCGGAATGCATCAAGGGCTTGTCGATTATTGCACCACGGGCAGTGTGAGCCGACGGCGCTAGCCGCGGGTGACCGAAGGAGCCATCGTTCACCACCAATTAATCCTGCCAATGCAAAATAGCTTCCAGCTCAACTCGCATTGGTACGAGTTACGTCCACGCATGCACCAAACTTCGAGACCCGCGGCTAGCGCCGTCGGCTCACAAAATCAACAAGCACGCACCAGCCATCGAGACCCGCGGCTAGCGCCGTCGGCTCACAAAATCAACAAGCCTTGACGGCTTCCGCTACCGCTATAACGCGGGCTGATGATCTAGTGCGGTAGTCAATCGAGGTTGATCATAGAGTACTCTTTGCAGCGTCAACAAACGCTCTCGCTGCTTGGGTTGTAGCTTTTGGGTTGCCACCAGTTCGTCGACATTCCACAACGACGAGTCGATCATTAGGATCGCGGGATTTTCGACTCCCGTCAGTTTCGCTAGTTGCTCAAGTTGCCGGCGTTCGCTACCTGTGAGTTCGTGAGCGCGGCACAACTGCTTGAACAACTTGCGTGGATTGGCTAACGGCTTGGAGCAAAGCAGTTTGGTCAAGTAGATGCAGGCGAATGTCAGTCCCAATCCGATCAACGCCAGCAGTACCACAACAATCCCGTTGTAGATCTCAGCATTGCGTGGCGAGCGAATGAATCGCAAAACCGACTCTAAGCTAATGTTGGCTAGGACAAGATGCATGACGATCATCCTTCTGCTTTCGCAAGTTGTTCAGGTTCGGCCTTCTTAAGTCGTTCGCGGCGACGCACGACCCGTTTCGCGGCATCTTGAATGTCCGTGTTAACGTCGCTCAGCCAACCAGGCAACAAGCGGTCGACCAATTCAGAACCGAGTTCGCTCAGCAAGTCGATCACACGCACGCGGACCTCAAGGCGTGGGTCTTCAAGCATCGGCAGCAAGTACTGCGAAACCGATTCTGATTGGCTGAGCATTTGGGTGGCTCGCAGAGCGGCCAGGCGTTTCTTCGGGGCTGGACTTTCGAGCTCCTTCACCAAAAAACTCGTTGCGTCGCTGTTGGTACGACTGACAACATGGGCCATCGCTTTACACATCGAAGTTGGCCACACCGCCACTTGTTCAACCAAGCTTTCCACGGTGAATTTATCAAAGAACTCTTTCGCGGCTTGCTTTAAGGCAACCGAAGGACTCTGAACCCAGTTCACAATCTCAAGCAATGCAGGCCCCGCCGAATAAGGTTTAGCAATACCTGCCAACGCGCACTGTAGATCACCAACGAGCTCGTCCAACTCTGGTCGACGGCAGTTCTTGACGATTTCAGCCGCTGCTGTGCGACTCTCAGAACTTCCAAGTTTCGAAACTTGCACTGCGCCGCGCAGCACTTGTCCATACTCTTTGCTCGAGACTGACATCAACAGCCATAGTCGTTTCTTGTCCGCCAGACTGCAATCCGGGAAACCATCTTCTAGTGTTCGCAGGCAAGCCAACATCGGTAACTCGCGTAAGCGACGTTTGAGCGGCATCCAGTTAGGTGTTTCGACCATCGACGCGAATTCAAACGCCAACTGCGGATCTTCTTTCTCGCATACCAGCGTTTGCACCGATTTTGGCGCAGTCGCTCGCAGCAGATAACCCGCCAGCAACTTCAACAATTGTCGGTACTGATCTGGGTTGCTCGGAACTGCACTTAAGCGTTCGATCACGGCGCGGAACGCCACGTGCCCTGGATCGCCAATGAGTCCACGTTGCAACGAATCATCCCAGTGAACCAGGGCCAGCCATGCGTCAACAACTTGATGGCATTTGTGCTTCGGAAAATCCAGCAGCGATGTGTAGACAGTTTCCAGAATTGGGCTACGCACACTCGGGACGTCTTTATCCGCTCTGGCTTTTTTACCCCACTCGATGCAGATCGTCAGCAGGCATTCGTTGGCCAGTGGTTGGAGTGCATGCAGTGGGTCGACGACGATTTTCAGCACAGCGGCTGAGCAACCAGGCAATTGCAACTGAGCAATGGCCGTGAGCACAAGGCGTTGTTCGGCCAGTGAACCATGATCGAGTAGGTCCAGCGCTGCCGATTGAAAGTGCAGTGTATTGTGGCGAATGAAATCGACTTCGGTTTCCGTGAACTTTTCCCAGGCCAATAGAATGACCTTACGTGCATGGACTTCCTGCCGATTCACGAGCAGCTTTAGGCAGCGCATCCGAACGTCGACGGACGGCGACGCCAGCCCGGCGGCCAGCAGCGGCAAGGCAGCTTGGTTGCGTGACTTTTCGAGAGCTTCCCAGGTAATTTGACGCGGTACGAGCGCAGACATAGATTTTCCCCCGCCCAAAGATAGCTCAGTGTGAATCCCCGCAGTCCCGACGGTGGTGAATGGCGCGAGTTTCCCGTTCGCGGTTGTGTGCATGTAACGGTTGTGTTGTTTTTTACCCTCCCCTGGGCGGTCGAGTTGCCGTGTTTTGTGGGCGGACGCGGTGAACGATTAGCGCTGAGGGCGCTTGCTGAAATTGGCGGGTAGACGACAATCAGAACTTATCCGAGTTTGTAGAATAGAGCCATTCGAGTCGAGTCAATCTGGAGCCGGAGCAATTTGGAGCCAGATCAATTTGGAGGTTGGGCATGAGAAACGCTGAACAAGTTGTCGAGCAAGAGTTTCTGCAAGTGCGCGCGAAAATCTTGGAGATTGCAGCCTTCCTCGATCGTTTAGACCCACAGGATGCCCAAGGCATTTCCAGCGTCAATACAGAACGCTTGAAGTTGTTGCGCGCCGGTTGCGAGCTTCTACTTGATGGCGAAAATGACAAAGCCGCTCGATTGCAATTGCTGTTTAGTCGCAAGTATGACGAGCAATGGCGACAGACGATGGGAGTCTAGCAGGCATTGGCTAGAGTGGATGCCGTGTTGTTGTGAATGTGATTGCCGTTTTTTCCTACCCCAAACACTTGCCTTTCTGGAACACCGATGTACTTCGTCGATCCGCATATTCATATGGTTTCTCGCACCACGGACGATTACGAAACGCTGGCCAAAATGGGCTGCGTCGCGCTCAGCGAACCTGCGTTTTGGGCGGGCTTTGATCGTGGCAGCGTCGAGAGCTTTCGCGATTACTTTCGGCAGTTGACGGACTTTGAACCCAAACGCGCCGCCCAGTACGGCATCCAGCACTTCACGTGGTTGTGCATCAACGCCAAAGAAGCTGAGAATGTGTCGCTATCGCGCGAAGTGATTGCCATGATTCCCGAGTTTCTGGATAAACCCGGGGTGCTTGGGATCGGAGAAATCGGCCTAAATAAGAACACCAAAAACGAGGCTACAATCTTCCTTGAGCACATGGAACTCGCGATCAAGTACCAACAGCAAATCTTGATCCACACACCGCACCTTGAAGACAAGTATCAAGGTACAAGAATGATTCTCGATATGCTCAAAGGGGACTCTCGTATTGATCGAAATCGCGTGCTGGTCGATCACGTCGAAGAGCACACTATCGGTCCCGTCCTCGAAGCCGGTTTTTGGGCTGGGATGACGCTTTATCCAGTGACTAAGTGCACACCCCAACGGGCTGCAGACATGATTGAAAAGTATGGTCCCGAGCGACTGATGGCGAACTCGGCGGGCGACTGGGGACCAAGCAAACCCACAGCCGTTCCCGATTTAATTTTAGAACTCCGTCGCCGCGGGCATTCCGAAGCGGCAATTCGCCGCGTGGTCTACGACAATCCCATCACCTTCTTTTCTCAAAGCAAACACTTTAAGTTGCTGAGAAGTTAACGAGCTGTGTGCGGACGCAACCAGCGTCCGCACTTATTCACGCGACGGTAAGATGCTGACGCAACGTTACTGAATGGCTTTCTTGCCAAGCAGCGAACCGCCGTACAACTTCGAAGTCCCGGCTCTTGGAACCGCCATGGGCTTGCCTTCGATGTCGAACGGAATCTTGTCGAGTGACTTCACCGTTTGCACTTTTGTTGGTGCCTGGGACGATCTGAGTTTTGCGTCGACTGTCGTGTACCCACAGTACTCGTCGAGGATCTGCTGTATTGCTGGACTGAATTGGATTTCACCGCTTGGTGTTTGCGGGCCAAGTTCGTCAAAGCTGCCGATGGTCACGTAGCTCGCGTAGTGGTCGTGAAACTGATACGCCTCAACGCCCTTTGCTCGCAGAGCCATCGTTAGCTTGTTGGCGTTGTCGGCTGCTACGTCCAAGTTGTCCGATGGTTCTTTCTCAGCTGAATCGGATCCGCTACTTGCGAAACCGGTGACGGCACTCCCCTGAAACGAGGCCACTCGCACCGTAAATCGCTTGGGGCACTTCAGTAGCGAGTGCTCCACGCTCTTGTTTAATTCAACGACAAAGTCATCAACCTTGGGAGCTTGAAAGAACTCGTCGGGGAGCAGTGGATTGCGTGTCACGAAAGCCGCACCCATCGGACCTTTGGTCTTATTCGATTCACGATCGGTTCTCGCCCAAATCACTCGACGTGCGGAAGAGACAAGCCAATTGCTGCTCTCGGTCTTGGATGGATCTTTGGTATCCGCCGCATCTTTGCCTGCCAAAGCGGCTGGTTGAGCGGTACGGATCGTCTGCAAAAGCTCTTTAATGGCAGGATCCGAAAGGGATGCAAAGTTACCGACCAAGACTGCGCAGACGCGCTCACTGCTTTGGTTTGCCATGCGAACACGACGTGACTCAATGTTTCCGCTGACGATGTCCACCGTCTGATGCCGATCGGTTTTCAGCATGCTCGAACGATCAAAGGTCTTGTCGAGGACATAACATTCGACCTTCAAGTTTTGTTGCAACTCGCGGGCTAGCGCTTCGGCTTTTGCCTGAGCATCATCGCCGGACAACGAAGCCGCCAGGATCATCCATGGTCCTTGGTCAGCACTCAGCTGAAATCCGTTGGACGAAGTTGGCTTGCGCTTGAACATCGACAGCAGCGATGGCGGATCGGCTTGGGCGGTCTCCAGGCAGACTGCGGCTGGCAATGCTCCAAGAACAAGGCTCAGGCCAATAATCGAACGGCGACTTGACATGTATCGATCTCCAAGACTCACAAGGATCTACTTGAAATTCAGCGAACTAAGATCGGGCCGTCCGCTTCCGCAACAGCCACCAACGTGGCTGTACCAAAAATGATCACACCGATCGAGGTGGAAATTACGGAAATATCAAGAAATCGAAGCTAGCAATCGCTTCAATGGATGAGTTGTGATCGCGCAATTTTGAGCAAACGCAGCATGGGGGCAGGCTCGCGCGTTTGTGGCAAAAGCAAAAGAGGGTAATGTCGTAGCGGAATGCGTCAAGCATTTTCGAGGGCCAGTCGGCCGGGATGTTGCGACTCGGCGAAGTATAGGCTGCTAAAAACCTCAGCGATCGTCGCCATTCGTCACCGCGTCTCAAGTTTGTGAGAAACCGAACGATCCGAAGAGTAAATCTGCGGGATTAACCGATGGGCGTTAGCCCCGGTTTTTGCTCTGGTAACCGCCGCTAACCCTTCAAGCATTCGAAAGTACTGCGGCAGCCCTCGAACGCCTTGACGGCTTCCGGTACCCAAAAATCACGTTGAGCAGGTCTAGTGCTCTGTCCAGATTAGATTTTGGGGTGGCACGCTCTGAGGCTCTGCGAAGGGCGTGGCTAATGTCCCTGGCTCCCACGCCCTTCGCAGAGCCTCAGAGC
>JANRMD010000006.1:0-15585 GCA_033761895.1 Pirellulaceae bacterium | reverse complement strand
CGCCGGGCTAACCAGCGGAAGCTACGAAGTCCAAGTGCGCACACGTGAAGCCCAGGAAAACCCAGGCTCAAGCGTGCAGTACGCTGACATTCGTTATGCGACCAACGGAATTCAGCTCAGGGGCTTGCCCAGACGTTCACCACTGTTGGGTGAATTCCAAGAGGACGAATCTTCAGTCGGCGGAACCGCTAGCAACAATGACGTCACTGGCACTAACGTGAATACGGGCGGGACGCTCATTAGTCGTGACCAATTCTTGGGTAACTTGCTCAACACCGATCGCGCAACGATCAGTGTTGGTGGTGAGATTGCGACAGCGGGAGATTTGGATTTCTATCGTTTCCAAGTCGGTTTTGGTGGCTTGTTGAATAACGTGATTTCGGGCGCTACCGTTGTTGAACTGGAACCAAATGATTCGCTGGTAACAGCTCAAGACTTGGACTTAGAAACGTTCCAGCTGGTCAACAATCCAAACGTTGCGAACAGCACCACACGTCCTTATGTTGTCATACCAGGCACTGGTAACGGAACATTTGACTACTATTCGTTCACGGTTCCGAACGCAGGTGCAGTGGGTACATTTGATACCGATGCAACGAACTTTGATACTGAGTTGTTCTTGTTCGACGCGGCAGGCAACCTGCTGACATCCAACGACGACGCACCGCTGGATGCAGGTAGCACTTCGTCCCTGGACTCATTCATTAACTTCACGTTCCCAGCCCCAGGTGTTTATGTCATCGGTGTGGGACGTTTTGATTCGTTTGTCTCAGGTGGGGCCATTGCAGGCAGCACACCGCTGAACGGAGATCGATACCAGTTAAACGTTTCGGTTGATGGAAAGTTAGGTGCATCGGGCGGCGCGACAACCCTTAACGCTCCGGTTAACTTTGACATTGACTATGCTGACGGACTCAACCGCGCTGATACTTCCTTGGCGGTCTTCCAGGTTACTGGGACTGTTGGGAATGAGACCTATCAGTTGGTGCTGTACGGTGAAGACAGCAACATCGCTGACGATCAACGCCGTCCTCTGTCCTTGACCGATCTCGAAGACATGAGTCGCGGATCGGTTGGAACCAAGGATCCGTTTATTGGTAACGCTGCTCTGCCGAGCGGCACGTACTCGGTTGCGGTCGTACCTGCCAACCGAATTCCTACAGCCCTTAACAATGCTCTGACCCGTCGTGAACCGCTCAACTCTATCATCCGAGTTGCAGACGAAGGATTTGAAACGACTGTTTCGACGGCCGTCGCAGAAATGCCGATTGTACCGCGGTTGTTTGACCGCAACTTCGCAGGCTCTGGAGCCAACCTATGGCGGCGCACTACGGACACTAACCCTGGCCACAAAGCATCGAGTGTGTTCAGCTTCACTGGTGCAGGCATGACGCAAGCGGGTGGCGCTGTTGGTGACTTGGTTTCGAATGCATTTAGCCTCGGCAACTACTCGGCAGAGGATCAAGCTCGTCTGTACTTCAGCTACAGCTTGAACGCAGAGACTGGCGATAACTTCTCCGTCTTGGTTCGGACTCCAACGGGTGACGTGCCCATCACTTCGAATACGACAGGATTAGTGAACGGCGGTGGTTGGAGACAAGCTCGTTTGAACTTGGCTCAGTTCGCTGGCCAAAACGATTTGCGACTCGTGTTCCGCTACAACACCAACGGCGCGAACGGAAGCACGACATCTGGCGTTTCGATTGACGATATCATCATCGGATTTGCCGAACGTGGTGAAATGGTGCTCAACGCGCCGACTGGAGCGACTTTTGCGTTCAGTACAGTACCTGCCAACACGACGCTGACCGGCCAATATCAGCTCGAAATCCGCCAAGGCGAAAGCTTCTTCACCGCATCCCCAAGCGGTTTAACGCTGAACTCGGCGATGGATACTAATGATCGCGCTGCCGCTCAAGTGACTCTGGTGGCTCCTGAAGGTCGCGAGTTGGCTGACGGTGACAAGTTTACGTTGGGTGATGCTGGCAACCAGCTAACTTTTGAATTCAACAGCACAGGATCGGTAACTCCTGGCAACGTGGCAATCGCATTCTCAGCTACGGATGCTGATTTCGTAATTGCCCAACGCATCCGCGATGCGATTAATGACCCAGGTGTTCAGGCTCGTATTAAGGTTCGCGCGTCCAGTTCGGGTGGCGTTGTAAGTGGTACTGCTGCTCGCGACAATCGCATTCATCTGTACGGCCAAGTGTCGGGCGACTTCAAGGAATTCAATCGTCCACCAATGTCGATCATCAGTGCAACCGCTGATGCGAACACGCTACGTGATGAGATCTTGGGTACTGGCATCAACGCTACACAGCCAGCCATTTTTGGTGGAAACACCCAATCCGCTGGAATCGTGAGTTTCGGCGGACAGACAGGCGTGATGCTTTCAACGGGTCGATTGGTTGATGCATTGCCCACCAACCTGTCCGACAACACCGGCACAGCTTTGCCAGGTGCGACCGGCGACGCAGCAACAAATGCTGCTCTGGGAGTGACGACGACAGAAGCCACCACTTTGGAAACCGAGTTTCAATTCGATGACGGAACCGTCGGTGGAGATCTGTTCCTGGATCTGGTCTTCTTGTCGGAAGAGTACAACGAGATCAACGGTCAGGACGTGGTTGCGGTCTTGGTGGACGGTGTCAACATTGCACTTGTTCCAAACACCGCCAGCCCAATTCGCAGTTCGACCATCAACTCGACAACGAATTCTCAACTGTACTACAACAATGATCCAAGCGACGGAGGTAGGTATCTACGTGAAACAGGCATGGACGGCTTTACGGCATCCTTGCAACTGAGTGCACTGGGACTCGCTGCCGGTCCACATACGTTGAAGATTGTCGTAGCCGATGTTGGAAATCAGTTGACCGATAGCGCCGTGTTCATTCGCACCAGAGCCGTGGGAACTACGGCTTCGACCAGACGGTTTGGTGGAATGCAAGCCATCTTCCATGGCGGCAACAGCGATCAAAACACCAATCGCGATCAAGGCCAAGTTCTGATCCAAAACAACTTCATTCGCTACTCACGCGATTACGGAGTTGTCACCGAACCTGGCACTCGCTTGCAAGATCCGCGTGACTTGATTGGTAACATTGCACCGCGGATGGCGAGTGCCATGTCGAACATTCCAGCTATTGGTGGAAATGCTTCGGGAGCGGTGCGCAATCTGCGTGAAATCAACGATGCACAGCTCGGTGGCATTAGTACCGGTATCGTGATCAGCAACAACGTGTTGGAAAGCGGCGGGCTTGGTGGCGTTCATATTCTCGGTGAGAACCCGATTTATATGATCACTCCACGATTCATGCCTGGTCCATCGACCGATACGCCTCCTTTGATCTCTACGGATGCTGCTACAACCTCAAACACGAATCCGCTCGATCACTTTGGATCGTTCGTGGATGATAGCGACTTGCTGGTAATCGACGCTGGTCGAACTCGAGTTCAATTTGAGTTTGAAGATATCGCTGGCGCACCAACCGGCGGTCCAACTTTCGGTAGCGGTGTTGTTCAAGGGAACAACTGGGCTCAGAGCAGTGTGCCGATCTACTATCGTGAAGATGGTGGCGCCGAGTACTTGCGAGCTCCTGGTACGACTCCTGGTTACAGCGCGCTAGAGTTGCTTCAGTCGATGCGAGATTCGATTTTCGGCAGCGTCCTGGTTACCAATGGCAGCACGGATAGTGTTCGGGCTACAGTTGCCCCATCTTTGCTGGGACGCTTGAGTGACGCCAACTCGGCCAACCCGGGCTATATCAATTTCTATCTATCGCCAGCTCTGTACTTGGAAGGCATCAGCGCGGTCAACTTCGTAAACCAAAACGGTGGTGGCAATCCATTCCTAATCTCTCGCGTGGATGTTGCGGACACACCTCAGCCATTCGTACGCGTAGTGAACAACACTGTCTACGGTAACGATGGTCGAGCAAGCTTCTCGCCAGATACTACCGTCAGCGAACCGAACGATACGATTACGACTGCCGTCGAGACATGGCAAGGAACGGCGCATAATCCAACTGCCTTCACCATGACGGCAGCGATTGGCGATAGTTCTCAATTCCAAGCCCCTGCGTCGCAAGACGTTGACCTGTACAAGTTCAAGCTGGATGCTGGCGAACGAGTGAAGGTCAATATCGACACCGTCGGTCCGATCAATTTGGGGCTCGATTCCGTGTTGCAAATTTTTGATGCAAGCGGTCGTCCTCAATCCTTCTTTGATAGTGCCACTCAAACGTTTACGACGCTGAGCGATAATACGTCAGCCCCAGGTGAAGCGACACGATTGGATCCGTACATCGACTTTACCGCTACCAAGTCGGGGGTCTATTACGCTGCAGTTAGTTCACGGGCCAATGAGAAGTTTGATCCGCTCTCGCTTGGAAATCGTGTCAACGGAACTTCAACCGGGCAATACACGATCAATCTAAGTGTGTTGCATGCACAGGACTTTACGATCACAGTTCAGGATCAGTCGGCGTACAACGACGGTGAGACCTTCACCATTGTTCAAATCCCAGACTTCCCGGCGACAACAAACAATACTCGCACTTTTGAATTCACACGTACGGGTGCAGTTGCGGCGGGTAATATTCCGATTTTGATCAATGCGGAGTACCGCGCTCCAGACATCGCTCGTGCTATTGCAGGTGCGATTAACGGCATCAACAGTGGTGGCCCAAGGCTGCCTAACGTGCAACAGTTGCCCAATGGTATTTTTGGTACTGCCAGCCCGCTGGCACCAGTGACCGCACGCGCCTTGGGTGGCGCTGCGGGTGTTGAGGCTGGTTTAACCCTGTTCCCAGGACGACCTGACGGTGTTCAACCAACTCACTCAGCCGGTGGTATCGGTCACAACCGAACGCTGTCTGGAGTGCTTTCCAATACCTCACGCGGTGATGGTACAACCGAACGCTTTGTCGTCGTTAGCAATGCGGCCTACATCATCAGCAATGGGAACATTCTGGTAGACCCGGATTTCAACGACAATAACAATCTGGATCAGATCATTCCAGAAACTGGGATAGCAGTCTCGCGTGGTGCCAACCCAACCTTGATGAACAATGTTTTCGTCAATGTGCAGACACCTATTGTTCGCGATGAAGCTCGCGTAGTAGCCCCTGGTGCGCTTGGCAATATGTTGCCAAGTAACTTCAACACGGGAGTTGATGTTCATCCTAAGCAAGGCGAAGTCATCGTCGGTGGATCGATCTATCAATACGCTGAACCTGCGGCAGCTAGAAACCGTTTAGGATTCGGCATCGAAGCCTCACCAACGAACGTGCCCAATACAGGTTTGGACTTTAATACGACGGTTCCCGCTGGCGTGCAAATTTTCGTGGATGCTCAAGCAAGCCAGTTCTTGCCTGCACCACTGTCGCCAATCATCGATAGCAGCCTTGATTCACTCGAAGAGCGTGAAGCCTTTAAGACGATCAAGCAAGCTATGGGTATCGCGTTATCGCCAGTCAAAGCCCCATCGCGGGACGCTACTGGTCAGCTGCGTGTTGACGACCCGACTGTTGCTCCACCAAGTGGTCTCGGTGCGGACGTGTTCAAGGATCGTGGTGCCCTGGATCGCGCTGACTTTGTCGGTCCATCGGCGCAAACATCCAAGCCATTGGATAACGATTCCGGTGGTGTGGATACGGACAAATCGGTCTCAGTCATTCAGTTGTCGGGTGGAGTTTATCCTGAATTCCGCATTCAACTGGTCGACGGATTTGAAACCGCAGATCCGTTCCCGGGCATTGGTATCGACGACTCGACAGTTGTTGGTCCAGATATTCCGGGTGTACGCTTGACCGGTGCCGCGATAACTCTGTTTGAGAACGGTCGCGTGTTGGAAGAAGGTATCGATTACCGCTTCAGCTACGATTCAACCACTAACGAAGTGATCCTGACACCTTTGGCTGGTGTTTGGAAAGACGGTCGCGTTTACGAAGTGGCTGTGAACAACAAGAATCGATTCGTGCTGACAGCCCCAGCCGGCGATCAAGTTGCTGACGGCGATTTCTTCACGATCACGGATCGGGACGGCGGAATTGTCTATTACGAATTTGATAGCGGCTATCGCTTGCAAGTACCACAAGGACTGACCTTGTTGGTTCCTTTGGCTGGTGGAGCGACTGGTGGTATCGCTGATGGTGATCGCTTTACCATCACTGCCGGAGCCCAGGTTGTAACGTTTGAGTTCGATCGAAACGGCAACTTCCTGGCTGGTAACCGCCCGATACTGTTCACGCAGGGCGCCAGTCAAGCTGAAATGTCGGCTGCGTTGATTGCAGCTATCCAAGCCTCTGGTTTGCCCGTGACCCCACGTCTGCTGTCCGCAGGTAGGGTGTTCCTCGGTGCAGATGCAGGTGTGCAGCTGGATACCACGTTCACGACGATCACTCAGCCGCCAACCACATTAGCGTTCAAGATTCCGGCTCTCGGTCCACGCCCAGGTGGTATTGTTGAAGGCCAGACCTTTACGATCAGTGATGGTCGCCGCACGGTAACCTTCGAATACGATACCGACTCGGTCGTCGCAGCTGGCAACACGCCGCTCGATTTCCGTGGTGCAGCCACTGTGGCTGACTTGACCGCTCTTACACAAGCGGGAATTGCAGCGAGCAACTTGAATATCAATCCTCAGGTTGTAGGTACCGATTTGGTCTACTTGGGACTCAGCTCAGGTGGTAGTGCTTCGGTGGGCACCTCTCGCCTGACCCTGAACGGTTTGGCAAGAACTTTGACCGACGGACAAACCTTCTCTGTACAAACGGCTCTCGGTACCCGAACATTTGAGTTCACACGTGACGCAGTTGTTGGAGCGGGCAACGTTGCGATCCAGATTGGTGTGACTGACACGCAAGATGAGATTGGAGTGAAGGTCGCCAATGCGATTGCGTCGTCCGGATTGGGACTATCGCCATCCCACGTCGGCGATGGCAACATCGCAATCGGTGGCCAGGCTACCGACTCGATCAACGTGACAGGTTCATCGCTCAGTCTGTTTGGACAACCAGGCGTACAAAGCCGTACTCGATTGCAGGTCTTTGGTCCACTGTTGCTGACTGTGCCATCACGCGGTGCAGCCGACATCAACGACAATGCAACCTTCCGTGTTACCAACAATTCGCGAACGGTTGTCTTCGAATTCGATCGCAACTTCAGTGGTGCGTCGCAACCAGGCAACGTAGTCATCAACTACAACGCCCAGAACACCGCTGCAGATATCGCTACAGCAATTGCGGCAGCGATCGCCACGTCTGGCTTGGGAATACTGCCATCTAGCGCTGGTAACGGTGTCTTGAATCTGGGCACATTGCAGGCCAATCAAGTGCAAGTGCTCAACAGCAACTTAACGACTAGCCGCGGTGTGATGAACGATGGTGAAACCTTTACCATCAACAATGGCACGCTTTCGGTAACTTTCGAGTTTGAGAACGTGACGTTCGGAAACGGCTTCACCGCTGGCAACATTCCGATCCTGTTCAGCTCCACAAGCACTCCGGACTCGGTTGTGCAGAGCATGAAGGCAGTCATCGAAGGCTCGAGCCTCGGGCTGACGACGACTGTGCTTCCGAACGGTGTCTTGGAGTTGAATGACACGCCACGCTACCAAACCGATTCTCGCGGCGCACCGACGTTGATTAAGTCGGGTGTGCCTGGCGGGGCCAACGCGGTCTTCTTCATTGAAGATGCCAGCTTCACCGGCGCCGACATGGTTCGGGCAATGGTCGACGCGATCAATGCTTCGGCAGGTACTCAGCTGACGGCCATGAATCGCGCCGGCAATACGCTGTTTGTTGAAAATGCGATCTCAATCAGCCCAGAAATCGATAACTACTTCTTGCGTGGTGTGGCTGACTTGGCAGGCAACTTGCTCAAGCCAAATCGCATCAACAACGAAACGCAGTTTACGATTCTGATGCCTGGAGTTCAGCTGGATTACGGCGATGCACCGGATCCATTTACCACAACTGCGGGTCGCTATCCTACCAAGCATGAGAACGATGGCGCTCGCCATGTGCTTCCAAGTGCGGGTACGACAGCAATTCTGCTAGGCAGCACGATCACGGCTGATTCTAACGGAACGCCGACGCCTGACGCTAACGGTGATACCGATGACGGAGTTACATTCGATTCCGCTACATTGCCAACACGAGGCAAGTTCAATCGAAACATCTTTACCAGCGTAACAGTGACTCTTTCAAGTCCAGGTTATGCGGATGCATGGATTGACTTCAACGCCGACGGTGACTGGGATGATCCAGGCGAAAAGATCTTGGATGCAGTGCGATTCAATAATGGCGCACTAACACGTACCTTCCAAGTCAAGGTGCCCGATACGGCTCCAATTCCTGCAGGCCCAACTACGACGTTCGCTCGGTTCCGATCCAGCAGTACGGGTGGATTGATTCCGACAGGCTTGGCTGTGGATGGTGAAATCGAAGACTACGCAGTTACGATAGTGCCCGGAACACCACCGACGGCCGTCAATGACACCTACACCTTCAACGAAGATTCCACCTTCACAACCTCGGATCCAAATGGATCGGCAACACCAGGCTTCTTGATTGATGACGGTGTGGCGGCTAACGATCAGGATCCAGAAGGCGGTCTGTTGGGCGTGCAAGTGGTCACCTTCCCAGCAAACTCTCAGACGTTCAATTTGAATTCTGATGGAACCTTCACCTACCGGCCTTTGCCGAACTTCAATGGTATCGATACCTTCACCTATCGTGTTAACGATGGTGTCCTAACATCGAATAACATTGGTACAGTGACAATCAATGTCTCGACGGTCAATGATGCACCTGTGGGTGGAGTCGATACTCAGACTACAGATGAAGACGTCGCCCTGAATCTGACCGAAGCGACACTGTTGGCGAATGATACTCCTGGTCCAGCCAACGAGTCTGGCCAGACGATTCGGATTACTGGCGTTTCGCCGATCAGTGATCGCGGTGGATCGGTCAGCTTGGTTTCCGGTCGGGTAATTTACACCCCACCGTCAAACTACAGCGGTCCTGACCGGTTTACCTATACAATCACCGACAACGGAACTTCAGGCGGTCTCGCCGCTCCGCTGAGCAGTGTGGTTGTTGTGAACGTCAGTGTTCTTGATAAGAACGACGTGCCAGTGACTGTGCCCAAGACAGGCTTCGCCACGGATGAAGACATCGCGTTGAACTTCACAACCACCCAACTGATGGCGGGTGACACCGCTGGACCATCGCCTAGCGAAGATGGACAAGGGTTAGTGTTCCGTGGCGTCATCGCCACAAGCACCAACGGTGGTACCGTTACGTTCAACGGAACGCAAGTCACCTACACGCCACCAAGGTATTTCAACGGTATCGATACCTTCTTCTACGAAGTCGTCGATAACGGAACTAGCGCAGGCTTGCCAGATCCCATGATCGGTCGCGGCACTGTAACGGTAACTGTCCGCGCAGTGGACAATACTCCGAGCGTTGCATCACCGTTGGGTACTGTAACCATGTTGGAAGACGAACCAGCTCGAGTTATTGACCTAAATACCGTCTTCTTCGACCCTGATGTCATCAGCAACGGTGATGTGCTGACCTATACGGTTGAGCCTGGACACAATGCGGCTCTGGTTACGCCAACGATTAGCGGTGGCTTGTTGAGTCTACAACTGTTGGCTGATAGGAACGGTTCAACCGTGATCACTATTAGGGCAACTGACTCAACCAATCGATCGGTAACGACGTCCTTCAATCTGGTGGTAACTCCAGTGAACGACGCACCACGGTTGGTGAAGGCGCTGCCTAACCCAACGGCAAGTGAAGATGTCAATCCAGCGAATATTGTGCTTTCGCCTGAGTTCTTCTTTGATCCGGACACCATTAACAACGATGTGCTGACCTACAGCATCACCAGCAACTCGAATCCATTGTTGGTAACACCAACTATCAATGGTGGGACTCTCGCGTTCAGCTTGGGTTCAAATCGCTCGGGCAGTGCAGTGATTGTGGTGCAAGTGTCCGACGTCAGTGGGCAGACGGTGAACGGTACCATGACTTTGACCGTGGCTCCGGTCAACGACCCGCCAGTATCGGTGGCAGATAGTTACCGAGTACCACGTGGTACGACGTTAACGACAACCGATCCACGCGGGGTGAACGCTGATCCCAATGACAACGGTGTTTTGGCTAACGACAGTGATCCGGAAGGAAACGCGATATCGGCGGTGTTGGTTGACCCACCCACTCAAGGTACAGTCACATTGAGAAGTGATGGAACGTTTACCTACGTTCACAATGGTCTGTCCCAAACGACCGATACGTTTACTTACCGCGCTACTGACGGAACCGCTCAAGGTCAACTAACAACGGTAACGCTGATTATTGACCGAGCACCACCGCCGCCTCATCAAAACCCACTGGTGGTTAACACTGAGGATGGAAACACTGGACATCGCGACGTGAATGCGGACGGGTTCATTACGCCGATCGACGCGTTGATCGTGATCAACTTCCTGAACTCTCAAGGTTCTAGGTCGGTGGTTGGTCTCCCAGCTCCACCTCCTTACCGCGATGTGAACGGTGACAACTTCATTTCGCCGGTCGACGCCTTGCTGGTCATCAATCACCTCAACAGTCGCAGTCGCGGAAGTGGTGAAGGCGAACTGCAGGGTGAAGGCGAAGCAGCGGCCTACTGGATGGCACCGATTGTGGCTGGTCGCGGAATAGAGAATTCCAGCATTGGGGTTCGCACTATTGAGCTGGCCGAAGGAGAGTTTTACGGTCCTGTACAGCTTGCTGAATCTGGAGACGACTTCTTCGCAGAAGTGGGTTCGGATACCTGGTCCATGGCGGATACGAGCTGGGCGGACAAGCGAAAAGACGCTGAAAGTCCGGAAATACCGGTTGATCTGGCTTTAGCGAGCTTGATGCCGGACCTGGGTGAAAATGGAGCGACGTAAGTCGTGACAAAAGCGAATCTCAGATCAAAATCGACCCTTTAGGGGATATAAAACGCGGAAAGGTGCCCAAATGGTACCTTTACGCCGTTTGTTATGACTAAGACAATTATTCCGACTCAAAATTTGTTTCATATTTGATGACCTGGAAGGTAAGTCGTATGGCTAGCCACCTCTTTTCTCGGCCCAGTTCTGCTAAGTCCTCATTGCGCAATCGTCTGCGTCGAGTTCTGCTCGAGTCGCTTGAGCGCCGAGAAATGATGGCTGCTGACATTTTGGGCTACGGTGATCTGGGCGCTCCGATCAGCTACACACTAGCTGGTCAAGCATCGCAGCCACTCGCCTTCCAAACCAATGGTGACTTTAGTGGCATGTCACCGGATGCTGTCACCAATTACTTGGACACGACTTTTGGAACGTCTGGCGGTGATCTAACGTCACGAGCTTGGTTCCCACTGATTCAAGAGAGCTACTCGAAGTGGAGCGAACAGAACGGCTTGGCGTTCTCCTTCACAAGTGGGTTAAGCTCAACGGATGGGTTGGTCGCTGAAGGTGAAGCAGGCGGACCACGTCTGCTCTCGATCGCGCCCAACTCGGGGAACATCTTCAGTTTCAACAACGTCAACACTATTACCGAAGCGCCTACGGAACTGGTTTTCCGGTTTGATGGTTCGACTGGTGTGCGGCAGTCAACAATTGAGAACGGCATCAAGCTGATTCGTGCGGGTCGCGATGGTCGCTTCACCGATGGAAATGAGCAATTCATAAAGCCGGGCTTTTTGAGTTATGGTGAGAGCGATAAAGTCATTGTGATGCGTTTCGCATCAACGCTTCCGGATGATTTGTATCGGGTAGTTGTATCCGGCCAAGACCGACCAAACGCAAATCCCGATCTACGCGAAACCGCGATTCGAGCTTCAGTTGCAGTACCTGCAAATTCGACGAACTTCCCAACCCTGCAAACTCGTGCGGTAGATTCGACTCCCGATGATCTGACTCGGGACACCGTTGACTTCAAATTAGAGTTGGGGGCCTTGGTAACCGCCGTCGTCCCACAACCTGTGGACCGGGTCGCCAGCAATAGCGTCACATTGACTCAAAGCGGCGGTGCGGTAATCAATTTGGTCGCAACTCAAGGCGACTTGACGACCAACTCAGCTGGCAACTCAGTAAGCCTGCGTTTTGTTGCTGGCACAACGGCCACGTCAACTGCAACCTATGATTTGGCGACCAATCGCATCACTGTGACAGTCGGACTTAATGCGAATGTCAATCAGGTCGTAGCTGCGATCAATAGTGGTGAAGGTATTCCAGGTAACTTCTCTACCACGGTGGTTTCGGGTGGATCCAATGTGTTCAATGCCAATGACCTGGGCGTTCGAACCGTCACGTTGACCAATTGGGCCTTGGACGTCAAGCACAATCAGATTCGGGTCTACTTCAATAACGATGACCTGAATGTAGCGTCAGCCCAAGATCCAAGATTCTATCAGTTGGTTCGAACGGCGGACTCCATTTCGCCTAATGATGATACACCCATTCCTCAGTCGGTCGTCTACGATGCAGAGAAGGATGTCGCGGTCCTAACTTATGCAGGACCACTTCACACACTGTTGGGTAGTGGCGCATTCCGTCTCAGGGTTGGCTCGGGCGATTTTGTCCCTTCTGCCAGCAATCCTTCGGTAGTTACAGCGGTTAATCCCGCAGACGCCGGTGGTAGCGCGGCCACCGCTGACGCAACCACCATTCCAACTTTAGGATCCACACCTGCTTCCTTCAGCATCGGTGGCAGCATCCTGAATCAAACTCCGTTGCTCTTGGATTATCCGGGCGGTAACAACGAGCCTGGACATCGAGACTTGACCCGCTCCGAAGAGAGTCACTTGATGTCTGGTGCAGACAGCGTCAATGGGATTTCCACCTTCACCTACAACTTCGGTGAGCGAAGTGACGGCGTGCGCGTCAGCTATGGACTCAACTCTGCTGGTCAGCCACTGTTTTCATCGATTACGCCTGAGCAAAAGCAACGGGTCCGTGAAGTTTTCGAATTCTACTCGGCGTACATGGGCGTGGACTTTGTCGAGACAGAGTCTTCGGGTTGGAGAATCGTCGTTGGCGATATGTACCCACTCTTGCTCGGTGGTCCTTCTTTCGAAGATGGTATCGCCGGTGGAAGCTTAGCGATCATGGATGGCTCCAGAATTTGGAACAACAGCCTTGGTGGTTCCTTCTTCGAAGTCGCCATGCATGAGATTGGGCATTTGCTCGGGCTGGAACATGATACCGAATTGCCTGACGGTACTGTTATGCGTGGCAGCGGTCCTGGCACGCCGTTGGATCGTGTTTACCCCGGCGACCACGACATTGTTCACGGGCAACACCTCTTCCGGCCCGACAGCCGCGACGTGGACATGTATCAATTCCAGGTGACCAACAATTCTGGTGTGGTTCGCATTGAGACGATTGCTGAAAGGCTGGCCAATAGCAGCAACCTTGATACGTATCTAACGTTGTTCAAGAAGGATCCAGTGACCAATGCGCTGACGGTCATTTCTACCAACAATGATTACTTCAGCTCAGATTCGTTTGTTGAAGCCCGCCTGGAGCCAGGAACTTATGTTATTGGCGTGACGGCGAGCGGAAATCAGGATTACAACCCAGCCTCAAACGATACCGGCTCGGGTGGTGTTAGCGATGGCAGATACGAACTGAGATTTGATTTCACGCCGGATAATCAAGCGACCCTCGTAGATCAGGCTGGCACGCCAATTGACGGCGACGGCGACGGTCACGCTGGAGGCAACTTCAATTTCTGGTTCCAAGCAGCGGCTCCTTCAACAGGCGTAGCTACACCCAATGTTCCCAAGACTATCTACGTTGTGAAGGGTGTTAGTGGCGCTAGGAACGGTTCACCAGCAGCACCGTTTGCGGATATTCCTTCAGCAATTGCCGCATCCGCTCCTGGCGACATCATTCGCGTGGTTGGTAGCATGGGTGCTGACAACCGCTTGTCCACCATCAACGACAACTTAACCTATGAAATTGGTCGTGGCGGTGTTGGCAATAGCGACCTTTCCGACGGTGTAACCCTAGAGGTTCCACAAGGCGTCACTTTGATGATTGACGCAGGTGCCTTGTTCAAGATCGGCGGTAGTCGTATCGTCACGGGCAGCCGTGATGCGGGCATTGATAACCGATTCTCGTCGATTCAAGTTCTGGGTACTCCCAAAACATCGGTGCGTTTTACGAGCTACAACGATCAATCGATCGGTGTTGATACGAACCCATTGAACACAACGCCGCAACCCGGTGATTGGGGTGGCATTGAGCTGCATAACGATATCGATCGCAATGAAGGACGCGGTGATTGGGAACGTCGAGGTATCTTCCTGAACTACATCGCCCATGCCAATATGCAGTATGGTGGTGGTCCGATCGTAGTGACCAGTTCCAATCAGGTAACTAACCCAATCGATCTGCGTGAAGCACGCCCAACTCTGTTGTACAACACGATCTCGCAGAGCGCCGACTCTGCGATTTCAGCGGACCCCAATAGCTTTGAGGAAACTCGCTTCACATCGCCTTCCGACCAGCTTACAGGCATTTACCGACCTGATTATGTGCGGGTGGGCCCCGATATTCGTGGCAATAACCTTGACAGGAATTCGATCAATGGACTCTTCATTCGCGTTCCGACTTTGCCGGGCAATTCTCTGCAAACACTGAATGTTCAGGCCCGCTTGGACGACACGGACATCACTTACTTCCTCGGCGGAAACTTGATCATCACCGGTACACCTGGTGGAGCATTTCAGGAGACGATTGCTCCCGATGTGTCGTTAATTCAATTCCCGGTTCCAACCTCGACCGCTACGGGAACATTAGCTCCGGCGGCACCGTTCCATTACCGAGTCACGTTTGTTGATCGCAACGGTGGAGAAGGTGTTCAAAGTCTGCCGACTGCAGCCGCTACCGCTACCGCCAATGGAATTATTGAAATCAATAACCTGCCGGCAGCACGCGGAGATTTCGTCAGCCGTCGTCTATGGAGAAGTTCAGCAGGTGCTGCTGGGCCTTACCAACTGGTCGCCGAACTTGACCGTGAGTCACTGAGCTACACCGATGTGGGCAGGAGCCTGGGGGCTGTATTGCCCGCTTTTAGCCCTGCAGTAAATCGTGCGCGAACGGATGCACGGCTTTCGATTGATCCAGGGGTCATCATGAAGCTGGCGAACTCGCGAATTGAAGTTGGCGTTGGTGCACAACTGATCGCTGAAGGTACGCCTGATCTCCCGGTCATTTTCACCAGCCGCTTTGACGATGCCTATGGTGCTGGCGGCACGTTCGACACGACCAATGATGGCTCGGCAACTACGCCACGCGCGGGTGATTGGGGCGGTATTATCGCACGGCAACTATCGTCGCTGAGCATTGATTCGGCCAGGATCGCTTTTGGTGGTGGTGGCACAAGTATCCCTGGGGGAATTGTTGGCTTCAACGCTGTTGAAGTGCATCAAGCCAATGCCCGAATCGCCAACTCAACACTCGAACAAAACGCATCTGGAATAACCACCGACCCACTTGAGGCAACTCGAGATGGACGCGGCAATCATGATGAAGCGGTCATTTTCGTC
>JANRMD010000005.1:0-9514 GCA_033761895.1 Pirellulaceae bacterium | reverse complement strand
CAAACCGAACGGGCGGGGCGGGAAGTATTGGTCATTGCAGTTAGCTAATCAGTCATCGCTCCACCTAGCAAGCTAGGATGGTGGCAATCAAGCAGGCCGTTTGCAGAAATCAAAGCCAACGTCGGCGATCCAGCGAGTTAGCAATTCCCGGTAAACCGGACGGTCCGTCGGGTTGCGGAAGTGCACGTTTCCAACCTGCGAAGCGGACCAAATGCAGGCTGAGGTACCAGTCAAGATTACCTCTCGCGCTGCAACGATACTCTCCAGCGAAATAGGGCAACGCAGGATTTTCAATCCGATCGCCTCCGCGAGCCGCAGAGTCCGTATCAAACTAACTCCGCCGAGAATACTCTCTTCTGGCGGGCAGTAGAGATTCCCGGCTTGATCGACCACGACAATGTTGGCCGCTGAAGTCTCAGTAACGTAACCCTCTGTATTCAGCAGGATGGCACCCGCGTGCACACCGCTGATTTGAAGCGCTTGTTGATCGGCCAGATAGTACTGCAATCGCGAACGGGTTTTCAACTGGGGCGACCAACACTCCCGAGGCACATTGCGATTGGAAGCGATTACCAAGGGCTGGCCATGTTGGTACCAGTGGCGAATGGTGGTCCACTTCAGTGGCTGGACATGCACGATGATGGTTGGCGAATTAGGTACCGAGGTTTGGCCAGGGGTGACTAGCACGACCAGCGAGAAATCTCGATCAGGCAATCGCGATTGATTGTGGCGTGCGCATTCAATAATGACTTCGCCGAGCTGATCGAGCTCGGTTGAATGAATTCCAATTGCCTCGCAGTTGGCCGTTAATCGCTGCATGTGCAGGGCTACGTCCAAAGGGTACGAGTCGATGGTGCGCAAGCGATCGACAATTGTGGCGCCCTGCAATACACCCCAATCGTCAAGCGAGAAGTGAACTTCGCTGAGCGGAAGCCATTGGCCATTCTTCCAGGCAATCGAAGTACTTAGCATCAGTTCACTTAAAATTAGTTCGCATAAAGTCAGTCCGCTGTTAACTGCAGGTCACTGATCAATGCATTCTGGAGAGCGTTCCTGACCGATGGGCAATTGCGATAGTAGTCGACTTCGTTATGAGTTCGACCTGCGGCTCTTGAGCAATCATATTGAACCACATTCGGGGCGGTGAGCAATCGGTTGCCGCCGCGCGAATTGATACCGAGAAATCCAGCCGCTTCATGCGAACCACGATCAATAAATCTAAATCGCTTAAGCACTGGGTCTGAAGAGTTGTAGAGGTTCACCAAGCGATCGATTTGGCCCAATGCTAACTCGTACTTCCCGCCGGGAACCAACAGATCGCGATCGAACGCGGGCGCAACCAAACTGACTCGAACATTCTGATGGACTACAATCGGTTGTGGCAGAGTTCGGCAATCTAGCGACCCACCGCCGAGCATATGCAGCGCGCCACAAATGACGGCGCCTCCCAAGCTGAAGCCCATCATTCCGATAGGTTGGTCATTAGGCACATGCTTGAGAAAGTCAGCCAGATAATACGACTCTACGTGCGCCAATGCGGCTTTCTCGCGCACATCGGGTGCGATACGTCCCTCCCTTTCGCTGGGCCACGAGAAGAGGATCAAGCGAATGGGTTGTGTTGTCTGTGACGATAGCAGTTGATAGACATACATGCCTCGCTCGCGAGCGTTCTGCCATTCCATCCAATTGCCATGCACATAGATGACGGTTTGCGGAGCACTTAGGGCTACTGGGTCCGCGGTGAATTCTTCGAGTGAACTAGGCTGAAAGCTGCAATTGACTACTTTGGAGATTCTCAGAGGCGTGCCAATCTGGCAAGCCCCGCTCAAGTGACGCGAACTGACCTCCCAAACACTATCCCCCGCTCGTACTGGAAAACCGGCTAAGGTTTGTTGAGCGGTGATGAAAAGAAGTACGACAGCGATGAACCGCGGCATTACCCACAGGAACGTGCGGGATTGTACAACGTGAAGAGACTCGATTGGTGAGTTCATGACGCAGGGATCTTTGTAAGAGGATGTTCCTCAGGAGTCATCCAGAAATGAACGTCTGGGCTCGCAATCAACCCGCATCCCTGCCAAGGCTGATTGCACGCATCATTCTGATTGTAATGTCCCGGAAAATGCCTGTGGACATTACGCCACAGCACTGCATCGGCGTTCGAGCAGTGAAAGTCGCAGAATGTTGCAAAATTTCAACATGTTTCGTTTGCACATCGTTTGCTGTGGCGTAGAGTTTTGCGGATAGGAATCGAGTCTAGCGGTTGCCTAGAATTTGCCACAGGGGAAAGAGAACATGAAGAAAATAGTATTGCTCGGTCTGTTGTTGTCCCTGAGCACAGGATGCGGACGGGGTTGGATGCCATGCTTGTTCCGCGGTGCACAATGCGGCAACGCTGGATGCATCGGCGCAGCGCCTGCACTGCCTCAAGGATGCACCACAGGGTGCGTAGGTGGCAACGCAGCCGGTTACGCCAGCTACGATGGTGACATTGTGGGCGACTATGTTGGCGCGAATGGCTACAGCCCAACCGAAATCTACATGGGTGAAGGTCCTGCGCCCGTAGGTAGTGGTCCTGCTATGGCTCCACTCAATAACCAGCCAGCCCGCCAACCGGCTCCTTAATCGCAGTGCAATACCTCCCGTTCAACCTCAACATCCGCTAGCGCCATCATCAGCTAGTCGGATCGCGACAGTGGGAGGGTAGCATTTGTCCGCATTAGGCTTAAGGGTAGCGGAATGCGTCAAGGAATTGCTGATTATTGCGCCACGGTCAGTGTTAGCCGACGGCACTAGCCACGGGCAGTGTGAGCCGACAGCGCTAGCCGCGGGCAGTGTGAGCCGACGGCGCTAGCCGCGGGTGACCGAAGGAGCAATCGTTCATTACCTATAAAGCTGCCAATGCAGAATAACCAGCAGTTCAACTTGCATTGGTACGAGCCAAGTCCATGCACGCACCAGACTTCGAGACCCACGGCTGGCGCCGACGGCTCATAAAATCAACATGCCCCAAAGCATTTCGGTGATTTCAAATAATCTCAATGATCGAAAGCCTTGACGGCTTCGCTACTTTGTCGAATCGGGACCGCGATATCCTATTTTGGACCGTTTGCTTTTCAGTTGCAAGGCAAGCAGAATTGGGTAGTTGATTAGCGGGTACTGACAGATTCCCCGTGCCCGCAAGTGTCTGATTCTGGAGGCAAGTCGCATGCTCAAATCTCAAACGTTTTGTTTTTTCCTGACAATCGTTTCGCTGCATTGCATCTTCTTTTTGGCGTCCTCACGCGCCCAAGACGAGAAAGACGATCCCAAAGGCTCGGACGACACTGTGGCCGCAGTGCAACCCTTGCAATACGTTGCACCAAAGCAAATTGAAATGCTGATCGGCATTAAGCTTTCGCCGGCGGATCAAAACATGGTGTCGACCGTGGCAACCACCGTCTTCCCTGCCGAATGGCCTGAGCAAAAAGTCGAAGTTCTGGAAGTCAACGTTCCTCCCGCGTTTCAACATGGCTTCCGAGATCTACCGGGTGGCAACAAGCAACTTTTGTTTCAAGCAGCACTCCTGCCGGCTCGTACTACGGTTGAAGCTACGATTAAGGTCCGCGTTGAAAAATCACAGATCGTTGGCCCAACTGAAACCGACCAGTTTGTCCGTCCCAAACGCCCCGGCCGCGATGTTAAAAACTACTTGGGAAATAGTCCTTACATTGAAACGACCAGTAGCGAGGTCAAGAAGATCGTCCGAGAGATTGACGCTAAAGAGCCTGAGACTGAGTGGAAACGGGTCGAAATGCTCTACGATTGGGTCCGCGACAAAATCGTGTACACCCGCGGTGACTTGAAGAGCGTCAAGCAAGCGATCAAGGACAAGACCGGCGATTGCGAAGAGATGACAAGTACGTTCGTCGCGCTATGCCGAGCCGCAGACGTTCCGGCTCGCTGTGTGTGGATTCCAGGGCACTGCTACCCTGAGTTCTACCTTGAAGACGCCGAAGGGAACGGATACTGGTTCCCTTGCCAAGCGGCTGGTACTCGCAACTTTGGTTCGATGCCTGACAATCTTCCAATACTGCAGAAAGGGGATCGCTTCAAAGTTCCCGAAGACAAAGAGCTGCTGCGGTACCTGAATGATTTTGTGAGGTCCCAGGAGCGGTATGGTCCGGGGGTAGCCAAGCCGAAGGTTGAGTTCGTCCGGACTTTGTTGGGCGACGCCGCCAAGCTACCTCCACCCGATCAAGGTGCAGAGCAGAAGTAGCGTTCAGTTGTGTTGCAATCAATTCACAATCAATCTGTCAGTTTCTAGCTATGACAGCTTGTAATGCTTGACAGCGTTGTCATGCAGTAGTTTCTTTTGATCGGCCAGTGGCCTGCTGGCTATGATGGTCTTCAGTGCGCTAACCCACTGTGCATAAGATGCCCCGAGCTTACAGACTGGCCAATCGCCACCAAATACAACCCGATCCGGTCCAAACTCATCCAAGCAAAAATTGATGGCAGGAGCCAAGTGGTCTGGCGTCCAGTCTTTGATTGCGGGGGCTCGAGCAACGATGCCGGATATCTTGCAAATCACGTTGGGCAACTTGGCTAGTTGTCCCATGTCGGCTTTCCATTGTTCAACGGTGTGGCCGGGAGCGGACGTTTGCTTGGCTTTGGGTTGCCAAGCCGCCGGATCGGCATTGCCGCAATGATCAACTACGAATCGCGTATCGGGACATTTCGTCGCCAGAGTCGCACCATCGGCTAACTCGGTGGGTCGCATGCATAAATCAAAACTCTTGCCCATCTCGCCTAGCAACTGAACCGACTTGACGAATTGCGGCTGCAAACACAAACCGCGTTCGGCAGAACCAGCGTGCAATACTTGACGTACGCCTTTGATAAGCGGGTTATCGCGGTGACGTTGCATGTAAGCGGCGAACTTGTCGGATCCAGGACGTCCCGAGATCACAGCCGCCACCGTGGGGTACTTCTTGGCAGCGATAAGCGATAGCACATAGTCGGCTTCTTTGTCTTGATCGGCGGGTGCCACATCGACTTCCATGTAGATCGCTTTGACAACGTTCAAGCCAGCCGTTTCGGTCAAGTAGTTGCTCATGTCGTGCTTGGCAGCGATTTTCGCATCTGCACCGCTCAGCCAAGGTGGTTGAAACTGAACTAAGTCCCACAAGTGCTGATGCGTGTCGATGATCGGCAGAGCTTCTCCCTGTGTAGTCCAGGCATCAGCGCGGGAGCTTGTTAGGGCTGCAAGGCCGCTGGCCATGCCAAGTTTCAAGAGATCACGTCGTTCAATCGCCATTATGTTTCTCCGAGAGGTAGGGTGCCTGGGTGCCTCAATCTGCCATAAATCAATCGCTGTTGCAACTGTGACCATCAACAACCGGCTCTGGGCACGATGACGTCCCCAAATAGTCCCAGTCTGCAAGATAAGCCAGCCCGGCGACAAAAATCACTGACAAATGTCATTTGACTTTTCAGATTTATTGTTTTTCGTTACCCAAAAGTCGTAGAAACTTACGAAGCCCCTAAGTTTCGAAACGGAACGAGCCAGATCTGTCGCTGGCATGTCAGCTCTGGCATGTCAGCTCTCGATGTCTCCCAACTGCTGGCGCAATCGGCGGAGGATGCGACTGCGAATTTGGCGGACGGTTGCGGGTTGGACGTTGAACTCTGCGGCAACGATCGCAGTCGCGACTTGGTCGATCACACTTCGCTGAAAAATGTTCATCGATCGCGGTTCGAATTCGTTGCGAATCTGCTCGAGGGCTCTGGCAACCAGTCGTTTCAGTTCCTCATCCGAACTTGGCTCGTCAGCAGCCTCCTCTTCGTTCGCCGCAGGAATCTGCCGAAGCTTTTCCATGGCGGATGTCCCGCCTTTAGCCAGTCCTTGCGACTGCTTTCGGCGAAGTTGATCGATTACTCGATTGCGAGTGATCGTCCATAGCCAACTGCGAAACGAACCGTGATTGTGCTGAGACCTGTACTGCGGGAGCCCACGGCTAACTGCGGCAAACACCTCTTGCACGCAGTCCGCCGTTGTATGCGAATCCAGCTCAAATCGATAGCACCAATGCGCGATCAATGGCCCGTAAAGCTCCACCAATTCGCACCAGGCTTTGGATTCATGGCAGCGTACCCGGGAGATCAGGCTGGCTCGCGTCGCTCCACTGCTGGAGTGGCTAGGGTTGCGACTAGATTCAACGGTTGTCATTTCGTGTCACGCTCCAAACGTTCTAGGACAAGTCAGTAAATCCTATCCTGAATCGCCCGGATTGGAACTGCGAAGTGGGCTATAACTAGAACTCTGGGAGCTACGTAAACATGCAAACATCCGAATGTCGGACACGAGAAACCCTCAAACGTTATTTGGCGGGCTGGGTTGAG
Source organism: Pirellulaceae bacterium (assembly GCA_033761895.1). Classification (GTDB taxonomy): domain Bacteria; phylum Planctomycetota; class Planctomycetia; order Pirellulales; family Pirellulaceae; genus Aureliella. The sequence continues at coordinate 3,130 of JANRMD010000005.1, read as the reverse complement.
CAGGAAGAAAGTTCAGCCATCGAGGCTCACGTGCTCAACTGCAACGCTTGCGAGCAAACGTTGAGCGGTTTGGAGAGTGAACCCGACACGCTGGTCAACTTCCTTGGGCCGCAGATCGAGCCGACCTCCGGCGCTCAGACGAGCATCCAAGCGGGCTCTAAAGCGGGCTCTAAAGCGGGCGTTACTTCGCACGAGCCCGTGCTGCAGTATGCCATGGAAAAAGCGAAGGAACTGGGCACGCAGCTTGACGAAGATTCAGCCATGAAGCCCCTCGAGGTTCCGCCGAAAACGGTGGGCCCGTACGAGTTGATCAAGTCGCTTGGGCATGGCTCCATGGGGGCCGTGTATTTGGGCCGACATCAAAAACTGGGCAAGCAAGTTGCCATCAAGCTGTTATCGGCGCGGGCGTTTCGCAACGATCAATTCACGGCCCGATTCCAGCGCGAAATTCGCGCCGCCGGATCGCTTAATCATCCTGCAATCATCAATGCGACTGACGCGGGCCAGGCGGACGCAATCCACTACCTGGTGATGGAGCACATTGACGGCATGGACCTCAGTCTCTTGACGCGATGGACGGGGCCACTATCGATCGCGGATACATGTTGCCTGATGCATTCAGTCGCCCTTGGGTTATCGCATGCGCATGCCGCTGGGATTGTGCATCGCGACATCAAGCCTTCGAACCTGATGCTTAGTCGCACTGGCCAAGTCAAAATCCTGGACTTTGGCTTGGCACAGATAAGCTTATGGGACGAAGCCTCAGCCGAATTGACGACGGTCGGACAGCTGATGGGGACGATCGATTACATGGCCCCGGAGCAAGCCGAGCGTGCCGACACGGTGGACTATCGCGCCGATTTGTATTCGTTGGGCGCGACCATGTTCAAGTTGTTGTGCGGTCGAGCCCCGCTGGCCGCTATGCCTGATCTATCGCCGCTAACCAAGTTGCGTTTGCTGGCAACGAGCCAACCGCCAAGCTTGAATACTCTGCGTCCCGATGCTCCAGCCGCTTTGGTGCAACTGGTCAGTTCGCTGCTCGCCCGCGACCCTGCGGCTCGACCTGCCAGCGCGGCGCATGTGGCTGAGATGCTGGCAGAGTTTACGGCTGGTTCCGATCTGCCCAAGTTGATGAAGAGAGCCGATGAGATCGCTGCGACAAGACCTAAAGCCAGCGAGAATCGAATTCCAGGCAGCTTGACCAAAAAGGAAGCGGTGGTGTCGCCCCTTAAGTCCAATCGCGGTAACTGGAGTTCTTTCGTGAGTTGGGGTGTGACCATGTCCGCGGTTGCGCTTCTGGCTGCTGGTGGGATCTTCATTACGATCGAGACCCAGAAAGGCCAATTGGTGATCGAATCGGTCGCCGCGAACACCGAGATCAAAATATCGAAGGCTGGGAAGGTCTACGATTCAATTCAGTTGGTTCCTGGCGCGAATGCCACGCGCCTGTATGCGGGTTCCTACGAAGTAACCATTGAAGAGGGTAGCGATCAGTTTCGATTGGATCGCGACAAGGTAGAGATTAGACGCGGTGAAACGGTTATTGCTCGGGTGCATTCCATTGGAATTGCCCCTTCCGGACAAGGTGCGTTACCTCTCGCCGCAATTACCGACGTGGAGAAAACTGAGGCGGTGTATGAAGGGAAAACGCTTTCGATGTGGCTGGCGGAATTCGCTCGCGAGCGCAGTCCCAATGCCATCCAAACCTCCCTCGCAGCCATCACTTCGCTCGCCGATCCATCGAATCAAGATCGTATCGCCAAATCGTTGCTCGCCGCCTTGCCCGCAATTCCACAGGAGCACGATATGGAGACATTCGAATGCATCTGGGATGTTTCCGGTGGAGGCGAGAAATACGTCGCTCATCTATTGAGTGCGCTTGACGCAAAGAATCCAGCCTGGACCGAACGTGCCATGTCGTCGGGAACCACCGTCAATTACCAAAAGAATCGGGCGGAAGGCAATCGTGCCGATCATGACTCAGCGATCGTATTGTTGCCCCTTATGAAGTGGATTGAAACAGAGTTGCTTTCCCCCGGAGCGTTGAAGCCGTTGCCTAGTACGGAACGTTCGAATACGGAAACTTCTAATGCGGAACGTTCAGGTGCCTACGAATCACTGATTCACTGTGCGAGTTATCGGGTTATCAGTGCGTTGAATGATCAAGCATTTGATACATCGTCCGAGGACAAGTACTTGGAACTACTGCGGTTGCAACCTGCTTTGGGCCCAAGTTTTTGGCTCAAGCTCTTTCCTAAAGATGGCCTCGCCGCCGGTGCGAGATGGCGCCCCGGATTGGCAGAGCTCATCGAATCCAAAGCGAAAGAGTACTTCATCGATCCAAATACTCCAGAAAACTATGTCGCGCAGGCGGCTATGCTACTGGCGGATTTATCCGGTGGCTTCGATCGCACGGGTATGGCTGCTTTCGAGCCTTCACCCGAACTCACTTCAGCCCTCGAACGCCGCTTACGCGAACTCGCGGAACATCCCGAAAGGCTCTTGACCTTGGTGGAAGTCGATCACTGGTTCGGGGACGCCTCAATTCCGAGTTTCAAGACACCACTCTTCGCGGATTACCAGACTACCATCGCCGTCAACAACAGCCCCGCCAAATGTTTACTAACTTGTGAACTGTTTGATTTGGTCGCGAACTTCAAGGTGGCCGAGGGTTGCTTCCCATCCATTCGAGCCATTCACCGGTCAGTGTACGACAAGGCTACCCAAGCTGGCGTAAAGCTGGCCATGGATCCATTCAGCACCGAAAGCGGAGCTCGCACCAACCGATCAGTCCGCGTATCATCACCTGGCAACATGGCTTCTATCTCTATTGCATGGCCTAGCGGTGATGTGCGTTACTTAAACGCGCAGTTGATAACCCAGCCGGAACTGCTAGCGATCGCAATCGCCACTCGAGCCGAGAGTCTCCTGCCCGCAGAGATGGTCAAACAACTGCGAACGGAACAGAAGCAACAGATTCAGACTCAGTGGATCGCAAGCAAGGTACGCTCGCTTGATGCCGACCAGGATGGCTTCCTCAGTCCTGACGAGATGCCATTTGCAGTAAGCGATGAAATCGACGTAAACCTCGATCAGAAGATATCGAGTGAGGAGTTGCTCAAATATTCGA
>JANRMD010000004.1:0-38837 GCA_033761895.1 Pirellulaceae bacterium | reverse complement strand
CAGATTGAATTGCAACTGAGCGGCTCGCCCAAACAATGGCTCAGCTGGTTGTCCACCTTCGGACTGGAAGACATGACCATCGACAACGCTGGTGTGCGCGCACTCTACGAACGTTACCATGCACCCAGCCATGTGCAGCCTTCATCAACGATGATGGGGTCGCCAGCATGATCCGGTTGTTGTTAAAGAAATACGTTAACGAATCGCTGCTATTGTGGTCCGCCTGCGCCGCCATGTTGGTGCTCTTCTGTTGGGTGCGAGTCTGGATTGTTTGTCAATTCGAGCTTCAACGCTTCGAAGTTTTCCTTGATCAACTCAAGCCCTTTGAGAAATTCTCGCCGGTTCCTCTCTCGCAATTGCTGACTTATGCTGGCAGTGTGGCGATGACCTTTGATGAACCCGTCTTGATCCTCTGCGTGTTGGTGTGGTCCATCGCTCGTGGCTCTGATGTCGTTAGCGGAGAAATCAATCGTGGAACCTTGGAATTGCTACTGTCTTTGCCCATAGGTCGCGCGCGTTTGATGATCCTGCATGGAGCGGTTTGCGTGGCGGGACTTTTGGGATTGTGCTCATGCGTTTGGCTGGGACTTTTTCTCGGAATACAAACAAATACGGTCAAAGAGACAATTACTCCGAAAGTCGAATTTTCCGTACCCTACGTGCCACTAAAGATTCCCGTGCAAGTCGGCAGTTCGAAAACGGTGGCCGTCCCGCTGCGCGACCGTATCGACGCCGGCCTGTTTTTGCCGCCAGTATTCAATTTGTTTGGCTTTGGATTCGTGGTGCTTTCATTCAGCGTGATGTGCAGTGCCTTTGATCGCTTTCGTTGGCGAACGATTGGTATCGTGGTCAGCACTTACGTAGTTCAACTGTTGTTGTACTTGCTTAGCAAATCGACTGCGGCAACTAGTTTTTGCGCTGCCCTGACATTCTTCAGTTGTTACCAGCCAGACGCGATCGTGCAATTGCAACGCGTCGAGCCGAGTTCGAGCTGGGCGATGCTCAGTTCCGCCAGTGTTTTGCCGCTGGGCTTAGGGCCTTTGGGAATCACATGCGTTCTACTTGGTATTGGCTCAGTCTTTTACGCTATTGCTTTCATAGCATTCAGTCGTCGAGATCTACCGGCACCGCTGTAGAAGTTAGAAGCGGATTGTGAATTTCAGCATCGTTTTTCGAGTTAGTCCCTGATTCGTGCATTCAGTCATGCCGGGTTGCATTATCGCCTAAACACAGCTTTGCAAAGTCTGATTGCAGGCGAGTTTCGCAACAGGCTATACTTTTTTCTTTAGAGTGACTGTACTTGAACACAATCGATTTTACGGGGTGAATAACATGAGTCGACCAATGTTCTATGCAAGTGTTGTTGTGCTGGGGTTCGCATCAATCGCCACAACCTGTCAAGCTTGGACATCAGCGCCACCGCAACGCAAAGGCGCGACCATACGCATCCCCGTCAATGTCATTCGTATTGCCATCGATGATTCTGAGAAACCCTTCCACCTTAGCAATCTTGATCAGCGGTTCACCGCGGATGCACTGACACGGTTCATTGATCGCTATGTCAAGGGATTGCCCAAAGAAGGCGAGCTTCCGTGCGTGCTCATCGAGTCAGCGACGAAACGACTGGTTGACGGCGAAGATCAGCTCAATCAACACTTGCAACAGTTAGCGACGGATAACTTGCTAACATTGATCTACATGCCGCCTCCAACAGGCGATGATCCAAACGTTGATTTGCGGGAGTTTTCAAAGACATTCCAGCCCTAGCAAGGATGGGCAGCCGGCAAAACAGTGCCCTATGCGCAGTTACTAAACGACGAAGGGCCTCGGATTTCTCCGAGGCCCTTGTTCGTAAATCATCACTGTGTTGACAGTTAGTTTTCGCGATTCAGTGTAGCGGTTCGCGAGATCGTCTTGCCCAAGAAAATGGATGAGGCTTGATAGCCGTTTCCGTCCAGCGGAACTGAAACAGAGATCGTTACGCTGGTGGTCGCGTCCGTAATCGTTGAAGGCGAGACAGTGATAGTCGACGTACGGATTCTTCCGATATCGAGGACATCTTGCGCCGCCTTACGGCACTGGTCTGCAGTTGCGCCTGGGATAATCCCGCGTCGAGCGCCTTGTAACAGCGACGACTCAACGGTGTGGATTAGCATGTTAACTCGGCTGAGTTCAATCCCGCCAAAAACGAGAAAGAAGAACACAGGAGCGCACAGCGCGAACTCTACGGTTGCAGCCGCCCAGCGGTTATGCATTCGTTGTCTTGAGCGAGTTTTGGTTCGCATTTGCATGATCGGTTTCTTTCGGACTATTGAATTAAGATTGTTGCTTTAGCTGCGAAACGCTTGAAAATCGCTTTCAACTCGTTTTCAGTAGCCGCATGAGCATGTTCACCATGCCCAGCCGCAGCAACCTGTTTCATGTAGGTTTGGTCACCGTCTGGCCCAAACGTAATTGCATACACGGTAATTCGTTGGGCGGCAGCGTTAGCCGCAGATGCGATTGCGTCCCCGGCTGTTGGAAACCCATCGGTGAGAACAATCATAACTCGGTCCGCAAATCGTCGGCTTCGTGGACTCGCAAGCTCAGCGACGGCAAGGTCAATGCCTGCAGCGATTTCTGTGTTCCCGTTCCAAACGCTATTGCTGAGCGTATTGATCGTACCGTCAGCCGAATCAATATTCGTGGTCAGTGGCAGGTCAAGTGAGGCGGAGGGGAGACGCCCACACAGGCCTGGTTGCACGTTATCCAAGTCGCTGCCGAAGGTGATAACGCTGATTTGTTCCTCTGCGGTGTTCTTGCGTAGTTCATCGTGAAAGACCCTAACCGCCTTATCTAACGCGGCCCAGCGTGAGCTGCCGTTGGGTGCTCGGCAGAAACGACGGTCACTCAACGACATACCCGTTTCATTTGAATCCACCCGGAACTTCATGCTGGTCGAACGATCGAGCACCAAGCAGATGTCTACGTTGATAAACGACGCGATGGCGGTAATCTCAGGCGTAAACTCTTTGTTGCCGACTAGGCGACTGAAGAATAACGGAACAGGGCCGTCGATGCTCTTTGCGTTCCGAACCGCGTTGACTCGGACTGCATTGTACGGCGATCCGTTGGGATTGAAGTTGAATACTCCATTCTCATCCGCTGTCGCACGACCAAAGTCGAAATCGTCCGACCGCAGACGCAATGGAGAACCAGCAACAGTAAATTGCTTGGCAACATTGATACCAGCATCCTTCGCATCGCACTCGTCTTCGTAGCGAGACAGGTTATCAGCGGCTACGCGGGCCGCGTTGTCAGATGCTAAACGCAACTCAGTCTTCACCAAGTGCATGTAAGCCAAGTCGACTGAGAAGCCGAGCATGATCAACAGCACAGGTAACAGGAAGATGAACAGGGTCAGAATTGCCGCTTTGCGATTATTCGGGGCAAGTTTTTTCGCAAAGTTTTTCATGGGTTATGCCTCTTGGGGTGGAAGAGATCAGCGAATTGCAATGGATTGCACGGATATGGAGCCCGCGGCTGTGGGGATGAACCGACCGATCCGCAAGTTGCTCGCAGAGACAGCAGAGACCTGAATCCTGATCAAATCACCTTTGACTGAAGTGGCGAATGAGCCACCATTGGCCTTGGTGATTGAGATCGTGAAATCCTTGACCTGCGCAGCATTCAGAACTTGAGTAATCTGGTTCGTGATCGATGTCTGTGTACATCCAGCTCGGCTTACCTCGAGCGTCCCAGAATAGCTGGCGGTGGCCAGCGAATTGCGGAGAAAAATCAGATCGCACGCTTCAACGGTGGCGCCTACCAAAAAGGCGATAAGTGGCAAGCAGATCGCTAGCTCCACAAGGGCTGCGGCGGTCCTTTGGGTGCGACGGTATTTTCGAGTTTTCGATTGGTTTCGCATGGCGATGGGGCAGTGGACTATTCGCAGTGAGCTTACCTGCCTCGGAGTGAGGGCAAGTCACATCTGAAGCCTAGGTTATGAAATTGCGGGGGGCTGCAAAAAAAGATGGTTTTTGGCAATTGCAAACAAAAACCGGAAAAGCTTTAGGCAATTTCAGACACTTTATGTCCCAAACTCCAAGCGTTTGGGGTCATTACTAGTGGGAAGGCCTTGCCGACGGGCGAGAGACTCGGGCGTAGCTCGTTCGAACCGGCAAGGCCGACCCTTTTAGTGTCTTATTCATCAAGAAACTTACGACTCAACGTCTCCGCACATGCGATCGTTCCGACCGGGTGACGAATACGCCGCTGGTTGGGGGCTGCTACTCTACTATAATGCAGCCTCCCACAACCCCCGAGAAATTGCATGTCCGAATTCAAACTTCCTGACACATTCTTGCCCGGCCCCACGACCACCCGTTATTTGGTTGATTTCCACCCCAAACAGTTGTCCCATCACTTTACGGATGTACTGATTATCGGGGGTGGACTGGCTGGACTGCGGGCCGCCAATGCCGTCGATCCATCACTGCGAGCCGTTGTCGTTACCAAAGACAAACTCCAGGAGAGCAACAGCAACTACGCTCAAGGCGGCATCGCCAGTGTTTGGGACCCCGAAGATCGCTTTGAAGATCACGTCCAAGATACGCTGACCGCTGGCGGATCGCTGTGCGACGAATCGGTCGTCGATCTGGTTGTTCATGAAGCGCCACAGCGCGTGGCAGAGCTGATTGAATGGGGCACGCAGTTCGATCGACGTGAAGGACAAATCATGCTCGGTCGCGAGGGTGGACATAGCCACCAACGCATCATTCATGCCCTTGGTGACGCCACCGGTCGTGAGGTTATGCGCGCCGTCATCGAACGCACGCGTGCACGAGAAAATGTTCAGATTTGGGAAAGCACTTTCACCATTGATCTGCTGACTTACGAAGGTCGCTGCCATGGTGCGATTGTTTCAACGAACAACCAACCACCACTGCTGCTCTGGGCCAAGCAAACAATTCTGTGCACCGGCGGATGTGGGCAAGTATACCGCGAATCAACCAACCCCCGTGTTGCGACAGGCGATGGTCACGCCCTCGCATTTCGCGCGGGCGCCCGCTTAAGGGATATGGAGTTCATGCAGTTTCACCCAACGGTGCTCTACATCGCGGGCAGTTCACGTATCTTGGTCACCGAAGCAGTTCGCGGTGCGGGCGCATACTTGCTCGACTGCAATGGCGAGCGATTCATGGAAAAGTATGACGCAAGATTGGAACTCGCACCACGCGATGTTGTTAGCCAAGCCATTGTGGCCCAGATGGAAAAAACGCAGCACGCCTGCGTTTATCTGTCTTTGCGTCACTTGCCGCCCCATCAAGTTGTTGAAGAATTCCCAACCTTTAATGCGGCCTGCAACAAGTTCGGACTCGACGCAACGCGCGATCCCATACCTGTACGCCCAGGCGCTCACTACATGATTGGCGGAGTCCAGATTGACCATGATGGACGAACTGAATTGCCAGGCTTGTGGGCCGCCGGCGAAGTCACCAGCTCGGGGTTGCACGGCGCAAACCGACTCGCTTCCAACAGTTTACTCGAAGGCCTTGTCTACGGCGCTCGAGCCGGCGAGCAAGCAAGTTTAGCCGCCAAAGAAATGCCCGACGACTACCGGGTGCTACCCATCACCAGCCTCTCCAGTTACAAGTCGTCTGAGCAGCTGGACATCGCCGACATACGAAACTCCGTACAAAGCGTGATGTGGCGACTAGTGGGTGTTCAGCGTCGGCGCGATCGACTTGAAGAAGCCTTGCATTCAATTCGTGCTTATTCGCGATATGTTCAGGTTCACAGGTTCGACTCTGAAGAGGGCTGGGAACTCCAGAATCTTTTGACTGTCTCGTATCTGATGGCGGAAGCCGCGTTGGCACGTACAGAATCGCGAGGAGTGCATTTACGAACAGATTTCCCTGCAATTGACGACACCAAGTGGCATAAGCACATCTGCTTTCGCCGAGACCCGGCATAATCGATTCAGCCCGCAAAATCTGTCCTCATTCATTTAGGCACTAATCGTGCGCACACAGTGAGCTGATCGACATTCGCTTCCGTAAGAAGCGTTAAATCAACGAGCTGTTTGGGCCGCTCTATCATTAAATTCGAAATACTCATCGACTTCGGATTTGCTCCTACGCCTAACGTAGCCTAGGGTTCGATGCCAATCTCTGGAAACTGGATTGGCAGACGATTCGATGCGCTCGTGAACTTGCGTATGTCCCACAACTTCACACCTGAACAACGATGAATAACTCTGCCACAACCGAATCAAGCCACTTGGATGCCCTTATCCAGAGAATCAATCAACTCTCGGCCGGCGGCGCTCAATCCTTAGAATCGGTTGAATCGGTATTACCAGTCCCCGAAAAAGTGCCTGCGGCCGCACCAGCGTCTCCCATTCCCACACCCGTTCAAGCCTCCCCAACATCTCCTGCTGCCTCGATAGATCGCGACGAGCCGTTCGTACCCATGGCTCCTAAAACGCTCGAAGAAGCAGGACTCAGCGAAGCCCTGGTTGAAGAACTGTTGATGCGTTTCCTACTAGCTCGCGGCGAAGCGATGGGACGCACGATTGCCGACCAGTTGCAACTTCCCTTCAGGTTGATCGAACCCATTCTCAACCGATTGAAGCTCGAGCAACTTACCGCTTATCGCGGTGCGAACTCTGTCAACGATTACACACATACACTGACCGATCAAGGACGCGATCGTGCGCGTCGCTACACTCTGGTCACCACGTACTTTGGTGCCGCCCCAGTTCGCTTGGAGGATTACTGCAAGTGCGTCAAACTCCAATCGGTTGAAGGCCAGAATCCTCGCCGCGAGCAACTCACCGAAGCCTTCAATGATCTGTTGATCGACAAACGCATGCTCTCAAAGCTCGGGCCAGCCATCAACAGCGGTCGTGGTATGTTCCTTTACGGTTATCCAGGCAACGGTAAAACGAGTATCGCCGAACGGGTCACCGCCGCCTTTGGTAAGTACATTTGGATTCCGCGCGCGCTGCTTATCGACGGCGAAATCATGCGGCTCTATGACCCGATGATGCATGAACGCGCCCCAAAGCCCAAGAGCGAAGGGATTCTGAATAATTCCGAAGTTGATAAACGCTGGGTTCGCATCCGCCGTCCAACGATCGTCGCTGGTGGTGAATTGACGATGGAAATGCTCGAAGTGCAGCGGGATCGAGATACGAATATCAACGAAGCTCCGTTGCAACTGAAAAGCAACTGTGGGGTGCTCCTAATCGACGACTTCGGTCGCCAAAAGATGCGTGTCGACGAGCTGCTCAACCGCTGGATCGTGCCACTCGAAAAACGCTACGACTACTTGAATATGAGTAGCGGCAAAAAGACTCAAGTGCCTTTCGACCAATTGGTAATCTTCTCAACCAACTTGCAACCCAAAGATCTTGTTGACGATGCGTTTTTGCGACGTATTCCCTACAAAATCGAGGTGCCGAACCCGAGCGAAGAAGCCTTCCGCAAGCTATTCGAGATCATGTGTCCGAAGCTTGGCATTCCACACGTTCCGGAAGCGATCAACTACTTGATCGAGAAACACTATCGACCAACTGGTCGCCCGTTCCGGAACTGCCATCCTCGCGACTTGCTGTTACAAGTCAGAAACTACTGCTTGTATCACGCTTATAGGTTGGAACTTCGGCCTGAATACATAGACTTCGCAGTCGAGAATTACTTCTCAATCATGTAGTTGATCGACGCTACGTCACCAGCCCTTTCGTCACCAGCATAAACACGTCTTCGAGCGTTGGTTCCTTGTCATTGAAGCTCCACATCGGTATGCCTTCTTTGATCAAGTGCGCCATGATCTCAGCCAGCCGCGCATCATCCGCCTCGAATTCCGCAGTGATGCGATTACCTTCGATATCGATATCACGGAGCTCGGGGCAGGATCGCAATATGGAGATTCCCGCTTCAGCTTTATCCACAAAGCGAATATCGACGATGCGGTTGCGACGAATCTGACGATACACGCTATCGATTGGGCCATGCATCAACAACTGCCCTCGCTCGATAATTCCAATCGAAGTACAGCAGTCTGCGAGCTCCGAGAGAATGTGGCTGCTGATCAAGATCGTCTTGCCCATGCGACGAAGTTCTTTTAGCAGAGCCTTCACTTCAATGCGTGCCCGGGGATCCAGTCCGCTCGTGGGCTCGTCGAGAATGAGCACGGGAGGATCGTGCACCAGCGTTTTGGCGAGACATAGACGCTGCTTCATTCCGCGAGAAAGCCCGTTGACATAATCGTCGCGCTTATGGGAAAGGTCCAGCAACTCCAGCACGTCAACGATCACCTGCTTGCGCTGCGTTCTACCGATCTTATAAGCGACAGCAAAAAAATCGAGAAACTCCCAAACCTTCATGCCGTCATAGACCCCGAAGTCGTCGGGCATGTAGCCGATGCTGCGCCGGACAGCCATGGGATCCTTGTTAACACTGTGACCGTTAACGATGCCATCGCCCCGAGAGGCTTTCAAGAGCGTTGCTAGATAGCGAATAGAAGTGCTCTTGCCAGCTCCATTGGGGCCGATAAACCCAAACATTTCTCCCGCATCGATTTTTAGCGAAACTGATTGCACTGCAGTGAAGTCACCATAGTCCTTACCAAACTCGAAGAGCTCGATCATGCTGTCAATCACTCGCTGCGATAGTTGCGAAAGTTGAGAAGAGCTTAAATGGAAATGAAGTTGCCGCCGCTTGGCGGAATCTTAATGTAGCAAAAATGGAAACCCACAAGCACCGATTTGCTACCCCAGTCTTCCAAGTTGCTGCGAAAAATTCTGTCCCAGTTTACTTGATTCGATTGGGCATTCAAAGCAGCTATTTACACAACTTCATTTGAAGCCAGTAGTGCGAATGACAAATTCCTTTGAAACAACAACTCACAAGTCAACAGACGCCTTGTGAACCGCAGTGGAATAGGAAAAATGATTACCTAATCGCGGCAGGCAAACACGGGGTGCGGGGTGCAGCCTCACCGCAATCACAGAACACGTTCATGGCCCAAAGCTGCTTGGAGTTTCGGAAGTATGGTAAAGCCCGCAGAATACGACGTAATTGTTATTGGTACAGGGCCTGGCGGAGAAGGTGCTGCCATGCAAGCCGCCAAAGAAGATAAACGCGTCGCCGTATTTGAAAAATACAATCGGATCGGTGGCGGTTGCACTCACTGGGGTACTATCCCTAGCAAAGCGCTCCGCTATTCGATTTACTCGGTGATGGAGGCCATGAATAATCCCATCCTCAAGGACATGGGGATTCGCCTGAACCCAACGCTAGATCAATTGCGCGCCAGCAGCCGCTCAATCATTTCCAAACAAGTCTCCATGCGGCAAACATTTTACGACCGCAACCAAGTACCTGTGATTTATGGCCATGCGAAGTTCGTTGACAATCACACCGTAGAAATCGAGGACGGAACGCAGTATCGCGCAGAAAACATTGTTATTGCGACAGGTTCCCGACCATTCCGTCCACCCAACGTCGACTTCAGTCATCCGTGCATTTTCGACAGCGACACGATTCTCGATCTGCGAACCCAACCACAATCGATCACCGTCTATGGGGCTGGCGTGATTGGTTGCGAATACGCTTCCATGTTTCGCAACTTGGGTATTAAGGTCAACTTGGTCAATACACGTGAAAAGCTGCTCGAGTTTCTTGACGATGAAATCATCGACGCACTCTCTTATCACCTGCGTGATTCGGGGATCCTCATTCGTCACAACGAGACCTTTGAACACCTAGAAGGGCACGATGACGGCGCCGTACTGTTCCTCGAAAGTGGCAAGCAGATCAAAACCGACATTGTTTTATGGGCCAACGGACGCTCGGGCAACACCGAGAACATGGGGCTGGAAAACATCGGGATCACACCTTCAACGCGCGGCCATTTGAAGGTCAACGACCACTTCCAAACCGAATGCCCCAACGTCTACGCTGTAGGGGACGTTATCGGTTTCCCGGCCCTAGCTAGCGCTGCCTACATGCAAGGTCGGGCGGCCACACAACATATCACCGGTTGTTCAAGCAGCTGCTTGAAACTCACCGATGTTCCGACCGGCATCTACACCAGCCCAGAAATCAGCAGCATCGGCAAATCGGAACGTGAGTTGACCGCCGCCAAGGTGCCGTACGAAGTTGGGCATTCGCAGTTTAAGAGCCTCGCGCGAGCCCAAATCACTGGCCGCGCAATCGGGATGCTCAAGCTGCTGTTCCATCGAGAGACGCTTGAGATTCTCGGTGTCCATTGCTTCGGCCCCAATGCATCCGAGATTGTCCACATCGGCCAAGCGATCATGAAACAACCCGCGCCCTACAATACGCTCGAGTATTTCATCAATACTACGTTCAACTATCCAACCATGGCCGAAGCCTATCGAGTGGCAGCGCTGAATGGATACAATCGCTTGTTCTAGCAAAGACATAAACAACAAACGCGATGTGCTGTTTCAACACATCGCGTTTCAGATTTTCATGCTTACTTGTATCCTTAGCCAAAACCAACTAACTAGCGTTGGCCACGATATTCAATACGACGGATCGTGTTGCCGTATATGTGAAGCGGACGCATGGGTCGCTTCTCGATCGGCATCGACTTCACAGCGGCGCGTTCCTTACCGCGCAGAATAATCGTGCTATCCCAACCTGTTGGTGGCGCAGCCTCGGCACTTATACCAACAAAGGTACCAGTAACGACTAAGGCCGATAAAACATAGCGAAGACGGCTCATATGGTATTCCCCAAGAGTTTACAGAGTGTGTCCGTCAAAATCCGGGGCACATCGCCCCAGTTTAACGGCTCAGCTTAACGACTCCGTTCAATATCCTCTTGCGTCAGTACTCCATCACCGTCCGCATCTAATTCATCGAAACGATCACTGTACCGGTTGGGTACTTCAGACCGCTCAATTTTCTTATCGTTATTTAAGTCCAGACGCTCAAATAATCCTTGCTTAATTAGCTGTTCCGCCAATATTTTTCTGCGGCTAACCGCAATTGTATCGGCCGAAGGGCTTTCACCAACCGGAACGACTATATCGAAATATCCGATCATCATTTCATCGTCAGTTTGATCGCCCCAGCGGACGGTTTTGGTCGGATCTGGGTTATTCAAGTTGGCCGCCGAATTGTCGAAAACCGCCTCGCACTCGATCCTAGAACCAGCTGGGATCTTGATTGGCTCGGCAGCGCGATAACCGGTCTGCCAGTTGAAATCATAGGCCGGAACGTCCAGCAAAATCTCTTTCTTTCCATCAGGGTAGACCGCCGTGTAGCGAAACGCTTTTCCACGCAAATGCATGTGCGGCGCCATCGTTATCAGTCGGCAATCAGGTAGTTTTTCAGGCAAGAGTGCAGAAACCTTGTAATTCGCATCTCCGGGTGGAATGCGTAAGCGAGGTTGAACGGCACTTGTCGTTTTCACTTCGAGCTTAACTTCCTTAGGATCAGCAAACACGATGCCAAGCTGACTGAGATCGGTCTGTTCAGTGCCGATTGGCGTGTAGTGAACCTGAAAAATCAGTTCGCTATTCGCTGGAATTCGCTTGGCCATACCCTCAGGGAACTGCTCCGCTTGCGAACCGGGCACATAGCCCACCAAGAAACCACGCGCACCTTCCAGTCCCTCGCGCGACCCCTTCGGCCGAGCAAAAGCGAGTATATGGTGCACGACCGCGCGATTGCCGGGCAACAACTGAGCGCATTTGATCCACTTCTCTTCGGTGAACTTCGGATCAACGCTGAAATACTGGTACTTCACCTCTCCCTCAGCAGGGATGGTGAAGGGTTTCTTTTGAATTGGCAAAACGACATCGGGCTCGCGTGGTAATTGCCAGCCGGTCAAGTATTTCTTCGGTTCCGGCAATTGACTGCGATCGCCCTCGGGTGCTCCATCAGCCACCCATTGTTCGATCAGTTTGCATTGCTCATCCGACAGTGAGCAATCGTTTGCGAACTTTCCATAAGCTGGATTAGCATGCCATGGTGGCATGCGTTTGTCAGCCACCACTTCTTGGATCATCTCCGCCCAACCAGCAACTTCTTCGTACGAAGACATCGCGAATGGACCAATCTCCCCTTCACGATGGCAGCGAACACAATGATCCGCAAAAATCCTGGCAATTTGGTTGCTGTACGTGACTGTCGCGTCGGATTTGGGCTGTTTGATTTTGCCAATCAAGCAACCAGGCGCGGCTTGATGCGGGCTTGCAATTTCTTTTCCCGCCAGCAGGCTCTCGATGGCATCCACTAAGTCATTGGTTGTTGGTTTCTCACGCACATAACCGACGCCGTATTGATCGTCGACTCGACCGAAGTAGCGAACCGACCTTTGTTCATCGAGCAAAAAGACTTCGGGCGTGCGCGTTGCTCCAAGCGATGTGACCAAGGCCTGCTGATTGTCTTTTGCAAACGTATAGGTCATCGAGTGACGTTTGGCATGTGCGGACATTTCCGCAAGTGAATCTTGTTGGTTTGCGTCAACGCCGATAACCGTCACACCGCGACCCGCATACTGCTCTTGAATCTTCTGCAGTCGCTCTGAATACAGTTTGGCGAGCGGGCATTCCACGCCGAGGAACGCCACAACCAGCACCTTGGATTCGCCAAAGTCCTTTTCGGTCAGTTCACGACCACGGAAGTCGGTGAGTTGAAAACTCCCGAGCTTTCGCCCAAGGTTGCTTGAAGGACTTGCTGTGTCAGCTGCCTGCAACCGCGGCAGAGCAGTGCCCCAAAGCCCCACTAATGACCAGATCGCCAAAGTTCGAATCCATCGCCCATCGCTTAGCATACATCACCTTAAACGAGTTTTTCCACGGCCAACTGTGTCGCCATAACGTATCGCCATAACGGTGTCGCCTTAACCGTTCTATCAACCCACCTTCGTCGATGATGTTCTGTTCTTGGCATTACTGCAATGGCGACTCGCAGAATATTCATCCTTAGCGGACTCCTGACAACTAACCGCCGACTTAGTCTTGAGGCTCTGCGTTTCGGCCATTCGCAACCCGAAGCGTAAGTTTTGAGGTTCCGAGTTTCAGGCTTTCCTAACCC
Organism: Pirellulaceae bacterium; assembly: GCA_033761895.1. Lineage (GTDB taxonomy): Bacteria > Planctomycetota > Planctomycetia > Pirellulales > Pirellulaceae > Aureliella. Next base: position 25,777 of record JANRMD010000004.1, on the reverse strand, counting down.
GAAGCGTAAGCGAGGGAACGAGTTACGGCGTCGATTTGAAGATGCAGAAAGGTCCCTCGCTAGCGCTTGGGGTTATGAAAAAGCGTTACAGCGGGCTCCTGCTAACGCTCAGGAAACACCAAAACGGGCTGCTGCAACGGTCGTTTGTTCGCCGTAACGAACGCTGGCTGTACCCTAGCACCACTCGAAGGGCTCATTACATCGCTTTAACGATAGCTGACACGTGTTTTCGCCGGCTTCGCCAGTTAAGATAAGTACCCTTCGTTCCCATCCTTAACTCCCTCCCGAGGTAACAGCATGAAAGTCAGAAGTTTTCTTGGACGACTTGTCCTGGCCGCCGGTTTTGCCCTGACGCCAACGGCTGTGCTAGTCGCTGAAGTCAGCGTTCCGAATATTTTCAGCGAACACATGGTTTTGCAGCGTGACCAAAAAAATCGTGTCTGGGGCAAAGCTGCCGCCTCCGAAAAAGTATCCGTAAAAATCGCAGGTCAAACCAAAGACACAACCGCTGATGCCAATGGTCTCTGGCAAGTTGAATTGGATCCCCTGCCTGCCGGTGGTCCCCACGAACTGATTATCAAAGGCTCAAATGAGATCAAGATCGGTGACATCCTCGTTGGCGAAGTCTGGATCTGCTCGGGTCAATCGAATATGCAATGGACGGTGAATAACTCAACCAATGCGGATCTTGAGCGACTGGCGGCTAACAATCCCAAATTGCGGATGATCAATTTCCCGCAAGTCGGCGCCCAAGAGCCGATCTGGGAGCACAAAGCATCTCAGTGGAAACTTACAACGCCAGAAAACGTCGGTGGGTTTTCAGCAGTCGGTTACTTCTTCGGACGCCAAGTTCAAGAGACTATCGATGTACCAGTTGGTTTGATCAACAACGCCTGGGGTGGTTCGGCCTGCGAAGCGTGGATCAATCGCGACGTTCTGTCAGCCGATGCTAGATTCCAACCTCTCATGGACCGCTGGAAAGCGAACGAAGCTGACTTCCAGATGCTGTCAGGGAAATCCGAGTTAACCGACGAAGAAAAGAAGAAACTCGATGGCCTTAAGAATCAGATGAAAGGCAATCAACGTCCAGCCAACATTTATAACGGCGTCCTCCAGTCCCATCTGGGATACGGCATCCGCGGCGCGATCTGGTATCAAGGCGAATCCAACGCAGGCCGCGCTTATCAATATCGCGACCTGTTTCCGTTGATGATCGACAACTGGCGCGTCGAATGGAAACAGGGTTACTTCCCATTCTACTGGGTCCAGTTGGCTGACTTCAGAGAAGAAAAGGCGGATCCAGTTGAAAGCGATTGGGCCGAACTACGCGAAGCTCAAACGATGACCATGTCCAGATTGCCTCACACTGGGGAAGCCGTCATCATCGATATCGGCGAAGGTAAGGACATTCATCCCATGAACAAGTATGAAGTCGGATTGCGTCTAGCTCGCTGGGCTCTGGCGAATGAATACAAGATTGACGTCCCCTTCCACAGCCCTCAGTACAAATCGATGGAAAAAGTCGAGAAGTCGATCGTGCTCAGCTTTGATCATGTCGCTGGCGGCTGGCGCCCATTTGACGTTAACGAGCCTCTGGGATTTGCCATCGCAGGCGAAGACAAGAAGTTCGTTTGGGCCAAAGCGAAAACGCTGCCTGACGGTCGTATCGAAGTCTCGAGCCCAGCAGTCGAAAATCCAGTTGCAGTGCGCTACGCCTGGGCCGATAACCCAGTCTGCAACATGTTCTCCAAAGCCGGCTTGCCGCTAACACCGTTCCGCACCGACGATTGGCCGGGCGTAACGATCAATAACAAGTAGCCGGGTTGTCGGATGGATCCCATTTTCCCATCCCGACAGGTTTCAGCTTGAGGTTTCCGCTCGGAGGTATTCTGAGCGGAAACCATCTCGCAGGAATCCAAGGCAACACCAAAATTGCTTGACTCTGGCGGCTGACCGAGTCATAACAATCAAACTATGGATATACACCAAACATTCTCCGGCGGAATTTTTTCCGAATCAATTGAGGGCGGGCGAGCCAGCGCTCAGATTCAATTGACACGCGAAGGCATCACTGCGACCGCTAACTCCGGCGAGCAGTTCCTGCTTCCCTATCGTGAATGCAAGATTGAAATTGGCGGCGCCAGTGACCGGATGGTCTTTTGCCGAAATGCCGATCGCAGCTTAACGATCTACTGCGAAGAACGCGCGTTTTCAAAAACACTTGCCGATGCATCCATGGGACTGCTCGATCAGCAGATCAAGCAACGTCAATTACTTCAAAGAAAAGAGATCTGGTCAGGCAGAGGTTGGCTGGTCGCGTTTCTTGCCGGCTCAGTATTGCTACTGGTCGTGGGCTACTACGGCGTGCGAGCTGCTGGACAGGCTGCAGCTAGAGCTTTGCCCATCTCGGTTGACAAGCAGATCGGCGATTTGGCGTACAAGCATATCGATGTGGGCGGGCCCGAAGTCCATGACCCCGTCGTCAAAGAGGCTATCCAAAAGATGGTCGATCGACTCGCACCCCACGCCGCGATCAAGGGACTCAAATTTGACGTCCATGTTTTCCAGTCCCCCATGGTGAATGCCTTTGCATTGCCTGGTGGAAAAATCGTTGTCTTTACGGGGCTGATCGAGAAGGCCGAGTCACCTGAACAGGTCGCCGGTGTGCTCGGACACGAAATGGCCCACGCCACTTTGCGCCATGGCCTCGAACGTTTTGGGCAAAGCCTAGGTATGGCGACGGCGGTGACATTGCTGATCGGTAACACAGAAGGAGTCATCGCCGCCGGTGCGCAGCTGTTCCAGTTGGCATCGGTCAATAGCTACGGTCGCGAACAAGAGTCTGCGGCCGATGCCGAGGGAGTCAGAATGCTGAACGCAGCCGGAATTGATCCTTCGGGCTTACCCAAGTTCTTTGAAACTCTGAAACATGAAGAAGGGGATATCCCCGACGCAATGGCTTGGATCAGCACGCATCCCCAGCACGAAGACCGCATCAAGGCCCTCGAGAAATTAATTTCATCGCTGCCTGCGTGCGTACCAGTACCTCTTGAATTAGATTGGAGCGACATTCAAAAGCGGGTTGGTAAGGATGTAAGTAAGAAATAGCATTCACTACCAGAAAGGCACTAAATGCAAGCTGAGATCGTCAACAAACCTTCTTTCGCAAATATCGTCGTTCGCTTGAGTGCAGGTGACAAGTTCATCGCTGAAGCGGGTGCCATGACCAGTATGAGTACTTCAGTTCAGATCGACACCAAATGGAGCGGTGGTTTCTTCCGAGCAATACTGAAGCGAGTCTTGGGTGGTGAATCGATGTTCATCAACGTGTTCTCCACCGCTACCGAAGGTGAACTGCGACTGACACAGCCACTGCCCGGCGACATCGACTGCCTTGAGTTGAATGGCAATACGATGTACTTGCAACCGGGGGCCTTTATCGCTTGCGAGCCCGGTGTGAAGTTGGGGCTATCTTGGGCTGGTTGGCGAATGCTGATCGCCCGCGAAGGTCTCTTCCGGCTGAAGGTGAGCGGTACCGGACGCGTCTGGTTTGGAGCCTACGGTGGTATCTTCCAGCGCGAGATCGATTCCGAGTACATCGTGGATAGCGGCCACCTGGTCGCTTATGAACCAACAGTGAAGGTTCGCGTGGCTCTAGCTGGCGGAATCATCTCTTCTTTCTTCAGTGGAGAAGGGTTGGTCACCAAATTAAATGGTCCCGGCCGTATCTATATGCAATCCCGGTCCTTTGATGGCTTAGCTGCTTGGACGAATGCTCATTTGTATTAGGCATTGCCTCATCCTGCGAATACTTTCTATTGAAGTCAACCAATGCAATACGAACTACTTGCAAGACCCGCTTCTACAGTCGCCAAACTGATGCTCCAAGCCAATGAGGCTTTTACCTGCGAAGTAGGAGCCATGATTTCGATGACTCCTGGCTTCGTAGTTGAAACCACCACTCGCAACAAAGGAGGCGGCGGGGGATTGATCAAAGGCCTCAAACGCATGTTTGCAGGAGAGAACTTCTTTCTCAATCACTTCACGGCCACGCACCCCAACCAGTCGCTCATCATCGGCCCACAACTCAGTGGTGATATCGTTTATCACCCTCTGCGGGCAGGCGCCTTGATCGTGCAAGGCTCCAGTTGGCTTGCGTCGAGTTCAGGCATTGAAATCGATGCAACCTGGCAAGGTCTAGGCAAAGCCCTGTTCAGCGGCGAACGCATGTTTTGGGTCAAATGCAGTGGCGTGGGCGATATATTTCTCAGCAGCTTTGGCGCGATCTACGAAGTCGAAGTGAATGGCGACTACATCGTCGATACCGGACACATCGTTGCTTTCGAAGACACCCTTCAATTCACGATTCGCAAGGCGGGCAAAAGTCTGATTTCGAGTTTCCTCGGTGGCGAAGGTTTAGTTTGCAAGTTCCAAGGCCAAGGCAAACTCTACTGCCAATCGCACAACCCACCCAGCTTCGGCCAGTTGCTCGGCCCCAAACTGCGACCACGCTAAATCACCAGGACTAACACCATGATTGTTTTTAATTGCCCAGCGTGTCAGAAAAAATACCGCGTCCCCGATGACTTTGCAGGCAAGAAAGCCAAATGCAAACAGTGCCAAGGGACCATGGAGATTCCCTTCCCTGTTCTAGAAGTTGAACTGGTCGAAGAGGCTCCACCTGAACCTCAACTGGCAACGCCACTGCCATCGCAAGTCGCAACCGCTCCCACCGTGCATCAACCTGCACCAATTCAACCTGTACTTGCCCAACCAATTCAAACCCAACCAATTCAAGCTCAGCCTGTCACCGCCCGGTTTGTCGAAAACGATGTCATCTCCGCTGAAGTTGTTCAAGCTCAAGTGTTTGAACGCCCCAAACCCAAGCCGCCGCGAGCCGCCAATCAACCCCAAGTTAGCCATGAAGTGTTGCGAGGGGCTTCGCCTAACTTCTCTTACGAGATCAGCCAACGACCTGATTTCTCGCTGGTAACGCTGCGGATGGAGCAAGGCCAAAAGGTCTACTCAGAACCGTCCGCGATGGCCGCGATGACACCCACCATCAAATTGAAAGCCGGTCTCAAGGGAGGCTTTCGAAAAACTCTCGGTCGAGCCTTGGGCGGTGAAAGCGTCATCATCAATACGCTGGAAGCGGCCACTGGTCCAGGTGAGGCGAGTTTCGCGCCCGGCATTCAAGGCGATGTGGCGCACTACTCGCTGCAAAACAATTCACTCTACCTGCAACGCGGCGCCTTTCTACTGCACAGCGAAGGCGTCGAGTTGACCGGTAAGTGGCAAGGCGCCAAGGGCTTCTTCAGCGGCGAAGGACTCGTGTTGTTGAAAGCCTCCGGTACGGGCGACCTGTTCTTCAATTCCTATGGTGCAATCCTATCCGTGGACGTAACGGATCAATACTACGTCGATACCGGTTACGTTGTGGCCTTTGAAGATACGCTGCAATATGGAGTCACTGTCCTGCCGGGCTTGCGCGCGGGCGGGAAAGTCAAATCACTGTTCTTTGGTGGCGAAGGTTTAGTCTGCCAATTCTCAGGACAGGGGCGAGTGTGGATTCAAACTCGACACCCGAGTTCCTTTATCTCTTGGGTAAACCCTTTCCGGCCAACCAAGAAGAACAACTGATCAAAAGTCATACTGGTCGATATTGTCTTTGGTGAACACCAAGATATCTCCGAGCATGACGTTGTCACCCACGATTTGCTTTTCGCCGAGTCGACCTGCGGTTATCTTGGTCGCACCTTTTTCAAGCTTACCTCTAGCCAGCGCATCGCCGACGTAAACCGTCAAATAGCCCAAGTCAATTGTGTTCCACAGCACCACGGATTTGACGGTTCCATTCTGCACGAACTTCTTCATGTCATTCGGCGTCGACAAGCCAGTCACGAGAATCTCGCCGGACTTCCCAGACTGTTCAACACCCTCGGATGCACCGGGGAAGGATACAGAACTGATACCAAAGATCCCTTTCAACTGCGGGTACTTCTTGATGACATCGATCGCATCGGCTAACGCATTACTGGCGTTTTCACCGGGGTACTTGATAGTTGCCAGGTTCAATTGCGTTTTTGCCAAAGCGGGTTTCATAACCTCGATCCAGGCATTCTGATTGGCTGAAGTTGCATCGGAACTGATGATCACCACGTCGCCGGTTGCGTTTGGCCCCAAATCCTTAACCATTGCATTGACCATCCCCTCACCGATGGCCTGTGACGTCGCTTGATTGACAAACAGTTCGCGTGACGCTGGCGCACCGTCCGCATCCCAGGTGATGACTTTGACCCCAGCCGCCCGCGCTTCTGCCATGGCGCTGGCAACAACGTCAGGGGCGTTGGGTGAGACACAGATAACATCCACTCCGTCAACAACCCACTGATCGATCATCTCCGCTTGCTTCTTGGGATCGCCGTCGGTTGGACCGTCATAAATCAATTCGATATTGCCAAGCTCTTGGGCTGCTTCCAACGCACCTTTGTAACAGGAACTAAAGTAACTGATGCCCTTGATCTTCGGCAGTAAACAGATCGTGATCTTTTTGCCAGTGCCGCTACTACCACCAGCCTCAGAGCCCCCCTTGGGTTGGCTCGGCTGGCATCCGGCAATAAACAGCCCGACCAAACAGAGACTCGCAATCAACATCTTACGAACTGTCATGGGAAATTCCTCACTACGCCTTTCGTGGGACTAGAATCGTTCGCTTAATCGCGACCTTTACGCACAAGTACTCGGTATAACAGCACCGACACAATCAGCAAGATGCCGATCACGATCGATCGTAATTCATCAATCCGCCAGTAGCGACTGACGAACAGTCGAGTTTCATGAATCAACAGCAATCCCAAGACGGAGCCGACAATGTTCCCCCGTCCGCCGAAGATGCTCGTTCCACCCACAACCACCGCAGTGATCGCATCCAATTCAAGTCCTTTGCCGGCATCGGCGCGAGCCGTATCGAAGCGAGAAACATAGATGACTGTAGATAGACCAGCCAGCGAACCGGATAACGCATAGAGACAGAACTTGATCCGATCGACGGCTACCCCTGCAAACCGAGCGGCCGTTTCGTTGTGCCCAATTGCATAGATAAAGCGGCCGTGTGAGGTCTTTGCCAGAAAGACTCCAATTCCGAGTGCGAGTGCGGCGAAGAGATAGCCCGCATAGGGAACTCCGAATAACGAACCTCGCGCGAGCTGACCAAACCCCGCGCCAAACTGCGAATAGGCAGCACCTTGACTAATCCCTTCCGCAATCCCTCGAAACGCCGCGAAAGTGGCCAACGTAATAATCAGCGGATGCACCTTGAACTTCGATATCAACACGCCATTCAAGGCTCCACACACCAAACCCGTGATCAGACATGCCAAACCTGCCAGCGCGAGACTCTTGGTTGCGGTAAAGCACATCCCGAACACAACAGCGCACAAGCCCATCGTTGCTCCTACCGACAAATCGATTCCGCCAGTGATCACAATCAGGGTCATGCCCAACGTGACAATGGCTAGTTCCCACAGTTGCCGAGAGAGCGTGAGTTGGCTTTCGACCTTAAGAAACGTAGGCATAAGCCAGCCCGCCACGACGAGCAAACCCACCAGCATCACAGCGATGGCTACTTCATGCCACCACCGAAAACGAGCAAAGATCTGCCAAGACTTCATACTTAGTATTCCCGCTTCGTTCGCCGCGCAATCAAACTGTCGCTCACGATTGCCAACAAGATGAACAGCCCCTGGATGGCCTTGGTCCACTTCTCGCCAGCTTCACCGATGTCCAGAAAGGTCAACACCGGTCGGACCATCGTCATCAACACAACCGCTAAGATGACGCCCACCAATCGACCGCGACCACCCGAGATGGACACGCCACCGACCACGACACAGGTGACAACCAACAGTTCGAAATCAGACCCGATACCCGATTCGATTTTGGGTAATCTTGGTATATCAACTACGGTGGCTAACGCGGTTAAGAAGCCTGTGTAAGTGAACGCGAACAGCTTTAGTCGTTGTTCGGATAGCCCAGTCAGTTTTGCTGATTTTCGACTGCTTCCGAGCGCGTAGATTCTGCGACCTAAGGGAGTCCAAGTGATCAGAGTTGCCGTCGCGACGATGACGACGCCCGCTGTCCAAACTCCCAGCGGCAACCCGCCGATGCCTTGCTTCGCCAGCGAAGTTAGGCTGCTGGGCAATCCGTCGATGTTTGTGCCACCCATCATCAGAATCGTAAAGCCGCGTAACGCCGTCAGTAGACCAAGGGTCACGATGATCGATGGAACTCGCCCCACCGTCACGAGCATACCCGTGAACGCGCCCATCAACAGACCAACCAACAGGGTGGCAGGAATCCCTACAGCAACCCCCAAGTTCCAATGACGTTCGGATATCATGACTCCCATGAAGGCCGCCAGCATGGCCATCAATGAGCCAACGGAGATATCGATCTCGCCCGTCAGGATCACTAACATCACACCGCAAGCCACAATGGCGGTGGGAGCACAGCGAACTAGAATATCGTTCCAGTTGCCGGCAGTAAGAAATCCACTGTCGATCGAACCGACCACTGCCATGATCACCAAGATCAGCAGTGCCAGCCCGACTTCGCGTTGTCTCAAGAGCCACGTGCCCAACTGCTTTATCCCTGTCATCGTTTGGCTTCCTTCCCTGCATCCGGCAACGCCAACGCGAGCACCTCTTCCTGAGTCGCGGAAGCGCACGCTAGTTCACCGACAATGCGACCTTCCCGTATCACAAGCAATCGATCGCATAACGCCAGTAGCTCGGGCATCTCCGAGGAGATCACCAAGGTTGCCATTCCTGACTTGGAAAGCTCTCGAACAATTTGATGCACCTGAGATTTTGCCCCCACATCAACACCGCGTGTCGGTTCGTCAAGGATGAGGACCTTGGGGTTTTGCGCAAGCCACTTGCCAAGCACGATCTTCTGTTGATTGCCACCGGAAAGTGTTTCGGCGGCTACTTGAGGTGAGGCCGCTTTAATCGAAAGTCGACTCACAAAGTCGTTTACCAAGGCGGCTTCTTGATGACGAATTACAAAGCCCCATCCACAAATCGCCGGGAGCTTTGCAAGCGACAGATTCTCAGCCACCGTCATTTCCAGTACCAGTCCTTCGTGCTGACGATCTTCGGGTACCAGGGCAATTCCAGCCGCCATGGACGCCTTTACCGAGTTTTGGGAAAGCGGTTGACCATCGACGCGAATGGCTCCGGATTCAAATGGGTCGATTCCAAAAATCGCTCGGGCAATCTCAGAACGTCCTGATCCAACCAACCCAGCCAACCCCACAACTTCCCCCCGATGGACCGAAAACGTCACCGCTTGAAATGCTCCAGCGCGTGTCAGCTGTTCGACTTCCAGCATGGGCTTACCCTTGGTTGTCAATTCAGTGCGTGGAACCGACTCGATACTGCGGCCAACCATCAACTGAATCACTATCTCGACATCTAACTCATTCACCTCGCTTGTCGAAACATACTGGCCATCGCGAAGCACAGTGACACGATCAGAAATCGCAAACACCTCCTCGAGTCGATGTGAAACGTAGAGGATGCTGACTCCGTCGGCTCGCAATTGCCTGACGATGTTAAGCAGAGTTTCGGTTTCTTTGGCGGACAAGGACGCAGTAGGTTCGTCCATGATCAGCAAGCGACATTCTCTCGAAAGTGCTCGGGCTAAGGCAACCATTTGCTGCTGGGCTAACGAGAGTTCTCCAACCGGAGTTTCCAAATCGATCGAAGCCCCGAGTCGGTCAAGTAACTCTTGCGTCCGTTTTCTCATCCCGGCTCGATCAAGCAGCCAACCGTTGCACCAAGTGATTTCGCGACCAACAAAGATATTGTCAATTGCATTGAGATCAGGAAAGATCGATGATTCTTGATGCATGACCGCGATGCCCGCATCTTCGGAGCTCTGGACGTGGCCGGTCCTCAATCGCTCCCCCTGCACCAAGATCTCCCCTTCATCAGGCGATACCACACCGGTTAGCAATCGAATCAAGGTCGACTTTCCAGCTCCGTTCTCACCACAAACCGCGTGGACTTCCCCGGCCGCGATGTCGAAAGTCAAATTGCGAAGCGCATGCACTCCAACGTATGACTTAGAGAGGCTTCGAAGCTGGATGAGAGGCACAGCGTTCACAAAATTGAGCTTTCCAAGACGATGCGTCGGCTGTGTTCTGAGGAGACGTAAGCAGGCATTCACCGGAGCCAGTTTTTGCACCAAACGAGCCCAGTGTTTTACACAATAATTGGGGGGATCGAAACGGGATGAACAGTTGGCGGAATCTGCTGCTTTTGGGGCCACTTCTCGCCAATCGCCACCGAGTTTACTCAGTGGAGTGACGACTTTTCAGCTAAACAAGTTAGCTAATCAGTCATCGCTCCACCCAGCAAGCTAGGATGGTGGCGATCGCGAAAAACGAAACTCTCGAATTGTCAAATCAAAAACTGTTGCAAAGTGAATTTATTGCGCTCGCAAACGGACTCGTAGGTGATGTTCCTTGGCACTGCGACCAGCTAGAATGCTTGGGGCGTACGATCTGCCCCACCCGCGGCTCCAAATGGTCGACGTGTCCCCTTCGCTATCTGTGCCCTTTGTGTCCTGCCATGCGTAGAAAGTCTCTTCTCATGTTCGCGTCCTTCACCCACCTGCAACTTCGTTTAATGGGTCTGGCGGCCATTGCCTTGCTTGGTTTGATTGGTTGTGCGCCCTCGGCTGGTGATTCGAAGTCTACTGAAGCCGCTGCGTCCAATGCAGGGAAAAGTGGAAAGCTCCGTATAGGAGTGATCCCTAAAGGGACCAGCCACCAGTTTTGGCGTTCGGTACACGCCGGCGCAGAGGCGGCCGCTAAAGAATTGGGCAATGTCGAAGTGCTCTGGAAGGGACCAGAAACAGAAGCCGATACCATCGGACAAATCTCGGTTGTAAAGAACTTTATTACGAATCGCGTCGATGGCATCGTGCTAGCGCCAAATCATTCGCAAGCCTTAGTGGATGTAGTGGAAGAAGCCAAAGCGGAGAAAATCCCCGTCGTCATTTTTGACAGTGGCTTAGCGGCCGGAACCGAAATCACCAGTTATGTTGCAACCGATAACTTGCGAGGTGGTCAGCTGGCTGGAAAAGCCCTGGCCGAGGCAATGGGACATAAGGGCGGTGTGGTAATGCTGCGTTACAAAGAAGGTAGCGAGAGCACCGAGCAACGCGAGAAGGGTTTCTTGGACGCACTTAAGGACGAACCCAACATTAAGATCCTATCCTCAGATCAGTATGCAGGAACAACCACTGAAAACGCCTTGGAAGCCGCCACGAATGTGCTGAACAAGTACCGCGATGAGATCACGGGCATCTTTGCGGTCTGCGAACCTAACTGCAACGGAACGCTGGAAGCACTGGTACAAACCGGGATGGCAGGCAAGGTTAAGTTCGTGGGATTCGACTCCAGCGAAAGCCTCATCAAAGGGCTGGCCGATAAATCCGTTGCCGGTATCGTACTGCAAGATCCATTTGAAATGGGACGACAATCGGTGCTGGCCATTGTGGCTCACTTGCAAGGCAAAAAAGTTGAGTCCTACATCAACACCGGCGAATATGTAGCGACCAGTGAAAATCAAAATACGCCACCCTTCGATCGCTTACTGCGACCTGAGCAGTTCGGCCAGTGAATTCAGCTCAAACAAAAGCTGGCTCGACGGAGCACGAGCCGCTGTTGGTGATGGAGCAGATTGGTAAACGCTTTGGTGCAACCGTTGCGCTGAAGGACGTTTCGTTATCAGTTTATCCTGGCGAGACGATCGCGCTGATCGGTGAAAACGGTGCCGGCAAAAGCACTTTGATGAAAGTGCTCAGCGGTGCTCACGCACCCGATGTTGGGCAGATGAGCATCGGCGGCCGCCCCTTCCGTCCCAACGGGCCGCTTGACTCACGCCGCGCGGGCGTAGCGATGATCTATCAAGAGCTTAGTTTGGCCCCTGATTTGACGGTCGAAGACAACATTATGCTCGGCCAGGAAACTCATAAGGCCGGCATCCTGCGTCGCCGACCACAGCGTGAGCTCGTCGCCAGTATCCTGAAGCAACTTGGGCACCCAGACCTGAAGCCCAATCGACCGGTGCGATCGCTGTCCATTGGCGCCAAGCAACTTGTCGAGATCGCCCGCGCTTTGGCTTCAAACGCGCGCGTGATGATCTTCGATGAACCGACCAGTTCACTGCCCAAACAAGATGTCGATCGCTTGTTCTCGATTATTCAACAATTGCAATCGCAAGGTATGGCGATCATTTACATCAGCCATTTCTTGGAAGAAATTCGCAGGGTCGCACACCGCTTTGTGGTCTTGCGCGATGGCCAGCCCGCCGGCTCCGGACAACTGAATAGTACAACGGATCAACAGATTGTGTCGTTAATGGCTGGACGAAGTGTGGAGACGCTGTTTCCTGTGGTGGAACATGCAATCCACGAACCCGTGCTGGAAGTGAATAACTTGACGGGCGTTTCCAATCCGCGCGATGTCTCTTTTGCGGTACGTAAAGGCGAAGTGTTTGGCCTGTTCGGCTTGGTGGGCGCAGGCCGAACCGAGACACTGCGACATGTGTTCGGGTTGGATACACTGCAATCGGGATCGATTCGTTTGCGCAATCGCGCGCGTGAAAAATCTTTGGGACAACGACCAAGTTCAAGCATTCGCGCGGGGGTCGGATTTGTGTCTGAGGATCGTAAAACGGAGGGGCTGGCACAGTCGATGTCGATCGCAGACAACCTGACGTTAAGCGACCTCAGGCCTTACGCGACGTTCGGCTTGCTGCGACTGGGCAAACGCAAAGTCGCTGTGAGAGATTGGATGACGAAACTGCGCGTCAAAGCCCGTGGGCCAGAGCAACCGATCGGTCATCTGTCTGGGGGTAACCAACAGAAAGTCGCTATCGCTCGCGTCATGCATCAAGCCGCTGACCTGCTGCTGCTCGACGAGCCAACCCGTGGGATTGATGTCGGTACCAAGGCCGAGATCTATCGCTTGATCGGCGAACTAGCGGCAGAAGGCAAGTCGATTATCTTCGTCAGTTCGTATTTACCTGAGCTGATGGCGGTCTGCGATACGATCGGCGTGATGGCGCGAGGTAGGCTGCGCGAAGTTCGACCTAAAACGGAATGGGACGAGCACGATGTGTTGTCAGTTGCCATTGCCAGCGACTTGTTAATTGAGTGAGCCGACGGCGCTAGCCGCGGGTGAGCCTGTTGATTTAGTGAGCCGACGGCGCTAGCCGCGGGTGAGCTTGTTGATTGTGTGAGCCGACGGCGCTAGCCGCGGGTGAGCGAAGGAGCAATTGTTCATCACCTTTAGAATCTCAACTGCAATAAAATTCCGAAATTATTACATTGGGACGAATGAGATCCATGCACGTTCGAAACCCCAGCCTCCTGCGGCCAGCGACAATCGGCAAATAAAGCAGTCTATGCAAACTGTATGTATGAAAATTGAATGAAGGCAACCAATGAGTTCGGATGAAGATAAACTGAAAGCTAGCAGCGGTGGGCGGACGACCGCCCTGCGCCGCGTACTTGCAATCGTAGACACATTTGGCCCACTATTAGCGCTGGCTGTAGTGGTAATTGGTTTCGCGCTCGCCGATCAAAAATGGGGGCAAGGAAAATTTATTGAGCTACGAAACATACGGGTCATCTTGGTGATGACCACGCCCGTAGCTGTGGCCGCCCTCGGTATGACTTTAGTGATTATCACCGGTGGTATCGATCTGTCTGCAGGCACGGCATCCATGCTGTGCGCAACCGTTTTGGCCTGCATTGTCAACGCGGGTGGGTCAATCTGGTTGGCTGTCGGGTTGGCCCTGCTAACGGGATCCATGTGCGGGGTTACGAACGGATTATTGATCGGACTGCTCCGCATACCGCCATTCATTGTGACCCTCGGGACAATGACGGTGTTTTTGGGCATCGGCAAGCAGTTGGCCGAGCGGTTCGCGGGTGGAACAAACGTGCTCGTGGATCGCAAACTGATCCCGAGCTGGCTTTTGAATCTGACTTCCACTTACCCGCCAGATTGGCTGGGGTGGTTTCCAAATGTAGCCATGGGCGTGTGGCTAGCGTTGATACTATCCGTGATTGTTGCGATACTGTTGCGGCTGACGGTGTTTGGGCGGCACGTGTTTGCGATCGGTTCGAGCGAATCGACAGCCAGACTGTGCGGCGTGAACATTTTGGGAACCAAGCTGATGGTTTATGCAGTCGCAGGCTTGTTGGTGGCGATGTCAGGCATCTACTCTTTCTCGCTGGTGAAGCTTGCTAACCCAAGCGACGGAATTGGCAAAGAACTAAAGTTCATCGCAGCGGTGGTTATCGGCGGCGCGAGCCTCAGTGGCGGTCGCGGTGCAGTGCTGGGCACCCTGGCAGGCGCCACCATCATCGGTGTCATAAATAATGGTGGTGACCTTCTCGGAATCAAGAATTCGACACAAGATATAATGATCGGAGTGATCATTATCGCGGCTGTGACGCTGGATCAGCTTCGGCAACGCTGGCAGGGAACGAGTTAACGAATCGTCTGAATTAGGATATAGCTATGAACAAAGACACACACCCACTGGCTTCACTGGATGAATGGGAAGACGATTTGCTGCGCCGCTACCCGGCTCCTACAGCGGTAGATCCTGAACCAGCGGTCAACGGCAAATCGTTTCGCAACTACGCTGCCGAAGCCCGACCATCGGTGAAGAAGTTTTACGAATTGAACCATCGCTATCAGACGATGGAGTTCGTGCAATCCAAGCGGGACCAGTATCTTGCGCTCGACAAGCGGCGGATGGGTATCTGGGAAGCGATGGAGTATTTGAATACGCTGATCGACGACAGCGATCCAGATATCGAGTTGCCGCAGATCGAGCACCTGCTACAGACGGCCGAGGCAATTCGAAAAGCCGGGCGGCCACGCTGGTACATCTTGGCAGGCTTGATCCATGACCTCGGCAAAATCTTGTGCCTCTGGGACGAACCGCAATGGGCCGTCGTTGGCGATACGTTTCCCGTGGGCTGTAAATTCTCAGACAAGATCGTGTACTACGAGGCGTTTAAGGACAATCCAGACCTTGCGCATCCAATTTATCAAACGGAACTCGGCATCTATTGCCAACATTGCGGTTTGGACAATGTGCTGATGTCCTGGGGGCACGACGAATATCTGTATCATGTCGTAAAGGACTATCTGCCACCGCCAGCGTTGTACATGATTCGCTATCATTCATGTTATCCAGTGCACCACGAAGGCGACTATGGATACTTGATGAACGATCGCGATCGTGAGCTGTTTGCTTGGGTCAAGGACTTCAATCAGTACGATTTGTACACGAAGCGCGATGAAAGAATGAATGTTGCCGAGTTGCGGCCATTTTACGAAGCATTGATCGCTGAGTATTTTCCTAGCGAGTTAAGGTGGTAAAGCGTGATTCGCTAGGGAAGGTAGGGCCAATACAAGAGTCGGCCTCCTTGGTGGGCGACAAATCGAAGATTCTTGTGCAGAGTAACAGAGTAAGGAGAATGGTCACCCCTTCGCCCCTGTACTCTGGGGAGAAGGGGCCGGGGGTTGAGGGGCCGAGTTCTTGGTCGAATTGAGTGATTAATGCGAGCCCTGCGCGTTTTCCCACGAGAGAGCGCCGCTTGAATTGACTTGAGCCCCATGTAGCAAGTGCGAGGCTCAACTTGGACCTTCACGGACCTTCTGAAGCAAGCGATGCCATCCATTGGATTCACACAGTGCGGCTGTAACAGAGACTCTAGCTCATGCGAACTGCACAACACCCCTCAACCCCCGGCCCCTTCTCCCCTGAGTACAGGGGCGAAGGGGTGACCATACTTTATACACCCTTACCTGATCATACCTGAAGCTGATGTGCCCGTCAGCGAGCTTTACGTGCATCAATATTCCACATGCTATGTTCTCATTTTCTCAACTGCCCAAGTTCGTCAGCAAGAGCTTCGAGCGCCAGTTGGTTAGTAACCGCCGAGGTATCCCACGCGACGTAGCGAATCTCGATACTTCACCCAAATCCACCGCCGCCTGGAGTCTCAATCTGCAGGCGATCGTTCGCAGCCAATTCGAGGTGGCAACAATTGTCAAGCTTCAGACGCTCGCCGCTGTTTTTGAGCAACGTGTTTTCACCAGCACTCCCAGCGAATCCACCCGCCATTCCATAGGGCAAGTATGGACCACGTCGAGAGGTTAACAGCGAAAGCTCAACCGCTTCGAGAAACTGAAATTCACGGACGATGCCATCGCCACCACGCCAGCGACCCGCTCCGCCGCTGTTGGGACGCAGGCCAAATTGCAGTAATCGCACCGGGTAACGCGACTCAAGGATTTCAGGATCTGTCAAGCGAGTGTTGGTCATATGCGTATGCACCCCACTGGCACCATCCAAGCCCTCGATGGCTCCTGCACCGCCGCAAATGGTCTCATAAAATCCGAATCGTTGGTTGCCAAACAACACGTTGTTCATTGTTCCTTGAGAAGCAGCAGCGATGCCGAAAGCACCTAGCAGAGCATCAACCACGCGCTGCGATGTCTCCACGTTACCTGCTGCAACTGCGGGGCTCTCATCGCAGTTCTCACTGGGTGACGGATTCAATACGCCGCGCGGCACCTTCAACTCCACACAGCGCAACACACCTTCATTCAAGGGCAATTCGTCGGCAATCATGCACCGCAACACATACATTACGGCTGCGGTGACGATGGAAGGGTTCGCATTGAAGTTCGTAGGACTGACCGGTCCAGTTCCTTCAAAGTCAATCACAACGCGGCCTGGCTGGGGAAAACTGATCTGAACCGCGATGGCAGTACCATCATCCAAGTAGTCGACGAAGCTGCGTGGTTGTTGCGGCAAGCGCCGTAGGAACTGAGCAACGCGCTCCGCGGCCGCCGACAGCAAATACTCTGAATACGTTGCAAGTTGCCTCCATCCCATCGAATCTGCCAGATCCACCAACAGACTAACGCCACGGGCATTGGCCGCTTGCTGAGCCGCCACGTCCGCTAGATTCTCAGCAATCGCACGGGGTGGGTACTTCGCATTGGCCAACAGTGCCTGCAGGTCATCTGTCCGATCTTCACCCGAGGCCACAAGATAGCGCGGAGCAATCACCACTCCTTCCTCCCCAAGCCGCGTAGCAACAACCGACATCGAACCAGGAGTCACCCCGCCAATGTCAGCATGATGGGCTCGATTGGCCACAAACATCATCGGCGATGCGTCCTCACCAAACACAGGCGTGACCACGGTCACGTCCGGCAAATGCGAACCACCGCGATAGGGATCATTGGTGATAAAACAATCGCCCGGACGAATGCTCGGAAACGCTTCCATGATCCCGCGAACCGTCTGCCCCATCGCTCCAAGATGAACCGGCACGTGAGGTGCGTTCGCCAATAATCGCCCTGCAGCATCGAAGACGGCACAACTATAGTCTCGCCTCTGCTTTACGTTGACACTGATCGCGGTTTGCTGCAAAACGACGCCCATTTGAGTAGCAATCGCCGACAAACGCTGCGCCAAGCAATCTCGAACGACGGGATCGAAAGCAAATGTATTCGCTTGCGAAGTTTTATCCGCGCTATCGTCAATTCGCTCAAGCAACAATGTTCCGCCGCTGAGTGCAACTGCGTCCCAACCTTTGTCAATCACCAACGTAGATCCCTCGTTCATCACAACGGCTGGTCCAAGGATATGTTGACCTGGCTGAATAGTTGCACGAACGATCTTCTTGGAATCGCTTGGATGAGCCGGCGAATACAGAGCTTCCGCCAACACTGTTCTATCATTGATTTTTGTCTCAGATGGCAACGGATATGCCGATTGCCCCAGGGCTTCCACGCGTAGGGCCACAACTTCAATCTCGCGCGTTCGCCGCGCGTATCCGAATCGCTGTTCATGCTCAGCATGAAAAGCTTCTGCAACTTGAGCCTTGTCCGACCAGGCAACTGTTAAGGTTGCGTCGGTGCCACGATAGCGCAGCTCACACCAAATCCGCGACTCAATCTTCTCGGACGCAATCCCGAGCCCAACCAATTGCAGCCTCAATCGTTGAATCTGCTCTTCCGCTAGCCGCGCGCATTCCGACCAATCGCATCGATCTAGCAACTGATAAACCGGTAATGCCGCGTCGCGTCGCACTTGGGCCAGTCCCATTCCCAGTGCACTTAGCAGACCTGCTTCCGCTGAATCAATAACTTTTGACATTCCAAGCAATTCAGCGATCTCACAAATATGTTGCCCTGCCGCACCGCCAAAACCAACCAGCGTCGCGCCACGTGGATCCATCCCCTGCGCTGTCGAAACGGTCCTCACCGCTGCCGACATCTGTTCATTCGCCAATCGCCGCAGCCCCTCGGCTAGTTGCTCTCGAGACTCGATCGGCAGAACACCACGCATCGCAAACAACAATTCATCGAGTCGCTTAGTGATCGCTGATTCATCGGGAGGAAACGGAAACTGTTCTTTCGGCAATCGTTCTAAGTAAACGTTCAGATCCGTTATGGTTAATGGTCCACCACGACCATAGCAGGCAGGCCCAGGCGATGCCCCCGCGCTTTGCGGACCAACGCGCAATGCCACTCCGTCAAACCAACAAATAGAACCTCCGCCGCTGGCAACGGTTTCGATTGGTAAAGTAGGCGTCAAGATCCGCACGCCCGCCTTCAGCGACTCATACTGCAACTGATGATCCGACCCGATGCGACAGACATCAGTGCTTGTCCCACCCATATCGAGCCCAATCAATTGCTCGATGTTCAATGTTCGATCGCCAAGCGATGCCTTCATGCCTTGCAGTGCCACCACACCGCCGGCTGGACCCGACAAAATACTATCCTTGCCAGAATAGGATTGCCAATCAGTAAGCCCACCTGCGCTGGTCATCACTTGCAACTGCACCTGGGCCCCTCCGAATTGATCCACAAGTCGCGCTAAATAGCTGCGAATGATCGGACTGAGATAGGCGTCAACAACTGTGGTCTGCGCCCGTGCCACCAATTCGATCAGCGGAGCAATTTGACTTGAGCGACTGACGTACTCAAAGCCCACTTCTCGAGCAAGCTGCTCAAGTTGCAGTTCATGTTGCGAGTTGGTATAGCTATGCATCAAGCAAATCGCCAGCGACGTACAACCTGCCTGGCGAGCGTTCAACAACTGCTGGCGAGTTTGTTCGATATCAAGCCTTTGCAATACTTGCCCCTGAGCATCTAGACGCTCATGAATCCCCACGACCGTGTGAGCTAACTGCGGAAGTTTGCGAATCCCCAATTCAAAGAGATTCGGCCGTGTTTGATCTCCGATAAGCAGTAGACCTTCAAATGGAGATGTTATGGCAAGCGCCGTCTGCGCTCCACGTCGAGTCAACAGGGCATTGGTGCCGCGTGTCGTCCCCAGTCGAACTTGCAACGGAGGCAAGGCTTGTGATAGCGAACAGCCCAGCAGTCTTCTGACTGCAAGCACCGGAGATTCAAGGCTCGCATCGATCTCAAAACGCAGCCGCGCTTGCACGCAGGATGCTATCTCTTGATCGCATTCGATTACTCCATCGGCAAAGCCAACCACGCGTCGCCTAGCGACCTTGCGCCCCGCCTCGTCCATCGCTCGCAAGTCCGCCCCCACCCAAAAGCCCGCAACATCAGCAGTCAATTCGGGAGCCGCCATGGATCGGTCAGTTACGACCCTAGCACATGATATCGGAACCAAGCCTGTACTCAGCAGCTTGCATCGCTTGAGTTTCTCTGCAGTTCTTGAAACATAACAATCTGTAAACGTTCCACCAACATCGACCCAAGCGTGATACACAAGCTCCTCCACAGTTAGGCAATCTTCGTTTAACTCGGACTAACCACGATAGTGAGCCGACGGCGCTAGCCGCGGGTGAACGAAGGAGCAATCGTTCATCACCTTAACAGTCTCCAATGCAACCCAATTCCGAGTTTATCCCATCGGGACGCACAAGGTCCATCCACGTTCGAAACTTCGATCACCCGCGGCTAGCGCCGTCGGCTCACTAAATCAACCCGCGGCTAGCGCCGTCGGCTCACTCACCTGCGTACACGAATTCAACAAACCCCGAAAACCTTGACGGTTTCCGCTACGTTAAGTCTATTTTAGTTTTTTAGCTACAATTTTCTGTTTGACATTTCGTACTTATTGTTTTTGACCCACCAAAAGCAGTAGGTGTGTTTTGACCAACTTGCCAAACCACAACCTCTCATTTTTGGCTGCATATCTGTCCGTCCATCATACAGATAATCTCGCGTGCTTGGTTGGCAACATTCTGATCGTGTGTCACGACAACCAGCGTCGTTCCGCGCGCGTTTAAATCGACCAGCAACTGCATGATCTCTGTTCCACTTTTACTATCGAGGGCACCAGTTGGTTCATCGGCGAGCACAACCGCGGGGTCGTTGGCGAGCGCTCGGGCAATCGCCACACGTTGCTTTTGCCCATTGGAAAGCTGCTCGGGCAGATGCCCAACCCGTTCCGCCAGCCCCACATCGGCCAACAACTTCTTGGCTTTTGAGACTCGCTCGCTGGGCTTTAGGGAACCTTCGAACATCGGCAACTGGACATTTTCTTCAGCCGTTAAATTAGGTAGCAAGTAAAAGGACTGAAAAACAAAGCCGATCTCGCGAGCTCGCAGTTGATCTAGGTTGACCATCGTCGATAGAGGTTGCCCGCGAAACAACACGTCGCCTTCCGTCGGCCGATCTAGGGCTCCAATCATATTCAACAACGTTGACTTGCCACATCCGCTCGGCCCCATGATCGCCAGAAAGTCGCCCGCGTTAATATTCAGTGAAACACCATGCAGCGCTCGTACTTGGCCATCGCGGTAGACTTTGCTCGCATTTCGAACAGCGATCAACGGAGCGGTTGGTTGACTTGCTTCTGACATGAATGACCTTAAAATCGAATCACCGTGAGTTACCTGCTACCAAGTACTTTGCGTCTGCATCTCGGACGACTGTTAAGTTCCGCGCGCCGCATTGCAGCGCTAACAGAGTGTTTATGAACATCCATCGCTCCTCGTTCGTTTGGTTCGCCCTGCTGGTTTCTAATGCTCTGTTGATTGGTCATACTCAGGAAGGCCCACGCGACACCGCATCCCCTAAGACGCTTCCACTGCTCCCTCCCGGTATCGTTATCGGCGACGAGGAAGCTGCCAACTGGAATCGAGTCATTTTGCTCGCTACGCCGCGAATTGCCAGTGGTGACACCGCAAAGCTAAGCGAATCCGTACGTGCTGCTGTCCCAAAGCTAACGCTGACGATCCTAGCTACCGTCAAACGCGACGCCGCCGGCGATGGCACTGAAACATACCGCCTAGCTGAGGCAGGAGTAGGTTATAGTACTGCGATCAACCAAAAAATGACAACGATTTCTTCCGAGTCAGCCTCGCGGCTTGGCGCACGACTGGACTTCTACAGTCGTCAAATGCTTGGCGAGAACGAAAAGCAAATCGCCAACCTAAAGCTGGCCGCTCGAACTTCGACACTGGCAATTTTTGATGCCCCAGCCATTATGTTTCGCGATGGCCAGCATAAAGACTTTGTGACACGTCATCTATTTTGGATCGATT
This sequence comes from Pirellulaceae bacterium, assembly GCA_033761895.1. GTDB lineage: Bacteria > Planctomycetota > Planctomycetia > Pirellulales > Pirellulaceae > Aureliella. The sequence goes on along the minus strand of JANRMD010000004.1, from coordinate 4,126 downwards.
CGAAAACAGGCAAGTTGGCCCTGGTCATCTGGCTGCTCTCCACGGACACGAACGGACGGATGCTCGTCGCTGAAAAATCCTTACGAGTCGTTGCCCCTGGCACGAACGAAGATCGCAAGATCCATATTGACGGTCGCAGCTTCTTTCTATTGATTCCAACCGAGCGTGCTTTTGCTCTAGAAGACTTGCCGCCTGGAACCGATGTTCCCTGGTCAGCAGCGGCGCAATCGCTGGCCGCACTCACAACTTACAACTCCGATGAACTGAATCAATTTGCGTTGGCCTTGAATCAAATGCTTCAAGCGAAGTGATTGAAGCATACCGCCAAGCATTTCGTACTCGTACGCGAGTCGTCACCCGCTAGTACGAGTACCATTTCTTTCATTGAGTACGCGTACGAAACATGCGAAACAGTGAAGTGTAATCCAGCAGTCGATTAGTCCTGAGCCAACTTCAGCAGCCCACCTACGGATCGGACGAAAATCGCGTTGTTGTGAATGGCGGGTGAACCAAGGACTTCTTCGCCCAATTCGCTGGTCGCAACCACTTCGCCGCTAGTGTCGCTCAGCTGAATCGTAAACACTTTGCCGCTCATCGCAAAAGCGTACAAATGCTGGCCAGCGACAACCGGTGTCGACCAGAACTGCCCCGCGTCGGGGAGTCGTGCTTGCCACTTCATTTCGCCTTTGTCATCACAGCAAACCAACACGCTGCGATTCAAGCCAAGGACGCCGATGTCAGTAACCAGCAATGAGCTTGAGCTTGGGCTGATGCGAGTTGTTTCCCAGATCAACTTCGGTGTTTGAGTTGCCGTGGTGAATTCGTAAGTTTTTGTGCCGGCCGCTGGGACGTGCAACTTGCCTTTAGTGAAGACGGCGGTTGCGATCGAAGAGCAAGCCAGATCGAGCTTCCAGAGTTCTTTCCCGGTTGCTGGATTGATGGCAACGAGGTTGTCCGGTCCGTGAAGCACAACTGCTTTGGTTCCATCAGCCGCTTCGACCAAACTTGGCGATGACCAATTGGCTTTGTTCGGTCTTGGAATTTCCCATTTGGTCTCACCAGTAACCGCATCGATACCCGCCGCAAACGAATCGGCTTGGCAATCGATCATCACGATCACCGTGTTATCAACGACCAGTGGCGATGAACTCATGCCAACATCATTGCCTGCTTGCGGATGATCGTAGGCCAAGCCGCGATACCACTGCAAATTGCCGTTGAGGTCATAGCACATAAGGTCGTTTGAACTGAAGAAAGCGAACACTCGCTGACCATCGGTGCAGGGAGTTGGCGCTGCGTTGGCACTCGTTGGATGACAGTAGGGGCGCCCCGTGGCTTTGCTGGTGCGTTCCCAAAGGATCTTGCCACTGTTCGCATCAACGGCGGCGACATGCAACCAACGGCCTTCCATACCGGAGCTACTGGTTGTGATCACTTTGTCGCCTACCACAATCGGACCGCTCACCGAACGTCCTTCGAGTGCCGTGCGCCAAGCGATATTCTTCTTGGTCTTGCCTTCGCCCGCAGGGACAAATTCCAGCGGCACCGAAGCTTCGATCGCTACGCCGTTGCCTTTGGGGCCAAGAAAGCTGGGCCAATCCGCCTGAGTTGCTGTGGCAGTTGCGCTGACCGCACCTGCGGCAAGAACAAGTCGTTTGATGGTAGCTGAAGTGATAAAGTTGAACATATTGAACCTAATCGTAAATGAGCTTTGTCAGTAATGTGTTGTTAGTCATCAGGTAGCGGAAGCCGTCAAGGCTTTCGAGGGCTACGAAGAACTCTCGAAATCCTTGACACATTCCGCTACAAGATTATCAGAAATGCTTGAAGACTTGTTGATTTATCGATCCAACCAGCAAAGTGAACCAACGGGCAAAGTAAACCGAAGGCACTGGCCGCGGGAGGGTGAACCGACGGCGCAAAGTGAACCGAAGGCACTGGCCGCGGGAGGGTGAACCGACAACGCTAGCCGCGGGAGGGTGAGCCGACGGCGCTAGCCGCGGGTGACCGAAGTTTCGACTGTCCATGGATCTCATTCGTCCCAACGGGGTAAACTCCGAATTGAATTGCCTTGATGAATCGATAGTGATGAACGACTGCTCCTTCGGTCACCCGCGGCTAGCGCCGTCGGCTCACTCTACCGCTAGCGCCGTCGGCTCACACTCCCGCTAGCTCTCACGGCTCACAACCATCCGCACTGCGTTAGCGAGGACGACCGCGTTCCGTAACCAGTCGCTCACTTAGCAGACGCAATGGCCAAGCCGGAAGGATCTGAAAAACGCAATTGAAACTTCCAATCCTGAGCCCACTGTTCGGTTTGCTCATTCTGGCAAACCTTAACCAGAATCGTATTCTTGCCAGCTTTCAGCTTAACCGGTGCAGTGTATTGATCGATCTGTGAGCCCGCGTGATAGACATCGTTGCTCATCACTTGCTTTCCGTTGACCCAGACTTTGTTGGCGTTGATGCAGCCCAATCGGACTTCGCACTCTACCGCCTGAGCCGTATTGAACTCGGCGTAAGCGTATGCGACCGCCCCTTTTTCGTTGCTGTAAACGGGGTTTAGATCAACAGCTCCATCGGCTTCCTTCGTTTCCAAAGCTTGCCAAGTTGCTTTCTTGCCCTCTTTGCCATCATATTCAGCTTTGGGGTCGATCGATTGCGAAGCGAGGTAAGCCTTTTCGGTTGCGTATTCAACATTGAAACCAACTTTGTTGCGGTTATCGAACGAGGCCATGACCTGCCACTTCGATACGAAGCCGAAATGGTTGAGCAGATCGACGGTCTCGCCAAGCTCCTTCATGGCGTCGGCAATCTGCTGCACTTGTTCGGGCAGGCGAGCCGACTTGAGCAACTTCGCATACGAGGCAATTACCTTGGCAGGTTCAGTACCGCTCTCTTTCATCCCTTTCACTTCGGACTGGGCTAGCTTCACCGCTTCATAGCGAAGCTCTAGGGATGGATCGTCCAGCATCGACTGGAGCATGGCATCTCGCTGCTTCGTATCACCCCGAGTCAACTCAGTGAATGCCCAATAACGCGCAGCAGCATCCAGCCGTTTGTTGTCGACGATCGACTGCAGTTGAGCTGCTCCGGCTTGCGGATTTCGAGCGAGTATCGACTGCGCTGCCCCCAACAGCAGATTCTTCTGCACTGGATCGGCATCCGACATGGCTTCGACTACGTCCAGTATTTTTGCAGATGGATCGGATTGCAATTGCTTGAGTATGTTGGTCCGTTGACCAACGGGGGCTGTCTTCAGTTCGGCCAGCCCTTTGGCCTTAGGCTGCTGAGCGGCTACTGATGTGATCAGCATTACGCCAAGCGATAGGCTCAGAAAACAACTCATTCGATGCATAGATTCTCTCCGTGGCGGGTAATGATTCAATTTTTAAGCAGCTGCGTAACTAAGGCTATCCTGCTCGCACTCGTGCAGCGACAGACAGGATCGAGTACGAGTACCGTTTCACTGCGTACGAGGGCGAGGCTCTCGCGCACCATTATGGGCGACAGCAACGCAACTTGCCATCCAGGAGACAGTCGGCAGCGAGCCGAAAGAAAAAACGCGAGGAGGCCCTGCCCCCAGGCCCCCCTCGCACAGGCAACTCGAACATCCGACGGGTCGCCTGTTTTTCCCGGATTGGAACTACAGGATTGGAACTAATGGAACGTCAAACTCAAACTTTAGGATTAGCCGTAATGCGCTAGCACTCGGTTAACGCTGCGAAACCGGACGCTAGCGCTCATCATGCTCGGTCATGGCCTGAGCGTCCCGCGCACCGCAGCCGTCTTGCACCGCAGCCCCAAGACGATCCAGCGTCACAAGGCCTCGATCAGCGAGAAACTCGGCCTCCGAGGTCAAGCTGAACTGGTTCAAATCGTCACCGAACTGGGGCTCGAACTAAACGATGCGAACTTGAAGAGGCTTAAGTAGTGAGGGGTAAGCAGTGAGGCTTGAGATATAAGGTGCTACCGTTTTTACTGCTTGCTTGCGGCTTCCGGCTTGCGGCTTCCGGCTTCCGGCTTCCGGCTTCCGGCTCAAGCCTCCAGCCTCTAGCCTCTAGCCTCTAGCCTCTAGCCTCTAGCCTCTAGCCTCTAGCCTCTAGCCTCTAGCCTCTAGTGGAGC
>JANRMD010000003.1:0-33442 GCA_033761895.1 Pirellulaceae bacterium | reverse complement strand
TCCATCCGCCGCCGAATCCACTCGCGTCGGAACGAGAAATCGACCCCCGTTTGCTCATTGATGCCTGCCAGGAAGGCTTTGCGTACGCATCTTTGGATTGTGTGAACTATACAAATCTCGCTTGCATTGAACTGTTCTTCACGATTGGGTCTGACCATAGCTCGTCCTCCTATTCGGTTATGTAGTTCTAAATCTAACGGCAGACTTGGCGGAGTCAATAGGTGGCTGGCACCAACCGGAAAGCGGTTGGTGGCTGGCACCAATTGATCTAGAGCGATCAATCGCTATGCTTGCTCTCAAGCTGAACGTCGCGGGTCTGCTTGGTCCAATAAAATGGCAAGCCAAAGCCCGCGATTACAATCGTGACCAGTCGGTAGATAGTGGCGACGAGCATTCCCGAGTAACCGCTAGGCAAATTGGGTAGCGTCTCGAACAGCTTTGCTAGTGCTGCCTCTTGGTACCCAAGCCCACCGGGGGCCAGTGGTAATGCACCGGCAGCCAGTGCGGGTGGGACAACCTTCAGGTGATCCGCCAAGCTTGGGTGCGCTGTGTAAGCCCCACACGAGATGAGATAAATGGAGAATGCCAACAGAGCATGCACGCCGACCGCAGTTACAATCAGGCTGAGCAACGTCATGTGCTGGTGTCGGAGCAGTCTGAGAGCACGAGCCATCCTGGCGAGGGTCTCACCGACTATCGGGATACTGCTTCCCCAATCGATCAATCTATCGAACCAGGAACCAGCATAAATCGCGGTGAGCAAAGCAATGATCGACACCAGGGCAACTCCGGTTGACCAATCGCGAATTACCACCAGTGGCGCGGGAAGGCCGCTGCCTGAGAAGGCGATAAGGCTTATGCTGGCCAGAAGGATCAGTCCAAGCAATCCAATAGCACGATCGAGTAGCACCGAGGCCACGGCTTCTGGGCGCCTTTGAGGCTTATCTTTGGCGACCAGGATGGCCTTAAACAAGTCGCCACCAACGCTGCCAAACGAAATGAAATTCAGTAGATATCCAAGAAATCCAAGTCGCAGAGCTTCAGTGGGCGTGAACGGAATTTCAAAGGCGAGCACCAATCTCCGCCAGCGTAGAATGCTAACGATGATCGCTAGAAAGGCTGTCGCCAGGGCTACTACCATCAAATCCCAGCGCTTGGGTTGTTCCCAGAAAACCCGGTAGTGTTCAGGGTCGACTCGCCAAAGCAGGTAGGCGAAGAGTGCTAGGGGAATTGCGACTTTCAGAAATAGAATCGCGGCCTTCTGCAACGGACATTTCTTTCCTAAGAGAGTGCGAACCATCAAGGAGATCTTGTTGGTAATTCACAAATTCTAATCAGTCCATTAAGGTGGGACTATCGCAGACTGCTTCCTGTATGGGCCAACGCAGAACAAAAGTCGTGCCATGACCGGGAGTACTGTCAACATCCACATCCCCACCATGTTCTCGCAGAATTTTCCGACTAACCGGCAAACCCAATCCTGTACCTCGCGCCCCCTTTTTTGACTCGAAGGGGGAGAAGATCCGGTCGCGGTCCTCGGCGGCAATTCCTTCGCCATTGTCCGTAACGCAGACTGCAACCTGTTTTTTCGCTAAATCAGCGACCGCAGTAACCTCAACAATACCTAGCTCACGTGCTCCAGCAGCGTCAATTGCGTTGGTCACAACATTGAGAATCGCGCGGTGGATGGCTTCGGGATCGAAGTTGACCGATTTCAGGTCTTGAGGGTCTTGCCACTTTAGTTGTACATTCAGCTCGTTTGCTCGGGCTTGCATGAGTTCGACAACATCTGAAATTGTTTGCCCCAGATCCGACTCAACCAACTCCGGTTGGCGTTCTTTGCTAAACGACAGCATATCCATGACCAAGTTACTGATGCGATCTTGGTTACGCTCGACCATTCGCCATCCCTTGCGAACCACTTCGAAGTCTTCTTTGCGCAAGCCATCTTCGATCAAGTAGCTACCACCACGAACACCTTGCAAGATGTTCTTTACGTGATGGGACAAGTTGGCAATCGTCTGTCCCATCGCAGCGAGGCGTTCGGACTGAAGCATAGCCCTATAGAACTGTGTATCTTCAACAGCCAGAGCAGCTTGGCTGGCGATCGCGAATAACAGCTTCAAGTGATCTTCGTTAAAACTGCTGACTTGACCTCGTTCGGTATACTGCCCTGGTGACATGGATGTATCGATATAGATCGCGCCTACCAAACCATATCGGCCAAGCATGGGCACACAAATCGCCTCTTGGATTCCAAGATTAACGATACTCTGAACGTTCTCCCAGCGAGCGTCATCTTGAGCATTGCTGGTTAATACGCCTTCCTTCTTCGAGACGACGTAGTCAAGTATCGTACGACTGATTTCCAGTCGTGCGTTGTCCAAGTTCTGTTTACGACTCCGACTATGGGTGGGCGTTAGGTGGCCACTCACATCATCATTCATGAGGATGCAACCGCGGTCACAAGTGATCCACTGAAAAATTAGATCGAGGACCTGCCGGAGCAGATCGTCAAGATCCACAGTTCGACTGATCGCTTGCCCAACCAGATAGACGATTTCCCAATGAGTGTGAAGTTCACTTGACTCGCCTGGCGGGGCTACCACGCTCGGATCTTTAACTGCGACTTTTAGTGTTTGGGCAATTCCCGAGACTGACGAAAGGTGGCTGCGTTCTTGGGGGTTTTGCATCGACGACCGGATTTGTGACAAGTCCTTCGACGCATTTTGGCCAACGATATTCACCACATCATTTGGCGGTGGAGTAAGTGGTTCGGGTCCTCCGGTAAAAATCATCAGCGTGCCGCCGACTTGAACGCGGTCGCCACTGCGCAAGATCTGGCTGGTCACCTTTCGGCTGTTGACGAAGGTACCATTGCTACTTCCCAGGTCTGTCAACCGCAGCGATTTGTCATCGACAATTTCGATGCGTGCGTGATGGCGCGAGACTTCGGTGTCATGCACTTGGATTTGGTTACCAACATCGCGTCCGATCGTGATGCTGGAACCGCGCAGCAGGAAGTGCTGACCATTGTCGCGTCCTCGGATTACATATAGCGAAGCCATAGATTATTTGCTGCAATTACTTGCTGGCGTTAACGTAGCCCAGTTTGCGCGGGGGAACTCGGGTAACTACCCCAAGCTACAACCAATGGCACTAGGTCAGCTTACCGATCGCTTGATACGAATCTCGAAGTGCCGGGTAGAGCGATTGGTAGATAGGAAACACTTTATTGTAGGACTTCACAGCTGTTTTGCGCGGCGGGACTTTTTTGACGACTTCGATCGTGGCTTTGCAGGCTTCCTCAATATTCTTGAAATGGCCAGAACCGACGGCGGCGAGTAGGCTAACACCGTAGGCAGGGCCTTGTTCAGCATTGATTGTGCAGGCGGCTTGATCGGTGACATCCGCCATTATCTGTTTCCACAATTGGCTCTTTGCGCCACCGCCACTCAGTCGCATTTCGCGGACTGGCACATCAAGTTGTCGGATGATCTCCAGACTCTCACGCAAGCTCATCGAAACGCCTTCCATGACCGCGCGGGCCATGTGGCCGCGCGTATGTTTGCTCGTCAAGCCAATAAATGCGCCGCGCGCCAAGGGATCCGCATGTGGAGTCCGCTCCCCAGCCAAGTAGGGCAGGAATATCAGTCCGTCGGAACCGGGAGGAATCTCAGCGGCTTCAGCATTGATCGTCTGGTAGGGATCGGTGCCACGGCGAGTTGCTAGTTCGGGGCACAAATTGTCGACAAACCACTGCAACGAACCAGCGGCTGAAAGGGTTACTCCCATCATGTGCCACTTGCCGCGAACCGCGTGGCAGAATGTATGCAAGCGGCCCTGCTGATCGTACTGCGGTTGATCGCAATGGACAAAAACCACGCCTGACGTACCTAGGCTAACCGTGCATACGCCTGCTTTAACTATTCCGTTGCCAATGGCTCCTGCGGCACAGTCGCCTGCCCCCGCAACCACTTTGCATTGCGTCGTCAGACCGAACTTTTCAGCAATATCGGGTAACAGTGAACCAGTGACCTCCTCCGATTCGTAGACTTTGGCAAGCATCGAACGTTCGAGGCTCAATTTACCAAGCAATTCATCGGACCAGTCGCGTTTGCAGACATCCAAAAGCAGCATGCCGCTAGCGTCGCTAGCGTCGGTTGCTAATTCGCCGGTCAAGCGGCGACGGATTTCATCTTTGGGTAGCAGTACATGTTTGAGTCGCTCGTACTTTTTCGGTTCGTTGTTTCGCAGCCAGAGAATTTTCGGGGCTGTAAATCCGGTCAAAGCCGGGTTAGCGACCATGCGAATCAGTTCACTGCGACCGCCAGCCAATTTGGTAATCTCGTCGCACTCGGCGGCCGTGCGTTGGTCGTTCCACAGCAGTGCAGGACGAATAACTTTGCCTGCCTTATCGAGAAATACCGAGCCATGCATTTGTCCGGACAAGCCAATCGCGGTAACGTCCGCTGGCTTGGCGCGCCCTTGTTTCATGACCGCTCGCACAGTCTTTATTGTCGCCGTCCACCAGTCCTCGGGATCTTGCTCCGTCCACAGAGGTTTTGGCATCGCTACCCCGTAGGTGGCTGCGGCTTCGGCGATGATGTTTCCATCTGGATCAACCAAAAGGCTCTTGGTCCCCGATGTACCGATATCAATGCCGATTGTGTAAGCCACGATAAGCTCCGAGAAAAGCAAGTACGAAAATTCCTGTCCCCTAAATTATAGTCGCACACTATACTTCCTTTTTGGGTGTGTTCCTACCTCCCACTCAATCGCCGCTTCGAAACCTCGACAAAGCTAGCTCGACATGCTCAAGACACTTTCGATCCGTCCGCTTTACAGCGTTTTGCTTTGTGCATTTATGGCGTTAACGGGTTGCAACAAGGACTCCGCTAGCCCCGCTGAATCGGCCAAAAATGCGGTACCGACTACTTCGTCCGTCCCCCTTCGATTGTGGATAGTTGGTCAGGTAAGTGACGCTTCCCTAGTCGAACGCGCATGGTTGACTGGTTCGGACCAGAAGCTTGAGATTCGTGTTTTGACAGTGGCTGAGTTCTTGGCCGAAAAGTCATGCAACTGCGACGTCACCGTTTTCCCGGCTCGTTTGCTTGGTGAGATGATCGACCGCAAATGGATCAACAAGCTACCCAGCAGCTTGACTGCGCCTGATGAGAACGGGGCAACCACCCCAGCCGCTTGGGCTCATCAAGCCACTTATGGTGGCGACATCTGGGCTGTATCTCTTGGAGCCTCTATTCCGGTCACCGTGGTAAGCGGTACTGCGCCGGAAGCCATTGCCAACGCAGCCGATTGGGACACCTTGCTGAAGTTGCTCGCACTTGAAGCCCCGAAAACTCAAGCACCGCAGAAGATCGACATTGCCAAGCTTGATCAAGCCGCCTTAGTTGATCGTTTTTTCGCTATCGCAGGTGGTCTAACGCAACGTTCGCCCGATTACGGATTGTTGTTTGATTTGCAGAAAATGAGGCCGCGATTGACCGAGCCTGAATTTGTGCGAGCGGCCGAAATCCTGTTGATGATGTCGCAACAAGCCAGCGGTTCGCCAGCGACCCTCGAATCAGTGGTCGGTGATTCGTCGCAGGCTTGGTCATGGATCAACTCGCAAGCCCAACCTGCGATGGCAGTGGTCGCGCCTGCTTTGCTCGACAGTGCAGCCATGAAGTTGACCGGTGCCAAAGCGATTCGAGTACCCTCGCAAAATACTGGATGGAACACGGGCAGCGGCTTACTCGCCTCACTCTCTGCAAGCTGTCGCCAATCGGCGCGGGCGACGGAGTTGTTACAATGGTTGCGACTAAGTGAAACTCGCCAGTCGCTCTCACCGCTCATCGTTGGTGTCGAGGCCGCAACACCTGCAGCTGACAGTGGCTCCGTTGTCTGGCAAGCCAAGAACCTAGCAAATGAACAGGCTGGGAATGCAAAAATCCCCAGCGAGCTTCGACTGCCGCGCGCCGAAGAGTACCGCAACGTACTGGCCGAACATCTGGTCAGTGTTCTGTCTGGCGAAAAGCCAGTCGCCGACGCTCTTTCGGAAGCATCGGCCGCTTGGCAAGTAATCACCGAGACTCGAGGTCGTGAGCTTCAGCGTCATGACTATGAACAGGGTCTAGGGCTGATCCGAAACTAGCAACCTACTCTGTCCCCTTAGGCAGTAACTCTCTTCAGCTAGAGTGCTACCATGGCGGCGTTGCAAACATGCACTTCAAGCTTTTCGACCAGGTCCACTGTATTAAACGGCTTTAGGATATAGTCATTTGCACCAGCCTGGAGAGCTTCCATGATAAAGCTCTTGGTGGCGTTGGTGGTTTGCATCACGATCGGACATTTGTTCCCCGCTTGACGCAATGCTTGAATGACTTCGATACCACTTCCGCCTGGCATGTTCCAATCGAGAATAACCAAGTGGTAGTTCGTCTCTTGGATCATTTCGAGTGCCTGGGGAGTATCTGCCGCTTCATCGCAAACCGGAACACCGAGTTCCACCAAGGCGCGCTTGATGACGCAACGTATCAAGCTCGAATCGTCTACTACTAGCGTGTTCATGTGTCTTTGATTCGATAAAAATGTCAGGTGACCTTCTCGGCCACGAAAAATACAAATTTTTCTACAAAGTACTATTTCAAGCTGTCGCAGGGCTCGCGCATTTTCCGACGCTGCCTACTCTCAATCGCTTGTGCAACAAGTTCGGCAATGCGAGGACCGATCTCTGGTAATCGCAGAACTTCGGAAGCGGCTCCAATTTCCTCCGCACGGGCGGGCATGCCATATACCACGCAAGTACTTTGGTGTTCTGAGATTGTGTTCGCGCCGGCAGTTCGCAATCGCAACAACCCGTCCGCGCCATCATCTCCCATCCCAGTTAGCAGAGCCGCGATGACAGTTGTGTGTCTGCGTCGTGCCAACGAGTTAAAGAGAATGTTAATACTAGGTGCATAACGGTCGGTTGCTACCATACTTAGCAACTTAATGCGTCCATCAAGATCGATTTCCATATGTCTCTCAGGTGGCGCGACGTAAATTCCGCCGCGTGTGACCTGAGTACCATGTTCTGCGATCGTGACTTGCATGTCGGTTAGACGCTGCCAGCCCTTTACCATTGCTTTCAAAAATCGGTTAGAAATGTGTTGAGCGATGAGAATTGGAGGAGAATTGGCGCTAAAGTGCCGAACAATTTGGCTGATTGCCATAGGGCCACCGGTGCTTGCGCCGATTGCAATAGCGATAGATCCAGCGCTGCGTGTTTCCGAAGCTGGTCGAGTGTCATCGTTATCATAATTTTGCATGCTTTCGTTGCACACAATTGCACGATTTTGAATTGCCTTGTCTTGAATTGCCATCACAGTTTCAACAATAGAATGAAACTGCTCCATGAATCGAGTTTCATCCGTGACGGAGCTGGGTTTGTAAAGCGTTTGGACAGCACCTAATAACTGGAGCTTTTCGACGCGGTTGCTATCAGCGTTTGAGGCTCTCGTAGCGACAATTACTGGCAATGGGTGATGCCGCATTAGATGCCCGAGAAACTCGCCACCAGACATTCGCGGTAAATCAACATCAAGAACAATCAAATGGGGATCTTCTTGCGCAATCATTTCTCTCGCTAGAAATGCATCATCGACGCAGCGAACTTCGATCTCACTACCAGTCGCAGCAATAGCTCCACGGATGAACTCCCGATCTGCTTTGGATCCATCAACAATGAGTATGTAGCTCATACAGATTTTCCCAGTTGTCGTTGTTGGCTTGGAACAGAACGCAGATCAGATACTTGACACATATTCTTCCTCGTGCGATGTAGTAGAGATCCGATGTTCTGTCAGCCTGCGAAAAACACTCTCTCTTTCCGTTTTCATTCCGTGCAAAAAGCCACGAACTTGCTCAGAAGCGCCGACATAGAGTAGGCCACCGACTTTTAGCCGATCCGCAACGTTCTTAATGATCTTCTGTTGCGTCGTTGCATTAAAATAGAGCAGCACGTTCCGGCAGAAGATGATGTCAATTTCGCCCGGGACGAGCAAAGGATGGTCACACAGATTGAGGTGACGAAAAATCACAAGGTCTCGCAGCTGCTTGTTAACTCGCAACATCGGTTCGCCGTTGATGCTACGTGGTTGCGGCTCAAAGTACCCACGCTGTTGAAGGGTTAGTTTCTGCAGAGCGCTGATGGGAAACCAACCTTCATAAGCATGCCGTAGTACTTGGTTAGAGATGTCCGTTGCCAAGATGCGAATATCCGGGACGGCAACTCCCGCGAGGGCTGCAGCTTCTAAGGCAACGATCGCGAGCGAATAGGGTTCTTCACCGCTGCTACAAGCGGTCGACCAGATCCTAACTTTGTTGCAAGATCTATTGAACACCTGCTTCAGTTCGTCACGAACATGTGTAAATTGCCCTGCGTCTCGGAAGAAGGAGGTGTAGTGGGTTGTGACGGCCTCGATGAGCGCTTGACGCTCGGTTCCATTGGCGTCTGCAAGCACATATTCGTAGTATTCCTCAAATGAACCCATATTCAACGCATGCAATCGCGTTGAAATACGATTGACCAACATCTTTTTCCGATTCTGTGCAAGCTCGATGCCTGCAAGGTCAGAAATCAATTTTGTCAATTGAAGAAAGGTCTTTTCCGAAATGGTCACAATGAACTTCTTTTGTGAGCGTTAGCTTCGCTGTTCTTTAGTCTTCTCTGTCTTTCAATTTCTATGGGCGATGGGGGCGAAAATGTCACTCGGTGCTGTGCTTAAGCACAAGCGTTTACTTGCATTAAAAGTCTGCAAAGTCTTTTGAATCGAAGGGAATCAACAGCTCGGCATTGCGATCGACGCGTTCCTGCGGCTTGCGAGGACGCGGAGCGGTTGGACGGCTAACAGGTGGTTTTCGTACTGGAGTCACTGGAGTAGGCTCGCTCGCAGTTGCGTCTTCGCCAAAATTGAAAGCGGTGAGCAACCGATCGAGTTCACTTAGTCGAACGCGCATGCGTTGTGCTTCTTCGGATGTTTCGCCACTTTCGGTAGCCGATTCTTGCAAGGCGCTATCAAGCTGTGTGACGGAGTTGCTGATTTGTTCAATGCCCAGCGCTTGTTCGCCGCTGGCCGAGGCAATCTCCTTCACGCACACACTGCTTCGTTCAGCCCAGGTGCAGATTTCAGTCAGTATATGCGACACTTCATTTGCCAAATTGACGCCAATAGCGGTTTCCGAAAGCGACTGTTCTGTTTTCCGGGCAGTAATGTTCGCCGCCTCTGCACTGCGCAACGCCAAGTTCCGAACCTCATCTGCGACCACCGCAAAGCCCTTGCCAGCTTCACCAGCCCGAGCGGCTTCGACTGCGGCGTTCAAAGCAAGGAGGTTCGTTTGGAAGGCAATATCATCGATTGTTTTGAGGATTGCCGTCTGTTCATCGCCAACTTTCTTGATGCGTTCAATGGCCTGCACGAGTTCGCGGACCTGTTTGGCACCTTTATTGGCTGACTCCCGTGTGCTCTCGGAAACGTCTTTGGCAGTACGAGCACTTTCGGCTGATTGACGGGTCATGGCAGTCATTTCTTCAAGGCTGCTCGCGATTTCTACCAGTGCAGCGGCTTGCTCGGTTGCGTTACGTGCAACCGTCTGACTGTATTGTTCAACATTGTCCGAAGACGTGTAGGCTTCACGATTGCTTTTGCAGACTTTTGTAAGCGTATCGGCAATGCGATCGATGGCCGCGTTTAGGCCTCTCTGCATCTCTGCGAAGTCACCCGCGTAACTTCCGGTGAGTCGTTTTGAAAGATCGCCTGAACCAACTGCCGTAACGACGCTCAAAATCTCTGAGTTGATGGATGTTAGGGAATCGGTCAATTGATTCATGGCGCCCGCCAACTGACGATAGGTGCCACTGAACTGAGCTGGATCTGTGCGATGTCCCATTTGACCTTGATTTGCACGCATGATTTGAACACCAACTTCGTCATTGAGTGCGGTCAGGACTTTACGAACCCGTCCGACTGCCTGCAGGACTTCACCGATCTCGTCGCTGCGCGAAGTTTCTATTGCGACTGTTGTGTCTCCGTTGGCCAGACCATTGGCAACTTTGGTCAGATTACGCAGCGGTTTCACAAAGTGGAAGTGGCTGAAGTAGTAGCAGAAGGACATGGTCAACAGAACAGTGCCTACAAGGGCGATGATCTGGAAAGTCATCGAGTACTTTTTTGTCGCGAGATGGTCGGTCGCGTTTTTCTCTAACCTCTTCGCCACTTCATCATAAATGGACGAAAACTGAGCGATCCGAGTCGCGGCAACAGAGTCCCATTCGAGCGACTTGCCATCAACCGTATTACCTCGCACCATTTGCTCGATTTCCGCGCGGAGGTTCTTCATCCGGTTGTAGATTGGGCTTGATTCCAAGTCTTGTAACTGATGCAGAATACTGCGGTCCTTGGTGTCATCGGTGACTTCCGTGAAATTCAATTCCTGTTCGTACTGGACCTGTTGCCAATTCTTAAAGGCCGCAATCGACATGGATTTCTGGCTCAAGATGGTTGCTACGATAACTCGTTCGCGAGCCGCAGATTCGATGCAACAAAGCAGGTGCCTCAATGAGGCTTCTTCCATGTAGCAATCTGCGTCCTGACTATTGGTAACAATTGCAATGATGAATTCGAGCAATTCAAAATTTAGTTGATCGTAGCCGGTGGCAAAATCGAGTGTGCTGAGTTTGCGTTCCAAGGCCATCGCCCGGTTGGTCTTTAGCTTTTCGTACAGCCCTTTTATCACGGAGAGCGAGTGATCGAAGTTGGCTCGATTCGCAAAGCCCGAGAGTCGTGCATCCGCAAAGAGGGTGTCGACTTCGAGTGCGGCATGCTTGAGGGTATCAGTTGCCTCAGTTTCTGCATCGAGCAGGAACGATACCCCAAGTTGCCGTTCCCGCTGCAGATGCAAGACCAGTTGTGATATCGGGTGAATGAGTCGACGAATTTCGATCGCACGACTGGTTGTCTTGACCGATTCATACTGATGATGAAGGATGAATGCGGACATGAGTATGACCATAGCCGTAGGGATGGAGCATAGCAAAAGCAATTTTTGTTTTATCTTCATGATTGGAATCTTTACGGGCTAGTATAGATAGAAGCTGGTTACTGATTCTCTGCGTCGCTTGTGTTGTCCGCTCTAGGCTTTCGTTGGTTGATCACTGTATGCAATGGTGATTGCGTCCTTAAGCTGATCCACTAGAGACCGTGCATCAACAATGAGCTTGACGCCGCTGTTGATTTTGGCGACACCACTGAACACTAGCCTGTCCATGAATTTTGACATCGATGGTGCTGGGTCAATCTGTTCGGGAGCTATGCGAGCGACCTCGGAGACCGAATCAATTTTCAGGCCGAGTTCTAGTGCTTCTTCTTCCGATTCGAGCGTCAGAATCATAAAGCATTGACGCTCACTTTCTTTTTGCTCGAACCGAAATCTTGTTCTTAAATCGATCATGGGCAGTATTCGACCACGCAGGTTTGCGACTCCGATCAAGAAGTCGGGCGAACCTGGGACTGGAGAGCACTGAAGTGAAGTGATGATCTCACTTACGTGCTCAACCGCGATCGCATAGTCCGACGAATCAAGCTGAAAGACGAGGTAGGCATTCGACTTCTTCTTAATCTCAGGTTGCGTCAATAGTGCGTTCATTTTTTTAACTGTATGGGAAGAATGATCTGTTCAATTGTTGTTTCGGAAGACTTCATTCAGGTCCAACACGAATCCAATCTGTCCATCTGACAACAGAGCTCCGCCGACAAAATAGCCAACCCCGGCCAACACCGCTCCAAGTGGCTTGATGACCACTGATTGCTGCCCGAGCACTTCGTCTACGATCAGAGCTTGGTGTTTGCCGCCAGCTTCGAGGATCATGACGACCTCGCCATGCTTTAGCGAAGTTGAATGTGGAGTTCCGAGTACATCACCTAACCTCCGGACCGCTAGAAATCGCGAGCGGAAGCGAACGAGTTGACAGTCGCCACTGCCAGAGAATTCCAACGACGCAATCTGTACCTGCTCCACCACCGACAGCGTTGGAACAATAAAGTGGCGTTCACCGGTTCTGACTACGGTTCCGTCAATGATCGATAACGTCAGGGGCAACTCGAGGTTAACATCCAATCCCTGGCCCGGCCGCGACACCAGCGATATCGAGCCGCGCATGGATTCGACATTCTTGCGAACAACATCCATGCCAACACCGCGCCCCGAGATGTCGTTCACTTCGTTAGCGGTCGAGAAACCCGGCTCAAAAATGAGATCATCGATTTCCGATTCGGTCAAGTTTTTCGATGTATCGAGCAATCCCCGCTCGATTGCCCTCGCCAGTATGCGCTCGCGATTCAAGCCACGACCATCATCGCTGACACGCAGGTGAATGCTACCGGCTCGGTGCTCGGCCTCCAATCGAATTGTGGCGTTAGCTGGTTTACCGGCCGCGATACGCTCCGCTGTTGTAGGTTCAATACCGTGGTCAATCGAGTTGCGAATCAGATGGACCAGGGGATCTGAAATACACTCTAGAAGAGTCTTGTCAACTTCCGTATCGGCTCCAACGATTTGCAGCGTCACCTGCTTGTTCAGCCTCACGCTCAAGTCGCGTACGATGCGATTCATTTTCTGGAAGACTGTACCAATCGGCATCATCTTCAGTGTCAGGCTAAGTCCCTGTATCTCACGCACAACCTTTCGCAGTCGCGATGCCACAGAGTTTGCCGATACACTCTCGCGACTTCGCAATTCGCGCTGCACCATTGAGTCCGTAATTACCAAGTCACCGATCAGGTTAACCAGTTGCTCAAGCCGTTTTCCATCTACTCGCAATGTATCGGAGATCGGAGCGGGCTTGCTTTCCTTCGGGCATGCTTCCAATTCGGGTTTTGCCAAAGCAAATTTGAGAAGCTGTAAGTCTTCATGACTACATTTCCCCGTCGTTCTGACCATGTCGAGGCACTTAAGCAGCAACTTCGGAGGAACGGGACATTCGAGAGTCTTCTTGGATCGGTAACATTCCGTTAATGATGAAATCTGCGCCGCCGTAGCGTCAACTGCCGCTAGGATCACCTCAAACGCGTTGCCGTGCAGGCTAATCTTTCCTTCGCGGACCTTTACCAGCACTCCTTCTGCTAGATGAGTGATCGCACCTAGAGACTTTAGTTCAACGACGCCAGCTGAGCCTTTCAGCGAGTGGACCGCACGGAAAAGTCCATGGATCGATTCATGATCCTGGGGGTTGTTCTCGAGGTTGAGCATCAGCAGCTCAACGTTCTGGATATGCTCGTTGGCTTCGTTGAGAAACTCTTTCAGGACGTGATCCTCAGTGCACAGGCAAACTTCGAGATCAGTGTCTGGAATATCAATATCGCTGTCAGATGAAAAAGTCGAGCCAGACGACCTGCCAGTTGGGGGTTCAATGGCCTCGGCATTTTCAGGGAATAAGAGCGACTTTAATGTGCTGTCTGCATTGCTGAAGTCGAAGGGCTGCGATGATTCCAGTGCGACCAGTAGCCGCTCACACAGCTCGATAATCGCGTCTCTAGCCGCTGCCGTGTCGATGGATTGCGTTTTGCAGCTTTGTGCAGCCGTAGCGGCGATGAATGCCAATCCCGAAATCTTGCTCTGTTCAAGTTCAACAGCCAGCTCTCCGAGCGTCTGCTCGAGATTCGCGAGAGTGCAGGAATCGCACTTGGCTATTTCAGTTACTTGATCAATGGCGCTCTGCCATTTTTTCGGTTGCATCTACGCTTGCCCCAAGTGCCCGCTCATCTATTCCACATCGATGCCCCATACCGATGCGTGAAGAGATTAACGCGAACTTGGAAAAGTACATCACCAGCGATGTCAAGCAAAAACGAAGATCGCAATTACCACAGTTGGCAGAAAGCGGCAATTTATCCGAGGCGAGTATTCTGGCTGTAGCGATTGTAACGGGCTGAAGATCTCGTTAACTGTAAAAGTTCGCCAAAATATGCGAGCCGCAATCGCGGCGACTCGCTCTGCCAAACGCCAGAATTTGCTCACTTGAGTTCTTTTAGTCGAATGTTTTTGAACTCGGCCCACATCGGCTTGCCTGCATGTAATTGCAGGGCCAGGACACCTTCCGATAAGGCTAACGCTGGGTCATTATCCGTAAAGTCCAGGACCAATTTTCCATTGAGATAGTGCTTGATGTTCTTGCCTTTTCCAATGATGACCACATCATTCCAGTCGTCGACTTTCATCAGCTTCTGAAAACCGGCTTCGTCCAAAAAGGTACTTTCGACAACTTTCTTCCCATCTACCCAGCTTGCCTTTTCGCCTACCAAACAGATCCTGCCTCGCTTGCCACCTTCATCATAGATGAACGATGAAGTGTTGGGGAATTTGTTTTCGTTCCGCAATTCGTGTTGATATCCACGCACAACCCATTTGTTTTTCACGCTGTCATCCGTGATGTGCTTAGATCGATACTGGATGCCAGAGTTGTTGGTTGCATTGCACCTAAACGACAATCGCAATTCAAAGTCCTTTACGACACCACCCTTCCAAATGATAAAGGTGTTCCCTTTAGCTGGATTCTGCTCCGTTGTTTCGCCGTGAATCACGCCGTCCTTAACACTCCAAAGTGTCGGATCCCCATCCCAGCCAGTAAGGTCCTTGCCATTGAACAATGACTTCAAATCATCAGTTTCAGGCGGAGCGACGTCTTGCGCAGTGGCTAGCGGAATCGCCAGTGACAGTGCTACCACTCCTGCCAGTATCAATGTTGCACGTGTCAATGTTGCACAAATGAAGCGTGAAATGCGACGGTTCATGATTATCTCCAGTGGAAAAGCCCTCCGCAAAAACGGAGCGATTGTGGGACGCCCGCAGTGAGCGGGCGATTGGGGTAGGAAACGTTTGTTGGAACAATGGGCTAAAAACTACTTGGGTTTGCAATAGCGATCAAGCCACTCGAAAAAGACCCGGTTCCATAGCACGCTGTTCTGGGGCGCATTGACCCAATGGCCTTCGCCGGGAAAATACAGAAATCGACTGGGAACGCCCTGCGTTTGGGCGGCTGTAAATGCTTCCATGCCTTGAGTGACGGGTACTCGGAAGTCTTTTTCGCCATGGATCACGAGCAGTGGAGTTTTCCAATTACCCGCCAACTTGTGAGGCGAGAATTGTTCATACTCAGCAGCAACTTCGGTGCTTTTCCAATACGGACCGCCGAGATCAAAGTTCACGAAGAACAGTTCTTCCGTCGAACCGTACATGGATTCCAGATTGTAAACACCGCAGTGGGCGATCATGGAACAAAATCGATTCTCGGCGTGCCCCATGAGCCAATACACCGTGTAACCGCCGAAGCTCGCGCCCACCGCCGCAACGTGTTTGCGATCAATCGTGGGATCGGCCA
This sequence comes from Pirellulaceae bacterium, assembly GCA_033761895.1. Taxonomy (GTDB): domain Bacteria; phylum Planctomycetota; class Planctomycetia; order Pirellulales; family Pirellulaceae; genus Aureliella. The sequence continues at coordinate 18,027 of JANRMD010000003.1, read as the reverse complement.
TCATGGCATCAGTCGAAGCCAATATGTCTTGCATCGCTTGGCCACCCCAATCACCGCTAATTTGATCATTCCATGCTTGACCGAAACCGGGCATCCCGCGACGATTTGGCGCCAGCACGACATACCCTTGGGCTGCCATCAAATGAAAGTTCCAGCGATAAGAAAACCATTGACCAATCTGACCTTGCGGACCACCCTGGCAATAGGTCAGCATCGGCCACTGTTTGGTTTCGTTCTTGTTGTAGTTCGGTGGCATAATGACCCAGTTATGGATCATCTGACCATCTGAAGCCTTTACCCAACGTTCTTCGACTTGAGGTAATTCTAGATCAGCAAAGATGCCGCCATTGACGTCAGTGATCGTCGCCATGGCTTTGCCACCAGTTGCAACCATAGCCAACTCAGTCGGTCGAACCATGCTCTGTTGTTTGACCAGCAGACCGCTGGGCGTATTCCCGATCGCTGCAAAATCAAACATGCCTGAAGTGATTTGCTTGACTTGAGAAGTGGCTACGTCGATTTCGAAAACCTGGGTTGTGCCGCGATACTCGCTGTCGAATGTCAGTCGCTTGCTATCGTCACTCCAAAACGCATGATGCGTTGTTTGATCCAGCCCATCGGTGAGCTCTCGCAGGGCACCACTAACGCGATCGAACAACATAATGCGATTACGATCCGCTTCGAAACCAGGGCGTTCCATCGAGTGGAAAGCGATGTACCGCCCATCAGGCGAGTAAGTTGGTTCGACATCATATCCAGGCATGCCAGGGGTAATGTTCTTCAGCGGACCGCCTTCGGCGCTAACCAGAAACAAGCTCGTGTCAGTGCTCTCCGCCGGGTTGTTGACTAACTTGATAGTGAGCGCCAGCTGCTTGCCATCTGGAGAAAAAGCAAACTGCTCGGCGCCACCAAACGGCGGAACGGGACAATCCGCTTTCAAGGATCGCATCAAGTCGACGGGTTCTAGGGCACTACCTTCGGCATTCAGTTTCGCTACGTGAACATGGCTGTACGCATAATCATGCCAAGCGTTCCAGTGCCGGTACATGAGCGAGTCGATAATCCTCGCATCAGCTTTGGGTAAGTCTGGATAGATCTTCTTGACGTCGTCGTCCATCACAATGTCTAACGAAAACGCAATCGCATCTCCCGTTGGCGAAGCGATCAAATTGCCGATGTCTTGGCTGAGCTTAGTGATCTGTTTCGGCTGCGGGTTGGCAGGATCGAGCATCCACGCCTGGGCGGTTGAGTTCTCACCAGGTGTGGGTGCGACGTAAATCAGTCGCTCACCTTCCGGGCGTTTGATCCAGCCGATTGAGTTCAGCCCCTTAACGCCTTTGAGGAGAGTTTTCGGTTCCGAGGCTAGCAGGGCTGTGCCGAAACCAACGCTCCGATTTTGCTGGTCAAGTTGTGCAGCAGGAGGCAAGGGCGCGATAGATTGAAGGATTAAATCGGTCTTGCCCGAGTTCTCGCCAAGATCATAGTTCGTGACGGTGTATGCGACCTGCTTGCCATCCGGTGAGATGGCTACTTCGCCGATGCGTCCAAGTTTCCACATTAGCTCAGGCGTCATCCGCTGTGCAGCATGACTCTGCTGCACTGTTGAACTCACGACGCTAAAGACACACAACAAACTAAACGCCCAGCGCACTTTGTAATTCATAGGTGCAAAACTCTCCGAAGCAGAAACAACCCAACGAACCGCAAATTAACTCGCAGCATTATAGTCACTTTGCGATTAATCCGAGCAAACCACCCAGTTATTCGACTTTTGGGGGTCGGAAAACGACAAATCCCAAAAGTCAAGTAATCCCAGCGTTTTGCGGTCGGATTTAGTCACACTCGACGTGCTCTGATCAATCGAGAGAGAGTTTACTCGTGACGGAGAGCTTCAATCGGATTCATCTTCGCCGCTCGGATGGCAGGGTAGAGGCCGAAGATCAATCCAACGAGCAATGAGATCCCAAACGCGATCGGAATCGACTCTGGAACAATGGATGGTGTCAAGTAGCGCACCATATCAGGGAGTGATTTCATGACGTCTGGTCGCCTCGCTTCCATCATGTCGCGGACAAACACAACCGCGGGCTGACAGAACACACCAGCCAGCACACCGGTTGCTCCTCCGACAACGCTAAGCACCAGAGTTTCCACCAAGAATTGTCGAACGATGTCGCCTTGCTTGGCGCCTAGAGCTCGACGTATCCCGATCTCGCGAGTGCGCTCGGTAACGGTTGCCAGCATGATGTTCATGATTCCGATACCACCGACTAGCAACGAGATCGCGGCGACCAAACCCATCAACACCATAAACATCAAACGTGTCGTGCGAGCTTGTTCGAGCAACTCCAATGGTACAACCACTGAGATATCTTCCATCGTATCATGTGATCGGAGCGCATCGGAAATCAGCGAAGCAGTCTCTTTAACGTCGTTGATGCTAGCCACACGAACCGTGATCTGATTCAGTTCCAAAATCTCGCCCTCGAAAGTACCGCCAGCGCGACGGGTGACTGTGTCGCCGATGCGTTGCTGAAGAGTACTAATGGGGATATAGATGTCGTTTGAAAAATCTTGGGCGCTCATCGAACCGCCGATGGCCGCTGAAGCATTTCTGTGTTTAAGAACGCCTACAACAGTGTAGTAATCCGTGTGTTCCGGTATGTAGACTCGTTTGCCAATGGGATCTTCGTAGGGAAATAATCGTTCTGCCACACGCGCCGCCAAGACGCAGCAAGTTGCTTTGCGAAAGCTCTCTGCATCGGTGATGAAGTGCCCAGAATCAATTACCAAGCGTGTGACTTCCGCATACTCGGGTGTGCAGCCAACCAAGCGACCGTCAACCACACGATCTTTGTGGGAAAATGTTCGTCGAATTTCACGAATGGGGATGGCGCTTTTGATAGTTGGAACCGTCAGTTGCAGCATCTCGAATTCGTCGCGGGTCAGCCCGTAGGGCGTCACGCCTTGTGGGTTCAGTTTTTCACTGGGTGGCTTCACTGAGCGGATCATGATCGTATCCGCACCCAAGCTCTCGATCTGACGTTGTGCTTCGCGACTAATACCCTCGCTGATAGCAAGCAACCAAATCACGCTGGCGACGCCGATGAAAATACCGAGTACGGTCAACAAAGATCGCAGTGGATGCAACCACAGACTCTTCACCCCGAGACTAACTGTTCTAAACCAAAGCATGGAACTAAGCCTCAACAGTCGTATTTACAGCGTCTAATGCGGTGTCATCTTCGGAAGGCAAGTTGGCGATAGCGTGTTCTGCAGCTGCCTTCCTTACTTCGGGTGAGTTGCTAACGTCCGATTGAAGTCTTCCATCGCGAAGTCGTACAACGCGCTTCGCTCGTGCAGCAACGTCGTCTTCGTGAGTAACCAGAATAATGGTTCGACCTTCTTCGTTCAGGCGATCGAACAAGCCGAGGATTTCGGCAGTTGTTTTCGAATCCAAGTTTCCGGTCGGCTCGTCAGCAAGCATAAAATAGGGATCGTTCACAAGGCTGCGGGCAATAGCCACGCGCTGTTGTTGACCACCAGACAATTGAGTCGGGCGGTGCGAGAGTCGATTGCCAAGTCCAACCATGTTGGCGAGTTCAACGCAGCGTTTGCGTTCTTTGGGGCCAAGTCTGCCTTGGTAGTACAGCGGCACTTGGATGTTTTCAACTACCGTCAACTGTTGAATCAAGTTGTAGGCTTGAAATACGAAACCGATACGGCGAGAGCGGATCTCGGCTAACTGGTCATCGGTCATCTTGGCCACATTTTCCGTGCCCAGATACAATTCGCCGGATGTCGGTTTGTCCAGGCAACCGAACATGTTTAGCAGTGTACTTTTGCCGGAACCCGACGGTCCCATAATCGCGACGTAGTCTCCCTCGGGCACGTCAAAGGAAACTCCGCGCAGGGCGCGCACGGTTTCACCCTTAAGTACATATTCTTTTTTCAGGTCGCGAATTGAACAAGCCAGTCGCACGTGATGCTCCAAGTGTTACTACTCAGTGTTTCTACTCAGTGTTTCTACGTACCCGACGAGCGCTGCAATCCTTTACCCAATGTCGTTCAGGCGTGATTTCGGTTGGTTGATTAACGAGTTCCGCCACCAGGAGGTCCACCTGCGCCGCCGGCTGCTTCTCGTTCCTTCATCATTTTGTTCATGAACTTGATGATCTCAGATTTTTCGATGAAGCCGTCGCCATTGGTATCGTAGCTTGAGGCTCGCTCTTTCATCCGATCGTCCATGCCAGCGATTTCATCTTTGCTAATCTTGCCGTCACCATCGGTGTCGCCTCCTGAGATGATTTTTTCGGCGATCGATTTCGGGTCGAACCCGCCACCGCCACCAGGACCACCACCGCCAGGACCACCACGACCACCAGCACCGGGCCCGCCTGCACCGGGCCCGCCTGGACCAGGCCCACCAGCAGCGGGGCCGCCAACCCCAGGTTTGCCGTTAGGCGCTGTCGCAACTTCGGCACTCATCTTGGTCATCTGATCGCGTTCTGGCAGATCTTCGATCTCTGGAATCGTCATCAGGTTGAGGTGTCCCCGGGGATTCAAAGCGATCTGATCATTTTCAGCCAAACCTTCGAGAATCGTCAACATTTTGTCATTGGTTGCGCCAATTTTGACTTCGATAGTCTCCCAGCCTTCGCCGACTTTCTTGAGGCAGAAATGGTGTCCCTTAACTTCGTAAATGGCGTTTACTGGAATTTGGAGTGCATCTTGCAATTGCTCGACATAGATGCGAACTTCCGCAGTCATACCGGTGCGAATTGATTCAGGTGGCTGCTTGATCTCAACAAACGCTGCATACTCCTTTACGGACGAACTCATCCAACTTCCAGGTTCTGCGTACTTGTTGACTTTGGTAACGCGAGCCAGCATTTCGCCTTCGGCCGCGCCCACTTTAACAATCGCTGGCATACCTTCGCGTACGAAGGTAATCCGCGACTCATTGATCTTAGCCTTGACTTGCATCTTGGTTGGGTCAGGCAATTTGATGATGGTCTGACGTTCGCGGACCGAAGCACCTTCTTCAACAACGAATTCAGAACCGCCGCGGCTGCTGAAGGAGTTGTTGTAGACGACGACACCATCTGCGGGTGAAAGAATCACACACTTGGCAATCTGCTGTTCGATTTCCTTGAGGGTGTCTTGCTCTTCTGCAAGCACGATTTTGTCCGAGTCCAGTTTTGCACGGGCCGCTTCGATGTCGCTCTCATATTGAACTTTCATTTTCTGTTTGGTCAGTTCGTCGAGCACCTTCAATTTAGCTTGGGCCGATTCGAGCAAGTTTCTGGTGTTGGCAACCGCGAAATTCTCGGCTTCGATTTGCAGGGATTTCAGCAGACCCTTAGCCGCCATGCGCTCAGCACTGGCCAGATTTAGTTCCGCCTTGCGAAGGTTCTGTTCGCTAAGCGCAATTTCGCTAAGCAAGGCTTTGCGCTCAGAGAGATAGGTACCTTCGAGGTATTCTTGCAAGGAGATCTCAGCCGTGCGGACCAAGGCTTCGCTACTGATGACTGCCGATTCAGCACCAGAAACTTGAATTCGCTGCGTGGTCAATTCGTCTTCGAATGCTGACGCATCGAGCTCAACGAGCTTGTCGCCTTTTTTGACGTAGGTCCCTTCATCGATAACCCACAAAATGGGTGTTCCCGAAGTCCCTTTAGCCTTTACTTCGCAATTCACATCGATATTGCTGCTGCTCTCGACTTCGCCCTGCTCCAAAACGATGTGATCGAAGGGACCCCGAACCACGGTTTGCAACAGTGGCTGGTTGGAGATCTTCGGTCCACTTTCGGCGGTGTAACGGTAGTAACCGTAAGCCCCGCCGCCGATGACTGCGACCGCAATAATCGCAATCAGCAGTGCTTTTCCAGACCGAACCCGGGCCAATTGAGTTTTGGAGGTCAAACAAGCTTGGGGTGTATGCGGACCGGACTGTAAATGATGGACCCTAGAGCCAAAAGGCTGGATTTGGCGATATGCCATCAGAAAGCTCCTACGAATTCAATGAATCCAAACAGGTGGGGAAAAATTTCGCGTGGTGGGGTACCGATTCAGCGGGAATCTTATTCTAGTCAATCAAGAAGTAGGTGTAAGCTGAAACTTCACCAAATACGGGTTGCTACACCATGAAACCCTCAAAACAGCTGAAAGTTCCGTAAGCTTCCCGGAAGCATTTCGGCTTTTAACCAGATTGCGGCAACCCAGCTTTCATAACCCGAAGCGTTAGCGAGCGACCGAGTTACGGTGTCGACTTGACGATGCAGAAAGGTCCCTCGCTTACGCTTCGGGTTGCGAAAGGCCTAAACTCCCAACATCAAAAACGGCAGTTCAGAATCCAGTCTTAGGCTGAGTTCGACCTTAGGCTGAGTTCGACGAAGGCTCGGGGCAAATGGTCCCCAGCTACCTGGATACCCGCTAAAGTTCGCGGAATTCAGTGTAAATCGCCCCCAAAACATAGGAGGTGGACGGAAATACCAAGCACAGCAAGATTCCGCTGACTGCCGACAATCCGCCAAAAACCAACATCCAAGGGAGGCAGATTACGCTCGTCCCAAAAGCCAATACACCGCCGATCACCCCGTATTGGCAAGGGACAAGCCTCAGGACCAAGTACACCGCGACCATCCCGCAGAGAACCACCGCAGCAGCCGGGCTGATAAAACTGTAGCACCCGATCACCACGCAGAATAGCGTCGTGCCGTAGAACAAGTCAATCAACCTGGTCTGCTGGCTGAACAGCATCGCTGCAACACCTTCCGCTAAATCACTTGGCTGCCTCAGCTGGCTTAACCGACATCTCCATCGTCATCTCGATCTGCATAGGCAATGTTTGTCCGGCGGTGACCATCTCCATTTTCATTGTGGAATCACTTTTCACGGTGGAGATCGGAAACATGACGCCGCTTTCAAACTGCATACTTCCTTCGCCGGTCGATTCGAGCGAAATCAATTTCGTAGAGGTTCCTGGAGGTACTCCGGGTGTTTGAATTTCTTGAGCATCGGCGGCTTGAGTCAGTTCGATCGCGACATCAAACGTCTTCCCTTTGATCTCCTTCAAGGTATGTACCGAGGTCTGCTTCATCTTCATGCCGTTCGATTCGATCAATTGAGTAACGCTCCATTTACCACCCACGCCAATCGGTTCTTCAGGCAGAGGCGAACTCAAGCGGCTCATCGATTCCTGCATACTGCCAATCATGGCCTTTAGCTGCGGTTGTGCATCATCGGGCAGAGTAATCTCAGATTTCTTGGTGAACCCGCGATTGGAAATTGTCGCCGTACCCGCTAGTCCCTCCATCGATTTCAGCATTGTTTCCATCATCGCTTTGACCGGAGAAGGCTGGTCAGCGTCGTCGATGATTTCAACTTTGGGATAGTTGTACTCCAAGCTGACATCGCCGTTGCTCGCGACATCGGTGATCTTGACGTCAATCGTAAATTGGATTGCGGGAGTGGGAGTTGCAGGCAGCTTCTGGCCTCGCATGACTATCGTCTGATCGATCTTCATCGTCATAATCGCTGTTTGCTGCATGCCCTTTGTAGGCGCTAAACGTAGCGTCTGTCGAGGAGCAATGCCTTGCTCAAGCAGTTTGACAATTGGTCCGTCATCGACTGCCGATTCTTTATCCTGCGACTTCGCGGGCGCAGCCAGAGTTAGTAAAGCAATCGCCAGCACGCATGCGTTTCGAACAGACTTGAGTGTCATCTGAGCCTCATCTCTATCGTTGAATGAATGAAAACACCACATTCGTTGCTCAACCCAAGTACTGCAATCGGTGTTTTAGCCTTGGCTGAATCCGAACTTCGTCCGTCTTTAACTTGGGGGTGGCACGCTCTGAGGCTTTGCGAAGGGCGTGGCGAATATCGCTCAAATCACGCCCTTCCCAAAGCCTCAGGCATTATCCTATCTGAAGTCACTGGTCTATTCATTGTCCGAAGTACGATTCTGTAATCAAACAGCGCCAGATTCGATCATCTGCTGACACATTTCGCGAACCAATTTCGGATCCGCATTTGGATTTTTCTTTTTTGCGGCGCCGATCAGTGAACCAAGCCCTTTGAGGTTGCCCTCACGCACTTGGCTGACAACTTGCGGATTCTCTGCGAGCAACTCACGGCAGAGGCTCTCAATTTCACCACGATCCACGGTCGCAATTCCCAGTGCTGCCTTGGCCGACTCCAGGTCGGCGTCGGGATGTTGCAGCCAGTACTGAAAAACTTCCTTGCCGCGGCTGTTATCAATGGCTCCATCGTCGATGGCCTTCAATAAACCAGCCAATCGGTTGGCACTGAGTGGAAAATTGTCAATCGTCCAGTCCTGTTCCTTAAGCGTTCGCATCACGTCTTGTTGTACCCAGCTGCTAACGCGTTTCGCGCTCGCGCCAGCCGCTACCGCCTTATCGAAGTACTCAACGACTCCGCGTCCCTGCGACACAATCACATCTGCGTCGTATGCTTTAAGCCCCATATCGCCCTCCAGTCGACGACGAATTGCGGATGGCAACTCAGCCCGCGACTGCGCTGCAGCCATTTGTTCAGCCGATATCTTGAGCGGCACTAAATCGGGGTCCGGGAAATAACGATAGTCGCTCGATTCCTCTTTCTCTCGCTGTGCAACAGTGACACCCGCTTCGTCGTCCCAGCCACGAGTTTGTTTGGGAGCGTCGCCGATTTTCTGCTGCGTCTTCTGCCACTGGTCGTATTGCCTTTGGCTTTCGTATGTGATTGCGCGCTCGACCGCGCGGAAGCTGTTGAGATTCTTCACTTCGACGATGGGGGTCGCAATAGTCTGACCATTCTGCTGGATGTGCAAGTTCACGTTCGCATCAGCTCGCAAGCTTCCTTCTTGCATATTGCAATCCGAAACACCCAGGTAAGTCAGCAATAAACGGAGTTCAGTCAAATACGCCTTGGCGGCCGCCGCTGAGGATAAGTCTGGATAAGAGACGATTTCCAGCAGCGGTGTGCCGGTGCGGTTCAAGTCAATGCGACTATCGGCTTTTCCCGCCGCTTCGTCATGCATACTCTTACCCGCGTCTTCTTCCAAGTGCGCTCGAATCAAACGCACGCGCAGCGTCTGACCTTCATGTTCGGGGTCCGCAAAGTCGAGATAGCCCTCGCCACAAATCGGCTGATCAAACTGGCTGATCTGGTAGCCTTTGGGCAAGTCCGGATAAAAGTAGTTCTTTCGATCCCACTTCGTGATCGACGCGATTTCACAGTTTAAAGCCTTGCCCGTGCGAATGGCCAGTTCAACCGCTTCAGCGTTCATAACTGGCAATGAGCCTGGTAGGCCCAAACAAACGGGACACACTTGCGTGTTAGGAGGTGCTCCAAATTCCGTTGAGCAGCCACAAAACAATTTTGTTTTGGTGCTCAACTGCACATGAACTTCAAGTCCAACGACGATCTTATACGCTACATCCGCCATGACAGCCTAACTACTTTAGAATTCAAAAACCTACCAAATACAAACCTACCCAACCCGAAGCATAAGTTCTGATGTTGCGTTTTTCGGGCTTTCCTAACCCGAAGCGTTAGCGAGGGGGGGCGAGTTACGGCGTCGACTTGACGATGCCAAAAGGTCCCCCCCTCGCTAACGCTTCGGGTTAGGGAAGCAAAATGTCATTCGCATCGCTTCAAAGCAACAGATAGCGCAACATCAAAAAGCGTCAGCAAGGGATGAAGCGTAAGCGAGGGACGAAGTCACGAAAAGCCCCGATACAACGCTAGTTCACCGTACGCCGCACTCCCGAATTATACAAATATTGATACTTCCCAGGATCACCCAACCTAGGCTTTGTCTCAAAAGGGGGCTGACCCTTTGGAGGGCGTGCAAAACCCGTTGCAAAACAGTGTGCCCAGAGAGGGTCAGCCCCCTTTTGAGACAAAGCCCAGCATTTGCCATGGAAAATCCTCACCAGACACCTCGAACGCTCGTTCCCGGCGATGGTGCGAACTTCAACTGCTTGAATTTCGCAACGCGTTAGCTTACGTTGACACAACCGAAAGCTCAGGCGCAATTTCATGCGTGAAATTGGAGTCTTTCGGCGGAGCACATGTTAGGGTAAGTGCTATGACTTCCAAATCGTCGCTTTGGTTGGTGTCCGGAATTCTATTGCAACTTATCTTCCTTCAAACAGCCTTGCCTGCGGAAGAACCTTCCCGAACCTGGCGCGATGCTGCGGGCAAGTTCTCGATCGATGCCAAGCTGATCGAAGTGCAAGCCGATTCGGTTCGCTTGCAGAAATCCAATGGCGATACCATCAACGTCCCGCTCGCGAAACTTAGCGAGACCGACCGGGCTTACGTCAAATCGAAGTTGGAATCGAACGCAAACAAGCCGTCGGAAAGCGACAATCCGTTTGCAACGCCCAGCCTCGCCAAGATCGAACCTCTGCAAACCACCTTCACTTTGCAAACCGTCGCGCCGAGTTCCGACGTGGCTGATTTGCCCGATATGGGAAACACCGTGTTGCTCCCCAAATCCACCGTTTGTGAACCACTGACGGCTGATCCTGCGGTCGCTATTCCAGACTTGAAGGCTAGCCTCGTCGTTGTAGCTCAGGCTGATCCTTACGACGATGTTTCTGAGATGGTGACCTTGAATGCGCGGCAAGCGTTGATGGCCATGAGCATCGGGCGCCGTGTGCCTGGCAGTCCTCAGCCACCGACCGGCAAGTTGATCGTTGGCCAACTGCCCAAAGGTCCATTCACCTTAGTCAGTGAGAGTGCCGAAGCTAATCGGCTCTTCGACCACAACGAATCCACTGGCCAAACGCTGCTGGTTAGTGATCTCGACGATCTGAAACGCGGTGGCGATTTGGTCGTCATGGAAGGCCTGGCCACCGGCAAGCCCGTTGAACGTTATCGTCGGCGGTTGCCTGGAATCGACAAGCCTGGATTCAAACCTCAGGTGACTCAAGCCAAATTGATCGGTCCCGACCTCGCTGTGGTTATTGTCGATTCAGTTCTCTACTGCTGGAACTTGAAAGCGGCTCAGCTCATATATCGCACCGAAAGTAACGCGATCAGCGGAGCCAATGGAATTGCCTTCAGTGGTAGCGGAAAGTGGTTAGCCATCTCTCAGTCAGGCGGCTTTAATTTGCTAGAGGCCAGCACGGGGGAAGATCGCGGTTATGTTGAAGCCATCGATCTGTCTAAAGCGGGACTTGCGTTTCATGCAGATGGCCGACGTGTGGCTTATATTTCAGGGAATACATGGGGCGTCTGGGATATTGTGCAAGCCAAAAAGCTCGCGTCCGGAGTGGTTACAGAGAATCTCGGCGATAAGATCACCGGCTGGGTAGGTAACTATTGGTTTCTAACCGACTCCGGCTATTTGATGGATACTCAATCTGAAATGTTGCTTTGGTCTTACTATGTTGGCGCTACTGAGTCTCGTCGGTTATGGAATAACTGGTTGATCGTTTTCAGCAAGGACAACGGCCTGAAGTTGACAACACTGCCAGTGCCCGATCCTAAAGCCCAGATGGCGATCCGCAGACTTGATCAGCAAAAGAACTCAATGGTCACCGCCCCTGGAACCGAAGTAAAGATCGAGATCGAGTCCACCGAACCAGTCGACAAAAAGGCATTAACCGAGGCCTTGACCACAGCCATCGAACGCGCGGGGTGGAAGATTAAGCCCACCGCCAAGCTGGCCGTGGTCGCCAAGATCGGACGCGGAAAGCCCTACAGCGTGCAATACAAATCAGGGCCATCAGGAATTTCCGGGACCGCCGAACAAGTTCACAACGTAGAGATCAAACCTTTTACCGCAGTGCTCGAAATCCGCTCCGGTAAGTCCGTATTATGGACTCGCAACACGGAGAACTTCGCTCCGCCAATGGTCTTTCTGCAAGGCAAAGAAACTGTCGAGCAAGCGGTCAAAAAGTACGAGCGTCCACAGCCCGAGTTCTTCTCCATGTTGCAGATTCCACCGCGAATTCCCAAAAGCGAAATCGCCAAAGGACTCGGTAGCAGCCGTGTCGACAAAGGCGTATGGATCGACTTTCCGCGATAGCCTTGCCACAGTCCCTTACACCTTAAGCCTCCCCTACAACGTCAGCCCCAGCGGCAAGGATTCACCAAGAATCTGAGTGGCCTCTTCGGTCGCCAGTTGCCCTCCGGCAGCGACAAGTGTGATGTAGTGCTCGGGTGCATCCGTTTGTCTTAGCCGGCCGATAATGCGTTCCCGAAGTTCGGAATCAATATCGCGATAGCGATCGTTGACTAGTCTAGCGCATTGCAGCAAGGCCAACTGATAAGTGGACTCATGATCCACTGCGGGTCGAGCGAGCAGCTGCTCGAGCCACAATTCAACTTCAGCCGTATCGATAACTGTGTTTAGTGGTCCGTAGGTAGGAACCCGACTACCAAGCCGCCCCAGTGTCCAGAAAATCGCTGCAGTGCTGAAGCTCCACTTTTTAACTTTCTGCAATTCAAGCAACCAACGCCCCAGCTGTGACTTCTCGCTTTTGGGCAACAATTCCAGCGAGCCAACCAAACGCAAGAGTTCTGCCAATTCATTTGGGGCAACCGAAGAACCACCTTTGGCACGCCGCACCGGATCGAGCAATCCTCTGAGGGGGCCAGCAACCTGTTGATAGACCGCCAATTGTTGTCCTGCAGTAAAGCCACCCGCCAATCGTCGCCACAAGATCAATGATTCACTGCGCGAGCTAGGTGTTGCATAAGCCAAGCGACCATAAACGGCACGCCACGACTGCGCGACTCGCCAATCGTCAGCGGCTAAGCCATAACCGGGCCGCAACACATATCCCAATAAATTGAGCCAACGCGTTTCGTGATCCGCGCTGCGCTGACGACCAGCTTCGAAATCCATCAGGTCTTGCCACATCGATCGCAGCAAACTTGGCGGCCAAGCTTGACGACTTTTCTCAAGTCGCTCTGCCAGGGTTTGCATCAACTGCGATGGCTTTAGCATGCCATGAGCGCCGAAGCAATCTTCAATGATGCTGCGCGCTGTGGCTTGTACGGATTCATCGACAATGCCGCTTTGAGCCGCTGACGATTCGTTCGCCATGCGATCGGTTTCAGTGGTCGCCCGAATATCGAACTCAAGTTTCCAACGCTGCTGTGACTCCTTGGCGACACACCATAACTGCAAGGTACCGATTTGACTTAGTTCTGCTTCTAACACAACCGGCAAACGATCTTGACGGCGTTTGCCTGGCAGTTCGAGCACGGTTCGGATTGGCGGCAAGGCGGAGAAATTCTGCTCGTCCAAGTCATAGCACTCACTCGCGCGGTCTGCCAAGCGAGTACTTGAGTAAGAGATTGGAAACTGCACCGGCTGACCCACGGTCAATTCGAAAGGGATCGCATCGAGGCGAAATTGATCACCGGGGCTGGCTGAACCTGGAATCACGCACACAGCCCGAGGTGGTGATTGAGAAACGGTGACGTAGTAGGATCGCGCGAGTTTGGCTTCAATGCGAACTCCATCGCCACGACGCACTTGGCCAAAGTATGCCGCCCCGCGTGAAACAGCGACGTCTAAGCGATCACCGTCCAGCACTCCAACCTGCCAATCCGTGGCGATGGATGCCGCGCCTGCAAACCACTGTGCAACCGCATTCACAATCCTCTGTTTAATCTGTGAGGACTCGAGCACGCCTCCATTGAACAGAATCCAATCCGGCTTAGCCAACTCAACATCTGACATCGTTTGCAATTCAGCGTCCGCACGACCATCGCGACGATGATCCCACAAGAAAGCCGCCAAGTGCTTGGTGATGGCTGGGTCGTTCGCAAATGGCAAACCGAACTCTTGAAAACCAGTCAACTGTGCCAAGGGCCGATCGGTCAGCTCGCAGGCAGGAAAGAAGCCATCGAGAATCACACTTTGAACTTCATCCGACGTGATTTCAACTTGAGTGCCACTGCTAACCAGTCGTGAGCCAGTGCCTGGCAAGTGAATTGTGTAGTGTGGAGGTGCCGTTTTTCCAAGCAGAGTTTCTTTGGTTACGCGACATGCCTGACGCAGTGCATCCCAGACTCGCGGCGGTAACTGTTTTCCAACGGCAAGCTTTCTCTCAGCAAACTTCGCGAGAGCCAAATCCAAGTTATCGCCGCCGAGAATCAAGTGCTGGCCAACAGCCACGCGATGCAGCGAGAGTGTTTGTTCGTCGCGATCAAGCAATGTTTTGGCCGCTTGAGCATCTGCAGTTTCATGGGCCGCTCGGACTCGAATCAACGTAAAGTCCGTCGTACCACCACCGATATCACAAACCAAGATCGTTTGCCCAGCGGTGACAATCTTCTCCCAACCATCGTGATGCAAATTCAACCACGCATAAAACGCCGCTTGAGGTTCTTCGATCAACAACACACGAGGCAAGCCAGCCATTGCGGCAGCTTCCACGGTCAGCTGTCGTGCGACTTGATCAAACGACGCGGGTAAGGTCAAAACCACATCTTGATCAGCCAAGGGATGCGCTCGGTACTTTGTGTCCCAGCACTTGCGAATGTGTTCTAGATAACGAGAGCTGGCTTCCACTGGCGATAGTTTTTCTACATCGTCATCGCACTGCCAAGGCAAGATAGGTGAACGTCGGTTGACTCCCTCATGGCATAGCCAACTCTTGGCTGACGAGATTTGCCTACCGGGAAGCTGCAGACCACGGTCACGAGCTAATGAGCCAACGACCGAAGCCGCCGCGCTCGAATCACTGCCAGTCGCCTTAGCGAAGCTGTCTTTCTCGGGCAAAGTCGGTTGATAATGGAACGAGGGAAGCAACTCCTTGGCTTCGCGGGTTCCAAAATCAACCCACTGCTCGACTCGAAAGGATTCCACCTTGGGATGGGACGCTTGCGTATCGACAAGTGCGACTGCGCTATTGGTCGTGCCGAGGTCGATGCCAACGATAAAGCGGCTTATCTGCTGCTCAAAAACATCTCCAGCTGGATCACTCACGCTTGAACGGCTCCAGCATCTTCACGCACGTTGAACTCTAGCTTCCAACTCTGCTCGTTTCGCACGCTGTTGCACCAGAGTTCAAAGACCCCTAATTCATTGATCTTGCTATGGAAGCGAACGGGCACAAAGCCTTCATCGGGAGCGTCATCGGCGGGTAGAGTTAACTGCATCGGCGCGGTCTCGACCAATTCGTCTTCGTCCCAATCTCGCAGCACTGTGCCGACGCGATCTTCTTTGCGAATGGCGGACGCAAAGAAACGAAACTGAACTTCGCGACCGACGACCAACCCAACTTCGCGGCCAGGCACATCGGACTCGCTGCCTTCTTCCATTCCAAATGGGACCACGCAAACCGCTTGCAGTGGTCGCGGCATGCCGGGAATCGCCAGCCCTGACGATTCGATTCCAACATAGTAACTGCGGGCCGTGCCGCCGCGGATACGCATGCCTCCGTGTTGTTTTGTCCAACCGTAGTAAGCCGCTCCGCGCGCGACCGCATGATCAAGGTCTTCGGGGCCGCCGAGCGTATCTGGTGCCTTGCCATCTTCCGACCAAGTTGACAGGACTTGGTGCAGGCGATCACGCAATGCCGGAGCCTTAAACACACCGCCGTTCAGCAGCAGATGCAATCGCGATCCCGCAGCGTCGCTGCCTTCAGCATTGGTCGTCACAAAGTGCGCGATATGGCGAGTGATGGCAGTATCCGATTCGAAGGGCAAACCAATCTCTTGGAATCCAGAACTAGGCTCGCGCTGTGGCACGGAATCCTGGGCACACTGTGGAAAGAAACCATCAACCAACAACTCTTGGACAACTTGACGATCCACTTCAATCGAAACTGTACCAGCGATCAGTTTTGATCCACGACCAAGGACTGAAATCGTTTCGCGTTCTTTGCCACTTGGTGCGAGCAGTGACTCCTTCGCTTTACGGCACGCGTGCCACAACGACACCGATTGCCAGGCGTTGAGTTTCAAACCTTTCTCACGAAACTTACTGGCCGCAAAGTGAGCCAGCGACAAGTCCATGTTGTCGCCTCCAACCAGCAAGTGCTCGCCCACGGCCAAGCGGCGCAGCACCAGTTCACCCGCGTCCTGCTCAGCTCGCAGCAGCGTGAGATCCGTGGTTCCTCCACCGACATCACAGACCAGCAATGTGTCGCCTTCCTGCATCGAGCGACGCCAACGATCGCCGGTTTTCTCCAGCCAATGGTAAACCGCAGCCTGTGGTTCTTCGAGCAAGATGAAGTCGTCCGGCAAACCAGCTTTCAGAGCCGCCTCGCGCGTTAGTTCACGCGCCGCCATATCAAAGGAAGCGGGCACGGTGAGCGTTACAAGTTGTTCGCTGAGTGGATGATCAGGAAACGATTGCTGCCAACTAGCGACCAATTGCTGCAGAATCAACTGGCTGGCGGCCACGGGCGACAGCTTTGGCAGTTCATCAGGCGCGCCCCAGGGCAATAGCGGCGAATGGCGATCGACTTTTCCATGACACAGCCAACTCTTGGCTGCTGCGATCGATCGCTCGGGTTGCTCGGCCGAAATTCTTCGAGCGAATTCGCCAACTACAGGAGCTGTCGGATCGCGTCCCGGCACGGCCAAAGCTCCCGATTGCTGCTCTTGTTCTGTTTGCAAATACAGAAAGCTCGCCAAACTCGGCAGGGATTCCACTTGGTTGGGTGCGGTCACCTGTTCGATCGGCAGCAGTGAGATCGCTGGACTTTCTCCATCCAGTTCCGCAAAAGCGACCACACAGTTGGTCGTCCCCAAATCAATGCCTACGGAGTATTTTCTCATAACTCGTTAATTCTGACTCTAAGATATCCGAAAGCGAACGCGACCAGCTGAACTCCAGCCGACAGTCGGACTATTGTATCCGCAGTCGGTCAAACGTCGCACCCCGCCTGTTTCCGGCCCACCTACAACAGCCTGCTAAGTGGGTCGCATCCTGCAGGGTGCGACCTGCGAGTGGGTCGTTAACTCACCCTTGCATGTAGCAACTGATTCGGACTAGCTCGGCCGATTAAACAAATGTTAGCCGCAGTGCGCTTGCACCGGTTCCCGCGGCGAAAACCGGACGCTTGCGCGTTCCGGCTGATATTGCAGTAAGTTTGGACGTGCGGAGGGCGGGCGCCCCTGGACCTGGCGTCGAAATCAAGCTTCACTTGGATTCGAATTTGCGGGTTGCAAAAAGACGCTCAGATAAACACTGCCGACGGCGCCCAAGCAGGTGGCCGTCAAGTAAATCCACAGACTGCTTACCTGCATCGAGACTAGCGCCGGTCCTAGCGATCGGGCAGGGTTCATGGAAGCACCGCAGATCGGGCCGGCAAACAGGGCTTCCAAAGCCACAACCGAGCCAATGACAACCCCGCCTAGCTGAGGTTGCTTGTTGGTTGGTGAGGACACTCGCAAGATTACGAACATCAAGATGAAGGTCAACAGGAACTCAAGGATGAAAGACTGCGCATCGCTACCCGAAGGGAGCGTCGCGCCAAGCGTCTCGTGAGCTGGACAAAGGAATCGCAACGTGAGGCTGGCCAAGATGGCTCCCAGGCATTGACTTGCAATGTAGGGTAGCACCCAGTTCACGTCGAATCGTTTGGCAAAGAACAGTCCGAGGGTCACCGCAGGATTGAGATGCGCCCCTGAGATATCACCCAACGCATAGATCATCGCCAGGACAATTAGCCCGAAGGTGATCGCGATTCCAACATGTGTTACCACGCCACCGGAAAGGTCATTGCTCACTATTGCCCCAGTTCCAGCAAATACGAGTGCAAATGTGCCAAAGGTTTCTGAAACCAAACGTCTCGCACCCGTTTTACTGAGTACGCGCTCAATTCGAGGCATTGATGGGTTTTTCATGTCGGCCAACAAGTGGGTACTAACGGATTTACAGCAATGTTTGGTCGTCGCGATTTCGACTTTGGAATCGCAAGTGTAACCGCGATAGCCGGAGCGCCCACCCATCCATCCTAGTGGAGCGTCAAACTTAAATATTAGGATTAGCCGCAGTGCGTTAGCACCGGTTACCGCGGCGAAAACCGGACGCTAGCGCGT
>JANRMD010000002.1:0-32028 GCA_033761895.1 Pirellulaceae bacterium | reverse complement strand
CATCGAGAATGCAATTCGGGCGCGACTTGCGATTGTTTCGCGCGACTTCGATTCGGCGATGGAAGCTATTACGGTTTACAGCACAGATATTCTGCCGAGCGCACAGGAATCGCTGAATCTATCCGAATCTGCCTACAAAGCAGGTGAGCTAAGCTTCGTCCAGGTACTCGTTGCCCGTCGAACATACTTTGATTCGAACCTTCAGTACGTCAATGCTCAAGCACAGCTAGCGGCGTCTAAAGCCAAAGTCGATGGCTTTATGTTGTCTGGAGCACTGGATGCAGTCATCGATCGCAGCGGCAGCGACTCTTTGCGAGGCCTGACGTTTAGTCAGAAGTAACGGGGAAATGGAGAATTGAGAATGGAGAATTGAGAATCGAAGTCAAATCGATTTCGTTTGACTCGAAGTGACTACACACCCTGCGACGTTCGCCATTCCTAATCTCAAGACTTGAATCAATTTCCTGCATTTTCTCTATTCTCCATTCTCTATTCTCCATTTAATTCTCTATTCTCCATTTAATTCTCCATTCCTCAAAAACGGTACGGTTCATGCATCTGTAATCGACTCAACGGAAGCGAATTGTTCCTTCCGCCAAAAACAGTCAACGTGCATTGAGGAGCTGTCGAATGAGAATCATGATTTGTGTCGGGGCCGCCATTTTGGCTTCTGTCGTTGGAGCCGGGCAAGCGAGCGCCCAGTACCCGTCGTATGGTGGACATGGCTACGGACATGGTCAAGTTGTCCATCATGACCACCACTACGGCGCTCGAATTCAACCATACCCACAGAATTTCGCTCCATCCTTTGGCCATGGAAACACCTACTCATCCGGTTACGGCAACGCGATTCCGGTGCCTCAGTACCAAGTTCCTCAATACTCAGTCCCGCAGGTATCGTCGTACTATTCGAACAATTATTACAGTCGGCCGCAGCATTCCCACCACAGTTGGCACCCAGGGCACTATTTGTCGGGACATCACTAAGAAATTGGGAATGGAGAATGGGGAATGGAGAATTGCTAGCAAGCTGGTACTCCAATTTTCCATTCTGTCAGTAGGTTAATGACTGCGGGAAACACGGGTGATTCCAGAGGAAAAGGGTAGGCCCACACTTTATTATACCAAATCGCGACCGTTACTACCATATTGATCGGACGTTTCGAATGGAGAATAGAGAATAGAATTGCAGCCTTTTCCGTTCACGCGGTTTTTGGCTGTTGCGTGCATCACCATCACCACATTCACACGAAATCGTGTGATGAAGTTGGCACATCGGTGGTTTGTTCGCACTCGGTTGTGGGCGAGTCGACGATCGAAGCACACGACCACTGTTGCAATCATGAACATGATTCGCAGCACACCGATGAGTCTCCCGAAGAATGTCCAACGAACTCTCCGTGTGATGGTTCACACGATTGCGACGAGCCGCAATGCACGTTCGTCGTTGCACCTTTGAAGTCGCTTGACAATGAAGATTTCACTTCGCAGTGGGTCAGCTATGTTGGCGATGCGCTTTCGCAGCATCAGTTCATGTTCGTTGCGAAGTCGAACATCGCTCTCCCTTATCGATCCTCGTCACCACCTGAGAGCGGCGTTGCGCGCTGCGCCATCTTGCAATCTTGGCAGATCTGAACTGCTTTTCTTCGTGCCTTCCCCATCGCTTGCGATAAGCACGATGGCGTGACGGTGCCTTCCCGGAAGATTTTCGCTGTCTTCGCCTGACACGATCGCAATGCTGCTATTTCGTTGCCACTCGGCATCGACGCAGTGATTGTACTCAAGCAGTTGACTATATCGAACTCGGTCTTTCGCTTTTCAGCGTGGAGCGTGTTGGAAGTTTCCCATCCATGTGGCTTTGTCAAATTTTCTCTCGCACGTAGCAGGGAAGATTTGCTTTTGTCGAGAGAGTATTTAAATGCGTTGGAATCTTTCCAGGCTCAACCTAAAACGGCTTGTTGGCATTGGTGGAGTTGCTGTAGCGATCGCCATTGCAGCAACCTATTCGTTTTGGTGGCCTTCGTTCTCGAAATTAGTTGACCAAACGCTTCAGCAACGCCGCACAACCAATTCAACGGTCGACGAACATGCTGGACACGATCACGGCCCCGGCGAACACGACGAACATGCTGGAGATAGTCATGCAGGTCATGACGAAGGAACTTCTCTGGAGCTAAATGCCCAGGCTCTCAAAAACCTCGGCTTGACTGCGGACTATCTGAAGCCGATCGCGTTGAGCGACTACCGGAGGACGATCACAGTGCCTGCGATCGTCGCCGCAAAGCCAGGTCGCACTCAGATCCGTGTCTCCTCGCCATTAAGCGGAGTCGTGACCCACGTCCATGCGGTAACCGGTGAGGCGATGACTGCAGGCCAGTTGCTCTTTGAAGTGCGGCTGACATATGAGGACTTAGTCGATACGCAAACGCAGTTCCTAAGAACACTCAGCGAAGTTGACGTTGAAAAACGAGAAATCGCGCGGCTCGATGAGATAACGCAATCGGGTGCCGTCCCCATGAAAACATTGCTCGAGCGTCGCTATTCGAAGGAGAAGCTTGAAGGGTTTCTCGCTTCGACGCGTGAAGCTCTGAAGTTGCATGGGCTTTCACAAGCACAGATTGAAACTATTGAACGCGAACGAAAATTGCTTCGCGATCTGGCGATCATCACTCCCGATATCGATTCGCGTCGAAAGGACGAGGAACTTCGTTTGAGTCGGCTACCGACAAGACCCGTTTCCTATCAGAAAAAAGGCGAGAACGTCGAACCAGCTAACCCCCGTCCGTTGATCATAGAAGACCTGAAGATTCAGAAGGGCCAAGGTGTGACTTCCGGTGAGATGCTGTGCTCACTCTCCGACTTCTCGCAGCTCTACATCGAAGGTCAAGCCTTCGAACAGGATGCGTCGACCGTCGCGTCTGCGGCTCAGAGTGGTTGGTCGATCGATGCTCTCATCCCAACTGCGAACAATCAAGAAACAATCCAAGGTTTGAAGCTAGCCTTCGTTGGCAATTCGGTTGATCCGAATTCACGTACTCTATCTTTCTTCGTTGAACTTCCCAATCAAATTCTTCGTGACGAGACCAACGCCGACGGCCAACGCTTTTTGACTTGGCGATTTCGGATTGGTCAACGACTACAACTTCAAGTTCCCGTCGAGGTATGGAAAGACCAGATAGTCTTGCCCGTCGATTCTGTCGTAAAGGACGGAGCAGACTGGTATGCGTTTCAACAGAATGGCGATCACTTCGATCGAATCTCCGTTCATGTGAAGCATCGCGATCAGTCGTCCGTGGTCATCGATAACGACGGCGTTCTATTCCCCGGTGATGTCGTTGCCTTGCGAGCCGCCCATCAATTGCAGATGGCGTTGAAGAACAAGTCGGGCGGTGGTGTCGATCCTCATGCCGGGCACAACCATTGATCCGGAATGGAGAATGGAGAATGGAGAATAGGGAATGACTTTGTATAAGAAGCATACGGACTTGCCGGTCTATCAGATGGCGTTTGGTGCTGCGCGAGACGTTTTCCAATTAAGCAAGTCGTTTCCGAAGGAAGAGACTTACTCATTGACCGACCAAGTACGACGGTCGTCGCGAAGCGTTTGTGCAAACATCGCAGAAGCTTGGCGAAAAAGACGGAGCGAGGCTTTCTTCATTAGCACGTTGAACATATCAGAAGCCGAAGCTGCTGAGACACAAGTTTGGATTCAGTTTGCGGTCGATTGCAAGTACTTGACATCCGAAGAAGCAAGACCTTTGTACGCGAAGTACGACGAGATCTTGGCCCAGCTCGTTCACCTCATTGAGAACCCAACCCAATGGATTCTAAAAAAATGAACTTCTCTATTCTCCATTCTCCATTCTCCATTTCATAAAACATGCTCAACTCCATAATCCGCTTCGCGCTCCAACAACGCTTGCTAGTCATAGCAACCTCCCTCTTCTTGGTCGCGTTCGGTGCTTGGCAGACTACGCGAATGCCCATCGATGTCTTTCCAGACTTGAATCGACCACGCGTGGTCATCATGACGGAAGCTCTCGGTATGGCTCCTGAAGAAGTCGAGTCGCTCATCACGTTTCCTATTGAAACGACGATGAACGGTGCCAACGGCGTGGAGGCCGTTCGCAGTTCGTCTGGTGTTGGTATCTCCGTCGTGTACGTCGAGTTCGCGTACGGCACGAATATCTATACCGATCGCCAGATCGTCAACGAACGCATGCAAATGGTGCAGGACCGATTGCCCAAAGGTATTCAACCCCAACTTGCGCCAATATCATCCATCATGGGACAGATTCTGATGCTGGGAATGTGGTTTGATGAAGAGCAAGTTGAGAGTCGGGGGTCGAGAGCTGAGAGTGGAAAAGCGAACTCTAAACCCGCAACCCTCAACTCTAACCCCTCCCCGCTCGAACTCCGAACAGCAGCCGACTGGATCGTTCGACAACGGCTTCTGACGATTCCTGGCGTCTCTCAGGTGTTCACCATGGGTGGAGAGCGTAAGCAATTTCAGGTCTTAGTCGATCCGGATTCTATGGTGCGGTATGGAGTCACTTTAACACAAGTGGAGGAAGCCGTACGCGAAAGTAATGAAAACGGAACAGGTGGCTATCTCGACAGACAAGGCCCGAGCGAACTGTTGGTCCGATCGTTAGGACGAATCAGTTCCATAAACGATCTGGAAATGCTGCCAGTCACGATCCGAAATGGTCGTCCCGTGCTGCTGTCGCAAGTAGCCAAGGTCCGAGAGGGTGCACAGATCAAGCGAGGCGACAGCTCGTGCTTTGTCAGGAAGGCGAATGGAGAATTGAGAATGGAGAATGGAGAAGAAAACAATTCCCCCATTCTCCATTCTCCATTCTCCATTTCCCCCGCCTTCTCCGGCGGTCCCGCCGTCGTTCTCACCATTAACAAACAGCCAGGAGCCGACACGCGACGGGTTACTGACGACGTAATGCGAGCGATTGAAGAGCTTCGCCCTTCGCTTCCTCCCGGTATTCGTATCGAACCTACTTACTCCCAAAAGTCATTCATCGACAGAGCCATCCACAATGTCGAGGAGGCGCTTCGTGATGGCGTGATTTTAGTCGTCATTATCTTGTTTCTGTTCTTGATGAACATCCGCACGACCTTCATTACTTTGACCGCGATCCCCCTATCGCTCTTCATGACAGCAATCGTTTTTGCGGTCTTTGGGCTGTCGATCAATACCATGACGCTTGGCGGAATCGCTGTCGCGATGGGCGAGCTTGTCGATGATGCGATCGTCGATGTCGAGAACATTTTTCGACGGTTAAAAGAAAATCGACAATTGAAAATCGAAGATCAAAAATCCTCTCTCCTTGTCGTCTATCGAGCGAGTGCCGAAGTACGCCGATCGATCGTGTTTAGCACGATGATCGTGATCTTGGTCTTCTTGCCGTTGTTCGCTCTTTCGGGGATGGAAGGGAAACTCTTTGCCCCGCTTGGCATCGCTTACATCGTCTCAATCCTGTCGTCACTCATCGTATCGCTGACCGTCACACCCGTTCTTTCCTATTGGCTGCTCGGCTTTGGCAAAAGCAAAGCTCACGAAAAAGACGGTTTCGTTCTTCGTGGTTTCAAATGGTTGGGCGAGCGAATTATTCGATTTAGTCTGTCGTTCCCTTACTTCAACTTGACCGCAACGTTGGTGCTAGTTGCTATTGCCGCAATTTTTCTATCGCGACTTGAACGTGATTTCCTACCGCCGTTCAACGAAGGCACGATTCAGCTCAACGTAGTTCTACCACCCGGCACCTCGCTTGCAGCCTCGAACGAGATAAGTCGAACAGTGGAGAAGTCGTTGATGGCGATCGAGGATGTTCAGCGATTTGTTCGTCGAACTGGGCGTGCCGAGTTGGATGAACACGCCGAAGGGGTCAATATGAGCGAGATGCTCATCGAACTTGATCCCAAGTCGCCAAGATCGCGTGAAGAGCAACTCAATGAGATTCGAATGGCGATGGGAAATATTCCAGGAATCGTCACTGCTGTCGAGCAACCGATCGCACACTTAATCTCGCACATGCTTTCGGGGGTCAAAGCCCAAGTTGGTATCAAAATCTACGGTGATGACCTCGATTTGTTGCGTCAAAAAGCTGAGGCAGTCAAA
This sequence comes from Pirellulaceae bacterium, assembly GCA_033761895.1. Lineage (GTDB taxonomy): Bacteria > Planctomycetota > Planctomycetia > Pirellulales > Pirellulaceae > Aureliella. The sequence continues at coordinate 25,895 of JANRMD010000002.1, read as the reverse complement.
TCGGTCATGCAGGCTGTTCCGGGGGTAACCGACCTGCTAATTGAACCGCAGGTCATCATTCCACAACTCCGCATCGAGCTCGATCGTGCGGCATTGACTCAATATGGCCTCAGTGCCCAAGAGGTCAACAAGTACGTTGAGACGGCGATGAACGGTACAACGGTTTCTGAGGTTCTGGATGGGATGCGCACATTTGATCTCGTGGTTCGTATGAACGACGAATACAGGGAGGACATCGAAGGCTTGAAGCGTCTTGCTATTCATCTTCCTGAGGGTGGAATGATTCCGCTGGGCAGCGTTGCCAAAATCTACGAGTCAGGCGGTCCGAATACTGTCAATCGCGAAAACGTTCGGCGTCGTGTTGTGATCCAATGCAACGTGAAGGATCGCGGCGTTGTCGATGTCGTGAAGGATATCCAGAAGGCGATGCAACCGATCATCACGACCCTTCCAGCTGGCTACTATCCGACTTTCGAAGGTCAATTCCAAAGTCAGCAGTCGGCCAGCCAGTTGATTGCCATTCTTTTTGCGGTGTCATTGCTAGGCGTTTTTTTCGTTCTCTACACTCTGTTTCGATCCGTCAACCTCTCCCTGCAAGTCATGGCCGCGTTGCCGATGGCATTCATTGGTTCCGTTGCGGCGCTCGTTTGGACGGGTCAGACGGTAACGATAGCGGCGATGGTTGGCTTCATTTCCCTAGCGGGCATTGCTTCGCGAAACGGCGTTCTGCTTCTTCAACACTACTTGCACTTGGTGGAGTTCGAAGGCGAAAGCTTTTCCAAAGAAATGATCGTTCGGGCAGGGCTTGAACGACTAGCCCCCGTGTTGATGACGGCATTGACTGCCGGGATCGCACTTGTACCGCTCGTACTCGCTGCCGGTGAACCCGGCAAAGAAATCCTCTCTCCGGTGGCCACGGTCATTTTGGGTGGAGTCATCAGTTCAACAATGCTGGATTTCTTCGTTCATCCGGCATTGTTTTGGTTGTTTGGGCTGCGATCGGCTGAACGAGTCGTTCGCAGTTCCAAACATCAAATTGTACTAAACGAAGAGTCAGAGGCCGCTATTGGTCTCGTATCCAACTGAGCGTTTCATTTGGACCGTTTCGTTCCCTATAAAGGACTGCACAGATGAAGAATTTTTTTCGTAACACGATCGTAGGCTCGCTGTCGGTGCTCGCCATCAGTATGACAACCAACATCACTTGGGCGCAAAACCAAGCTCCGACCCAAGCACAGCCAGCGAGCCAAGCCAGGCCGGTTCAACAAGGTCATGAGGGCCATTCGCACGATGACCACGATCATGGCAAGGAATCCATTGCGTTTCAATTGCCACAGTGGAAAACGATGCACTTTGACGACGCAGCGAAAGCCAAGCAGCACGCAGACATGGTGAAAAAATTAGGCTGCGAAGTCAAACAAGGCCAGCATGACGGACACATCGACCTGAGCTATCGCTGTGCGGAATGGAAATCGATGACCGTCGCAACACATGCGCTTGCAGAACAATGGGGTGGTTGGCTGAAAGGATCGGGATTCGATGTTTCGCATGCTCATCCAGATCCGTCCTATGCGGAAGGAAAAGAGACCGTCGAGTTCCGAATGGTCAACTGGAAAGCCATCCATGGCAAGGGAACAGCCGAGGAGAAGCAAACGATTGAACTGATGAAAAAGATCGGTTGCGAAGTGGTTGTGTCCGAACATGCAGGCCATTCCGACATCAAGTTCCGTGCTCCAACTTGGCGCGACGTCCACGTCGCAGAGCACAAAGCGGCTGATGAACTAGGTGCGTGGCTGAAGAAGACTGGTTTCGAAGTCGCCCCACACAAACACTAATGAATTGTCGATTTTTGATTGTAGATTGAAAGGTGATACGAACATGAATACGCGAACAATTCGACTTGGAGTTCTGGGGATTGCCGCGCTGGTGGGCTGCAACCGCGTTGATACTGCGGCAACGCCGTCCATGGCCCCAACGGTGCCATTGAGCATGGACATGCCACCGCCATCCACCGTGGAGATTCACGCACATCCGAGCGAAGGCCCACACCATGGGTCATTGATCGAATTGGGAAAAGAAGAATTTCATGCCGAGCTTGTTCATGACGACAAGTCGGTTTCGATCTACATTTTGGATAGCGCCGCAAAGTCTGCCGTGCCGATCGATGCAAGCGACATCGTGATCAACTTGCTACACGATGGCAAGCCAGAACAGTTCAAGCTAGCAGCCATGCCGGACGCAGGAGACCCAAGCGGAAAGTCATCTCGCTTTGTTTCGAAAGATGCCGAACTCGCGGGCCACATTGACGACGAGTCTGCCAAACCTAAGCTAAACGTGACGATCAACGGCAAAGGCTATCGAGGTGTCATTGAACACAGCCATGAAGGCCATGATCACAAGCATTGATGGCCCTGGAGGCAGTAAAAGGTGATTTCACTGAACTGAAAAGGCTCGCCTGGATCACTCGCATGGTCGGTTTCGCCACATTTTAAAAGGCGGGAGAATTTTCGCATCAGGCCTTGTGCAAATGGCTCGATGCAATATGATGTTGAGACTCAGTATCAACAACGACGCGGAAGTGTGTCGTTCTGAGTTTCAATTCTGAAGCATCCGAGCCAGCCAGCCAAAGAGATTTTGCTCCGCGAAGTCTTCGTAGCAGCCAGCAAGCGAGGACGCAACGAGTACGTTGTCCCCCCCTTTCTTTGAGCTGGAGAGTAAAAATGAGACGCAACGCATTGCGTGGTTTCACGCTGGTTGAGTTGTTGGTTGTCATCGCGATCATTGGCATTCTTGTCGGACTACTATTGCCAGCCGTTCAAGCGGCTCGGGAGGCGGCGCGACGGATGAGTTGCTCCAACAACTTAAAGCAAATTACGCTGGCGATGCACAATTATCACGCCAGTTTCGGCAAGTTTCCCCCCGGTGGTCTTTATAGCGGTTTGCAAACAAGCGATTCGTGGTCGCTCCAAGCGCGGCTCCTACCGCACATCGAACAAGCTGGTTTGACGGATCTAATCAATTGGTCCCTTTCGTACAGTGCACAAGGCGCAGTCGCTCGAGTTCGAGTACCGACCTACCAATGCCCAAGCGAAAGAAATGACCGTATCCGACCTGATCCGCAGCCATCCGATCCGAACTTTGCCCATTACCCGCTGAACTATGGAGTCAATATGGGGGAATGGTTCATCTACGATCCCATCAGCAAGAAAACAGGAACGGGCCTCGTGTTCCCGAACAGTAAAACAGGCTTCAAAGATGTCCTCGACGGTTCAAGCAACACGCTTGCTTTCGCCGAGTGCAAGACGTTTACGCCTTATCTACGCGACGTCCGAAGCCCGGCAGCCCTCAATGTCCCCACCCCAACGATCGCCGCTTCGGTTGTCGCTTTGGGTGGAAGCTTTAAAGCAGATTCCGGGCACACTGAATGGAGCGATTCTCGCGTTCATCAAAGCGGCTTTACCACGACTTTTGGACCGAATAGCAAGATGATCTACACTACCGGAGGCGCACCGTTTGATATTGATTTCAATTCGTCGCGTGAAGGCAAGACGATTTCCATGCCAACCTACGCGAGTGTCACGGCGCGCAGTTACCACATTGGCGGAGTACAAACGGCGAACGTCGATGGTTCGGTCCGTTTCATTTCCGACTCCATCGAATTAGTTACTTGGAGAGCACTGGGCACACGGGCCAACAGCGAAGTCATCAATTCTTTGGATTGATTTGGTTCTCCAAATGTTGCGATAACCGAAAGGGCCGTGGAAGCAAATCAGCCGGAGGACGTTAGTTCCCGGTTTCCGCGTATGTTTGCACCGAAATTACTATTTAGCGTACACTCTCGGTCTGCATATTGCTAATGGGCCAACCTAGGGACCTTTGGAGTGTGAACTGAGCCACGTTGTAGTCCGAGACGACTCGAATATCTTCGCGTTGAACGGTCGCAAGTGCTTGGAGAGACTGCAATGCTTCAATTGGTAGTCCTCGGCCATTGCGAATGCGTTCCCAGTTCTTCTCAAAGGAATCGTTAGCTGTTTGCAGTGCTTCTACGCTGATTTCAATTTGCTTTTTGCGCGCTTTCAATTGTGCTTGCGTTTCGTTGACTTCGCGCGCGATGCGGTCCATGATCCCTAGCTCTATCATTCGAGCTTGGGTTATTCTGGATCGCGATTCGCGCTGAGCGGCTCGCTCTCCGAAGCCGAGCTGGCGGACTTCCCAAAAGGCAACCGCATCGGCATCAAATCGATCGCCATAGTTGGTTAGGTCACTACCGAGTCCACCGCCCAGTCCACCGTAGCTCGCGGCCAGCATCACACTTGGAACAAGCGGCGCATGCTTTTCGCGCTTCAATCTCTCGACCGCTTCACCAACCAAGTGACGAGACTCGGCGAGTTCTGGTCTGTTCGTCAATGCAATCGCAACTAGCTCATGTGGCGTGTTGGCCTCGGATACAAGCTCTATCGGAACCACACTTGGCGCTTGAATCAGTACCAGCTGTTTGTGCTTCAAACGGTACCATTTTCCATTGTGGTTCCATCCAGTTCAAAACTGGTACTGTTTGATGCTCTATTCTTCGGTCGTCGACCCGGTTGGCGCTTTGGTACTTTTTGAAGCTTTTTCCGATTTGTCCAATCGATAGCTCTTGCCCGTAATCTGGACCAGTTCGGCCCGATGCAGAAAGCGATCCAAGATCGCTGTAGCGCTCGGTACGTCACCTATCAGTTTGCCCCAGTCCTCCAGAGGTCGGTTGCTCGTCATCATCGTCGAACGCAGCTCGTGTCGACGCATTATGATCTCGAAAAGGTACGTTTCAATTCAAACGATCCATTGCTAACCATGAACCCGTCAAACGCTCAATTTGAACAACTGTTTTCGCGATTTCGGATTCGATCTTCGCAAGCTGTAAGGCTGACATTAATAAACGTTGGCGAGTCTCCGCTAGTTGAACGAATGTCGCTTTCCCAACTACGTATTCAGTCAATCCAATCTTGAGCGATTGCTCAACACGAGGAATAATCCGGTCCTCTAGTATCCGCTTTTGTCGATCCAACGACTCCGTCTCAGCGGCCAGTCGGCGCAGTTTTGCTTCAAGGGTCAATTGCTCGGATTGTTTTAGCTCAAAGGAATTGACTTGTTCTGCGTGTGCCTCACCGATACCCCCGGCGATCTTCTTCCGGTACACAGGCAATGTGACTCCAACAGAAAAGCTGATCATATCAATTCCGTCCGCCAGAGGGTCTGTTGCACCATCACGAGTCATGAATCCATATTGCGTTCCCAATTCGAAGTCTGGATAGCGTTGCAAATCCGCAAGCCTTCGCTTTTCGCTATCCCTTTGGATGGCGCGGGAAAGCCCATTCAACTCAGGATTGGATTTCTCGGCAATCGCAATTAAAACATCAAGTTTTTGACTTATGGCGTCATTGGGCAGGTCGGCAAGTGTTGAAATGGTTAGCTCTCTTGGCCTTAAAAGATACGAGGCAAGCTCAGCATTTGCCGCAGCTTTTTGGCTTTCGTTTTGTAGTCGTTGCTGATCGAGTTGTTCTCTTTCGACTTCCGCATTCAAAATGTCTTGTTGTGATCCACCGGTCTTGTATTTTGCTTCGGCTACTCGAATGATCTCATCGACTCTCTTTCTGTTTTGAGCCAGTAGAACTGTCGATCGCTCCGCAAACCACAATTCGTAGTACGCAAGTTGAACGGACTCGGCGATATCAAGTTCTACGGATGCGAGTTCTGCGAGTGCGATTTGTACTTCTTGGCAGGCAATTGCAGCACGTGCATCGCGTTTTTCGGGCCACGGAATGTTCTGTGATAGCCCCATCTCATTTTGCATTCGGCCACCAACCGTTTGCAATGTCGTAGGTTGGATTGGCCAAAAGCGAGTGCTCAGCTTGGGATCCTCCAACGCCCAGGCCTGCGGGACTCGGTGTTGAGCGGCTTTCACGCGACTGCGTGCAGCGGAAATTTTGGGATGTGAGGTGATGGCAGTCGAAACGCATTCCGCCGAAGACATTACAATAGGTTCAGACTCAGCGGAATCGATATCTAAATCCAAATTTGACTTTGGATCGCTCGCTGTTCCGTTCCGCGAATCCTTCGAAGACTCTGATTTGGGAGTCGACTCTTTTGTGTCGTCGTTTTCATCGGTGACGTCAACAACAGCGCTGGCCAAACGGACAGGTGGAATTGTCCCTTCGGCTTCGACGCTTTCAACACGTGTCGGGGGAACTGACGGAAAGGTTCGGGCGACTGGCCAGCGCGGATTGACGCACCCCGTCGTACCGATAGCCAAGCAGGCCGCAAATAAACAATACCCCCGGAGGTGAACCTGATGTAGTAGGGGGATTCGATTTCTCATTTCACGACCTCCATGCCGGGATAAAGTGAACCTGCGATCGGATTCACCTACGGTATAGTCGGAACTTTGGCCCGGCTGGGCCGGTAAAATAGTATTCACGCGAGAAACCGTCATCCCGTGCATGACCGATACAATCAGTTCGGAAAAACTCTTAAATTTTCGTATTGTGCGTGAAGGAATGTCAGAGGACGAACATCCAATAGAGTTGACGCAGGCTCCGGCTGAATGCCAGCGGGTTATTTAGTGGGAGCATTTATGTCGGCGGACGAAGGTCAATGGATCGAAAAGGCGAAGGCGGGCGACCGCGAGTCTTTTCGCGCAATTTACGAGGCTTTTGGACCGCGAGCAATGCACGTGGCGAAGAGGATTGTTGGCGAGTTTGATGCCGCTGACGTTGTTCAGGACGCTTTCGTAAAGCTGTTTTCGAAGCTCTTAACTTTTCGTGGTAATTCGAATTTTTCTACCTGGATACATCGGTTTATGGTCAACGAAGCTTTGCAGCATCTACGACGTCGAAATCGACCAGTTGCCAACGGGCGTTCGTTTCTCGATACGGATGGTTTGCAAGCCGAAGATAGTCAACCGCTTGAAGTGGCAGAATCAGTAGAAAAAGCGATGGCGGCGATCGATCCGGAATTGCGAACGATTTTTGAATTGAAGGAGTTGGATGAGATGTCTTACTCTCAAATTGCAGAAGTGATTGGGATTCCCGAAGGTACCGTGGGATCGCGATTGAATCGTGCCAGACGAGAATTGAAAGAACAACTACAACGCTTAGGATGGGAATAACAGGTTATGTTGGATTGCAAAGCGACAAGCGAGCTTTTGTCAGCCTATTTTGACGGCGAATTGGCCGGTCATGTGACCCTTCAAGTCGATAGCCATTTGAAAGTCTGTGAGCATTGCCGCTTGGAGTTGCAGTCGTTTTCATCGCTGGGCGAAATCGTTCGAGGTCGAGAGGTTGGCCACATTGTTATGCCTTCTTGGGACGCGATTTCAAGTCGTCTCGAGTCGCCAAGTGTACAAGCCGTAAGCACTCAGGGGCGGCAACAGCCAAACTTTCTTCGCAGCAATTGGAAGACGCTACTAGCGCTTGCGGCATGTTTTTTGATGCTCATCGGAGGTTGGGGATTTTTTCAGATCGAATCTGGAAACCGACAAACGATGACAATCGCTAGCCTGAACCTCAAGCCCGTCATTGAGGGCTTTAAGGTGGATGCAGATCAGGCGTTGGCTATGCTCTCGGATGAATTCAAAACCAAGAACTCAACGATTGACGAGGCGATTACCAGCTTTGGTCGTCCGCTTCTCGTAAGCAAATTATCCAGCAAAGCGAGCTTGCCGGGAGATGGCCAACTTGTTTCAACGAAATTGTTGTCGTTTCCATACTGTAAATGCCCCGAAGGGATGTGCATGTGCGGTCCGGGCGGATGCAGTTGCGTAGCGTGCGTTTGCGAGCGTCCAGACGGATCGACCTACCTAGTGCTCGAACACTGCAAGAGCCAAGACATCAGTTTTGGTGACCTACCAGTTCAAATTGTCGAGCGCGGTGGGCGTCAAGTGCAGCGCGTGACGTTGGATGGCGCTCGAGCCGACTCATGGCTTGATGAGAATGGTCGGTTTACTGCGATCGGGTTGCGCAATGAGAAAGAACTCGACGTGCTTCTAGCAATGAAATAGTTTTAGAAATTCGCGAAGGGCAATCTTCCGACACGCATCTAACTAGCAGTTAACAAAGTCACTTTCGGTAGGCGGACTGATTGTGAAATTTACTGCTCCCGCATATTTACGAACGAGGAATTTACGATGTTTAAGACTATGTTGTTTTCAGTTGTGTTTGCGGGTTTGACGGCTAGTTCGGGTTTTGCACAATGTTCCAATTGTTCTTCGGGAACATGCGGGAATGGAGCAACTCAAGCAATTTCGTCGAATGCAACGATGGCCTCCACCATTTCTGGACGGTCGATGCTAGTAGGTCCTTCCTATTCAGTAAACGGAGGCCAGTCGGGTCGAACATGGTCGCCAACGGCAAAAACTTCGCGTTCATCCAACGCGAAATTGCCTCAATACATGTATTCGAAAGCCGATCCACGACGCCAAAGTCATTAAGCTAAAAGGTTTTTGAATATTGCTCGATGGTTTGAATTGCCATCGAGCAAGTCGCGGTCGACAATAGAATATGACAACCGTGGTGATTCTCAAGAACAATCAAACGGAGAGCCCATGACGCTCAACCCCTCTCAACCCCTCTCAACCTCAGTACCAGAACATCCATGTCAATCACTGAGTCCAGAAATACGAACTCCAACGAACGGAGAAAATCACGCTGGACGGGGGTGGTGTTTGCGTTTCGCATGGTCGAGGTGCGTCTGCGATTCATTGCGATTCTCGTCGGCTTGGGTTTAGTGATTGGCTACTGGGATGCAATTGAAAACTATTGGGATCGGTTCACCAGACCCACTGCTTCGACGGGGATGACCTCTGGAACGGATAGTGAATACTATTGCCCAATGGACCCTGCCGTGATTCGTGACGGACTAGAGCCAAATGGTACGGTTCCGAAATGTGGAATTTGCGGAATGCCTTTATCGCTTCGCAAAAAAGGATCGCCAACCATTTTGCCGCCCGGTATCGTTGGGCGAGTCACCTTGACTGCCAATAAAGTTAGGATGGCTGGCATCCGCACGTCTGAGATCTCTCTGCGACCCATGGTCCAAACAATTCGAACTGTAGGGAATGTAGATTATGAAGAACGTCGTCGGCAAAACGTCGTCAGTCGATTTGGTGGTTATGTCGAAAAGCTGCTTATTGACAAGACCTTTGTACCGGTGTCAAAGGGTGATCCTGTAGCCGAAATTTATAGTCCGGAACTGTTTGCTGCGGCCCAGGAGTTGAAAATAGCGAGTGAGTTTTCGGACAGTCAAATGCGTCAAGCTGCTCGCGAAAAAATCCAATTGTTGGGAGTAGCAGATTCGGAGATCGACGCCATGTTGCAATCGAATGATCGCAGTAGTTTCCGAATGCTGGTTCGTTCTCCCGCTTCCGGAATCGTTATCAAAAAGATGATTCAGCAAGGCTCGACCATCACAGCCGGACAGGTACTCTTTGAAGTCGTAGATATTTCTATAATGCGGATTGAGGCCGACGTTTTTGAACGCGACCTGAGCACTCTCCATTTGGGGCAGTCCATCGTTGCTACCATCGAGTCGCTTCCGAACCGAGAATTTTCCGGAAAATTGGGTTTGATCTATCCCGAGCTCAATCGTCGAACTAGAACGAACCGGGTCCAATTCGAACTCGATAACGAGGATGGTCTCCTTCGTTCAGGAATGTTTGCCTCGATTCGTATTGACACCGCCGTTCAGGATACAGAGCTTTTTCATGAACTAACAACAACGAGTACGTCGAAAAACACAGATCCCGAAGTGGCGATTGCCAAACAAAAGGTTTGTCCCGTTACTGGGGCCAAGCTTGGTAGCATGGGCAAGCCGCTACCAGTCGATATTGAAGGGCGGACTGTTTTCATTTGCTGTGCCGGCTGCGAGAAGAAGCTGAAGGAGGATCCGAAGAAATTTGTCTCGCGAATCGAAACCGTCACGGACACCGAAGTTCTCTCCGTTCCTGAAACGGCAGTTATCGATACCGGCGATCAGAAGATCGTTTACATCGAACGCGAGGAGAATGTTTTTGAAGGTGTTGAAGTACAGCTTGGACCGCGAGCCGACGGCTACTATGCCGTGGTTGCTGGACTGCTGCCTGGTGACAAGGTTGCCGCTGCCGGTGCCTTTCTGATCGATGCGGAAACGCGTTTGAACCCTTCTGCATCAGCCAGTTACTTCGGTGCTAGTGGCAATGCCAGTAACAGTAGCGGCTCAAGTAGTGCAACGCTGCCGATGGCGGCAGCCAGCACCGGTAGCAAGGAAAAGTCTACCGACACCGTTAATTTTGCGGCTACGCGATTGACCGACGTAGAGTTAGCCGAATTGGCAAAGCTCAATGCCGCCGAACAATTGCTTGCCAAGCTGCAGGTACTTTGTCCAGTGACGATGGAACCGCTTGGTTCGATGGGGACCCCTTTCAGCGTGAAGAAAGATAACGAATCGGTTTTCATTTGCTGCGAAGGTTGTCGGAGCCAAGTCGAAGCCAGTTGGGCTGAATCGATTGCCATGGTCCGTCGCTGGCGAGAGTCCAACGCCAAAGCGATCGGGACCGCTAAGTAATGATTGAAAAGGTTATTGAATACTCGATTCGCAACCCTTTGGTCGTTGTATTCATTTCGTTAGGAGTCGCACTCTGGGGCCTCCATGCGACCATCAATACTCCTGTCGATGCGATTCCTGATCTCTCCGAAAATCAAGTGATCGTTTTCGCCGACTGGCCCGGACGCAGCCCAAAAGAAATCGAAGATCAAGTTACCTATCCGCTCTCGGTCAGTCTTCAGGGACTAGCGGGCGTCAAGTCGATTCGGGCGACGAGCGAATTTGGCTTCTCGATGTTGAACATCATTTTTGATGATGGAGTTGAGTTTTACTTTGCCCGACAACGCATTTTAGAAAAATTATCGGTTGCAAAGTCGATCTTACCAGCAGATGTCGCACCTTATCTTGCACCCGATACGACAGCGCTAGGCCAAATTTTTTGGTACACCGTAGAAGGCAATGGCTATGACCTGGGAAGACTTAGGGCGATCCAAGATTGGTATGTCCGCTATCAACTTTATAGCGTTCCCGGGGTCGCCGAAGTCGCCTCAGTCGGTGGTTTGCCGATCGAGTATCAAGTCGATATTGATCCGAACAAGTTGCGAAGCTATCGATTGAGTCTCGGTGATGTGTATTCAGCGATTGCTAAATCCAACTCCTCCGTTGGCGGACGTGTGGTTCAAAAGGCGAACTCAGAATATCTGGTCCGTAGTATTGGCTGGATAAACTCCGTAAAAGACATTGAACAAACCGTGATTCGAGCCGTCGATGGAGTTCCGGTGCATGTCGGTGATGTTGGCTCAGTGCAGCTTGGTTCGTCCCAACGCCGCAACGTTCTCGAAAAGGATGGCAGCGAGGCCGTTGGCGGTGTTGTACTGATGCGGTTCGGTGAGAATCCACTGGCCGTTACCGAACGTATTAAAGCGAAGGTCGATCAACTGCAATCCGGTCTTCCTAGTGGTGTCAGAATCATTCCCTTCTACGATCGAACCAAGCTGATCGAGAGTGCGGTTGATACGGTCAGTCATACGCTTCTGGAAGAGTCTTTCGTTGCCAGTCTTGTCATTTTCGTCATCATGCGGCACATCCGCAGCGCCCTGATCATTTGTATCATGTTGCCGTTATCGGTCGGCATCGCTTTTATTATGATGCGCGCACTGGATATCTCCTCCAACATTATGTCGTTATCGGGCATTGCCATTTCGATCGGTGTTTTGGTGGATGCTGCGATCGTCATGGTGGATCAGGCAGCACACACGTTGCATGGCAAGTTTGGCAACAACAAAATCGAAGGCGACACGCGTGAGCTGTTGATTCCAGCTTTAAGAACTGTCGGACGTCCCGTCTTCTTTTCGATGCTGATCATGATTCTCAGCTTCGTTCCTGTTTTCGCTTTGACGGGAATGGAAGGAAAAATGTTTCATCCATTGGCGTTCACCAAATCCTTTGCACTCATCGGAGTATCGTTACTTTCGATCACATTAGTCCCAGCAATCATTCCCTGGCTGATGCGAGGTCGCATGCGCGACGAGTCCGATAGCTGGCTCGTACGACGGGTCATCGAAATCTATCGTCCTGTGCTAAATTTTGTTATGGATCATCCGTGGCCTGTCGTTTGGATCGTGTCGGCAATCAGCATTCTCGGCGCAGTTCCCAGTGGCTCGCGAATAGTCTTCTCAGTTGCTTTGGCGCTTTCACTGGGGATGGCGGCCTGGGCGTCGTGGGGTGAAGAGCTTTCGTTCAGAAAGCACTGGAAACTGGTCAGTTCTCTTTGGTCGCTTGCCATCATCGTACCCCTGCTATTCGCTGTTCATCGTGGCTGGAGACCGTCCTGGATTCCTGAGCAAATCACGGACAATGTTCGGCTCTTGGCGGGTGCGATTGCTGTCACAGCCCTCGTAACGACCGGCATGATCATTTGGATTCTGTCACGCCTACGTTTTTCTGCGACACTAACGATGGTGGGCAGCCTCATCGTATTGGCTTTGATTGCAAGGCAGTCCATCACGCCGTTGGGGCGCGAGTTCATGCCGCCTCTTGACGAAGGCTCGATCCTCGACATGCCGGTTACCATACCCAGAGCTTCCGTGACCCAGGTTTCGGCAGATCTGATCACGCGCGACACAGAGATTCGGCTGTTTCCGGAAATTGAATCCGTTGTCGGGAAAGCAGGACGAGCAGAAACGCCTACCGATCCCGCACCGCTCGATATGGTTGAAACCGTAGTCAACCTACGCGATCACGCTCATTGGCCGAAGCGCGAATTGCGATACGAAGATGCCGAGCGTCAAATCAAGCGGGTTCTTAAGGGACTGATTGCAGATGGAATCGTTAGCCCCTCCGTTGACACAACGATGCAAGACCAATGGATCAGCGAGTCAACCATGTTCGTTTTGGAGCAATTCGATCAATGGATGCGAACAGCAATCATCAATGAACAAGCCGCTTTCCAAACTCGATTGCAACACGAATTGGTGGTTCATGCCATTGATAACTGCGGGCGACAAATGCAAGCGAACAAGAGCCTGGCAAAGCCAATCGATCCGGAGCTGAGTTCGCTGATAGAATCAGGACTACCAAAAGATTTTGCTTTACAGCTCGCCAAATACGCGGACAAGCCACTCATCACGAAATTGACGATTCATGTCCGCGACGTATTAGCGAGCCAACAACTTTTACTCAGCGACCACGATCCTTTGATTTTGCAGCCTGGATTGATTGCCAGTATGCGGCAAGCCGCTGGAGAATTGCTTGGACTTCAGCGTGAGAGTTTTGACGACGCAATTATTCGAGACATTTCTACGTTTCGTTTTGGACTTTGGGAAACGTTTACCAAAGAGCTTAACTGGCGACTGTTCGACAATGCTGTTCCGTTGGTTACTCAACTAGCAATGAACGAGATAAAAAATAGAGCTAAGTTGGAGAGTAAGTGGTATGAGCCAGCTAACGAGAAGCTAAGCTCGATTGCCGAGCAATCGAATGTTCCTTGGAAGAAGGAGCTGTTCTTGTGGCAGCGTAGCAAGTCAACTCTGCTCAGCGAACTGGATTCAGTCGTGAGGATGCCAGGCTGGGGGAATATTTGGACACAACCAATCATCAATCGTATCGATATGTTGGCTACGGGCGTCAATACGATGCTGGGAGTGCGAGTATTCGGAGATAAACCGGAAGCAATTGCGCAACAATGTAACGAGATTGCGGCGGTACTGAAGAAACTCCGCGGTGCCGTTGATGTTTCGGCCGATCAAGTGGTCGGCGAGGGATATATCGAGATTGATATCGATCGTGAACGCGCAGCTCGCTATGGAATTAGCGTTGGCGACATCCAAGAAACTATCGAAACCGCGCTCGGCGGACGCATCATCACGATAACAGTGGAGGGACGCGAACGATTTCCTGTACGTGTTCGCTATGCACGGGACTATCGCGATGACGAATTGGCGGTCGGCAATCTACTCGTGGCATCGGGACGATCAAGCAACGAAATGAACGGTGCAAATTCGGGCAGTGCAAATTCGGGCAACACGACCAACGATTCAACCGCTTCGACAAGCGAACAAGCTGTACCATTGCAAGTACCTCTGTCACAAGTTGCGCATGTTCGCGTAGTTCAAGGCCCGTCGATGATTCGCAGTGAAAATGGGTTACTACGGTCGTACGTTCGCCTAAATGTGCGCGATCGCGATATCGTCGGGTTTGTAGAGGAAGCACAGAAAGCGGTTGCATCAGCGGTTAAAATGCCGGCTGGTACTTACATTGAATGGACCGGTCAATTTGAGCACGAACTGCGTGCCCGCCGAACACTGTCGATCATTGTTCCCATCGTTACATTGACCATTTTTATTTTGCTCTTTGTGGTCTATCATGACTTGGCCGATACCCTCGTTGTTATGTGCTTAACGGTTCCAGGAGCGATTTTTGGCGGAATTCTCTTTCAGTATTTGTTCGGTTACAATTTCAGTGTAGCGGTATGGGTCGGATTCATAGCTTGTTTTGGTCTGGCCACGGAAGGCGGTTTGGTGATGCTGGTCTACCTGCGAGAAGCGGTTGATCAACGTGGGGGGATTGAGAACCTCACGCTAGCCCAACTTCGGCAGGCAGTGATGGACGGCGCGGTTCATCGTTGCCGCCCGAAGCTCATGACCGAATTGACCGCAATGATTGGATTGGCCCCGATGCTGTGGGCTTCAGGAACCGGCTCGGAAATAATGCAGCCGATGGCAGCACCTGTTTTAGGAGGCATTTTAGTCGCCGACGAAGTGATCGATCTGTTGCTACCCGTCTTGTTCTATAAGATTCGTGTCTATCGTTGGCGAAAGATTCAAAATTCGCGTGAAGAACTATCCATCCATGAGCACCCAATAGACGCGGAACGCCTTGTTCTAAACTGACGAAGTGCCGCTAATGTTGAATCGCGGCCAATACGCGGTCCTGTTTTAAATGAACCTGCTGGAGATGAGGCAATGGAATTTCTTTGGCTCAAGGTATCGGATGTAAATCGCTGATCGGCCAACCTAGCGACCTTTGGAGTGTGAACTGAGCCACGTTGTAGTCCGAGACGACGCGAATGTATTCGCGTTGGGCTGTCGCGAGTGCTTGGAGAGACTGCAATACTTCGATCGGTAAACCCTTACCGTTGCGAATGCGTTCCCAGTTCTTCTCGAAGGAATCGTTGGCCGCTTGCAGTGCTTCTTCGCTGATTTCAATTTGCTTTTTGCGAGCCTTCAATTGTGCTTGCGTTTCGTTGACTTCCCTCGCGATGCGGTCCATGATCCCTAGCTCTCTCATTCGAGCTTGGGTTATTCTGGATCGCGTTTCGCGCTGAGCGGGAAGCTGTTAAATTCATTGGCCTTCATGGATGATTCACGCCTTGCGAACGAAAACTCCGAAAAAAAATTGCTGGGGCTTGCCTGAGGGCGTGGTGTGAATATACTCGCTGCATTTGACGGGTTCGAACCATGGACCTAGTTCTGCTTGCATAGTGGCTGCATCGTATTGGCAGATTTGGAGACCGCTGCACTTCTCGGGACCACCTTTGGCAAATGTGCCAACGATGAAATGGCCGCCGATGGGCAATGTTCGCTTAAGCAGTTCCACGTAGTGCCTCCGGTCGCCTGGATCGGTGATGAAGTGAAAAACTGCTCGGTCGTGCCAGATATCGAACTCACCCAAGGTGTCGCAATGCGTGATGTCCGCTACGATCCACTCAACTTTCGATGCTCGCTCACCAAGCCGAGCCTTGGTCGCTTCGATCGCTGTCTGAGAAATATCAACAACGGCCACGTCCGTGAATCCCGTGTCGAGCAGTCGGTCGACGAGGAAGGACTGTCCACCGCCGACGTCAAGTACGCGACTTCGCGATTCTCCTGCAGTCTGGAGGATCAAATCGAGTGATTGTTTTGGATCGGGTTCGTACCAACTCACTTCGGTCGAGTCCTTCGTTTGGTACACATTTTCCCAGTGTTGTGTTCTGTCCATTGCAGCTTCTCATCTGTGTGGCGAATAGAAAGCAGCAGGATTGTATTCGAATATCCGAATACAACAACCCGGAGCGACGTCTTGACTGAGATCGACACGAATTGAGACACTGATCTGTTTCGAGCCATTCCCATAATTGACAATCTACCACAATGTCGATAGCATATTCAGAGAATCGAATATCCGAATCCCGAGGTCATTCTAATGGAATTTCAAGACTCTCAAGCTGCCGCCGAATTACTGAAAGCGTTCTCTCATGCGACTCGACTGTCCATCCTGGTCGAGTTGGTTGCTGGCCCAAAATGCGTAACCGACATGGAAGAGTTGCTTCCGGCTCGGCAAGCAAATATTTCTCAGCATCTTGCAGTCTTGAGAAACGCAAAGCTTGTGGACTATGCCCAGGACGGAGCAATGCGTTGCTATTACCTATGCCGGCCAAACCTGGTTAAAGACATGCTGGCGCTCGTTGGCCGTAATGATCCGGTCATGAAACGGACGCCAGTAGAAATCCAAGCCGATAAAGAACGCCTAGCTCGGGCACTAGCTAAGAATTCCGCACCGAAAGCGTCGCGCCGCGAGGTAGCTAAACGATGACTTCGCGCATCTATCTCGACTACAACGCGACGACGCCCATAGCCGATGAGGTTGCGAACGAGATGTCTCGCGTTCTGTCAGGACCATATGGCAATCCATCCAGTTTGCATTGGGCCGGCGTTCCGTCACGCGATGTTGTCGAGACGGCGCGATCTCAAATTGCATCGCTGCTTTCGTGCGATGCAACTGAAGTGGTATTTACGTCCGGCGGAACCGAAGCCAACAACCAAGTGATAAAAGGGTTGTTCTTTACGAGGTCGGCATCCAAACGTCCCTTTCACATCATCACGAGCGAAATCGAACATCCAGCGGTCTTGGAGCCTTGTCGTTTCATCGAGAGATTGGGAGCGGAGATAACTCAGTTGCCCGTTGATCGGCATGGGCTCATTGATCCTGAAGATGTCCGGCGGGCATTTCGACCAAGTACCACGCTCGTTTCGATCATGCACGCCAATAATGAGGTCGGGACGATCCAGCCGTTGATGGAGATTGCTTCGATTGCCCATGAACACGGCGCTTTGGTTCACACCGACGCAGCACAAAGTGTTGGGAAGATCGCCATCGATGTGGAGGCGATGGGGGTCGATTTGCTGAGTATCGCTGGCCACAAACTGTATGGTCCCAAGGGAGTTGGAGCGCTCATCATCCGCGAAGGGATCGAGCTCGAACCACTATTGCATGGTGCCGCGCATGAAGCAGGACGCCGCGCGGGCACCGAGAACATCTTGGGAATCGTCGGACTAGGTATTGCATGCGAACTGGCCCATGACTGGACTGACGAAGACTCAATCGCGGATCTGCGGGATCACCTGTGGCGTTCGCTTGAGGCATCGCTCGGCGAACAAGTGGTGCTCAATGGACATCCGACACTTCGATTACCAAACACTCTTAACGTGAGTTTTCGAGGAAAGATAGGAGGCGACATTCTCGCCGCCATGCCGAACGTCGCTGCCTCCACCGGCTCAGCCTGTCACGCCGGAAGCCTGCACATTAGCCCTGTCCTAGTCGCAATGGGAGTGCCACGCGAAGTTGCCTTAGGAGCTGTCCGCTTTAGCCTTGGACGCAAAACGACCCGCGATGAAATTGACTGGGTCGTGGAGTCAATCGTTGGCGCTGCCAAAAGTTCCTCCACAACGTCGATTTAAGCAGCGTTCAAGAGATTGTTTATGCCTTTTGTAAGGACATTAAAGTTGTTTCACCCAATCCAAATACTTTTGCCTGACTTTCCCCTTTTTACGTTGAGGTAAATAATGCGTACTACTTTTTTAGCCATCGCAGCGATGGCAGTGTTGATAGCTTCAATGCTTCGTGCGGACGATCACGACGCGAAAGAATTTCGGCTGTTTCCCATTGATGCAACGGAGTGGAAAGAAGGTCCGCCTTCACTTCCACCTGGTGTGAAAATCGCGGTCCTGGAGGGCGATCCCAGCAAAGAGGGCCCATTCGTGTTCCGGGTTAAAGCTCCAGATGGCTATCGCATTCCGCCCCATACTCACCCCAAGACGGAACGGATCACCGTCATCTCTGGCACTTTCAATATCGGAATGGGAGAGAAATTCGATGCGGCAGCAACGAAGCCGATGCCGACGGGAACCTATGGCTACTGGGAAACTGGGATGAAGCACTTTGTCTGGATCAAGGGCGAAACAGTGGTTCAATTCCACGGGATGGGGCCGTGGAAAATCGAATACGTGAATCCTGCGGACGATCCTCGCAATCAACTAAAGAATGCTCGATGAAGGAGAACGATATGAAGCTCGGCATTTGCATTTATTCGAAAGACGCCGAAACTGTGTGGAACGCGTTGCGGTTCGCAAACCACTCGATCGAACGACGAAGTGACGGTCTTCCTGTTGGGAAAGGGCGTCGAGGCCGATACCTTGGACACCGACAACTTCAAGGTTACAGATCAAATGAAATCGCTCCTTACGGCCGGTGGATCGATCAAGGCCTGCGGTACGTGCCTCAAGCTACGGAAGTCGGAGGGGTCGGAGATGTGCCCACTATCGACGATGAATGACTTGCACCAGATGGTCGTTGAGTGCGACAAGGTGCTGACGTTCTAGCAAACGCATGCGAGTCCGCGAGGCAAGGCATGCGAAGACAGTGATTGGACCGACCTAAAAGTGAGCCATAGACTGCATACAACAAAGAAGAGATTGACTATGTGTTGTTTCCTTCTGCGAATGGTAGTTAACGGAATCAACCATCTAATCGAAAGGGAAACGCATGTCGAAATATCTGTTCATACTGAATGAAGCCGCTTATGGGAACGAACGGTCCTATAACGCGCTTCGCCTGGCTGGTGGCTTGTCGACGCACATGGCGATCACGCGCCCTGCAGAGTTCGAAGTGAGAATTTTCTTACTTGGAGATGCTGTGACCTGCGCGAAACGCGGTCAAAAGGTTCCGAAAGGCTTTTACAACATCGAACATATGATTGAGAAAGTGGTTCGGCACCAAGGGCAAGTTAGCGTCTGTGGTTCTTGCATGGACGCGCGAGGAATTACCGTTGAGGAACTAGCTGAAGGGTGCCACCGAAGCAGTCTTGATGAGCTAACGGTACTAACCGACTGGGCAGATAAAGTCCTGGTTTTTTAGGCGGACACGTTACGATGAATGGGACTCTCTGTTTTCTAATTCTCGTGGTTGGTCCTTGCCATGGCTGGATGGTTGCCTATGCTCAAGAGAAATCAATCGCCGGGGACGAAGTCGCCGCAAGCAGCTCACGGTCGATCACTCTCAACGACGGAACTCGACAGGAGTTCGAACTGCTCGATTTCCATTCCGGCGTACGTCGGATCTATCTTCGCAATTGCGACATCGACGATAAGTCATTGAAGCGGCTAGAAGGATTAACGCAGTTACAGTATCTATCGCTTGAAGGCTCGAAGATCAGCGGTGATGGATTGGCTGTATTAAGATCCTTGCCTCAGCTCAAGTCTCTATCGCTCAACGGCACCAGAATTACAGACGAGTCGCTTAAGCATCTACTTGGAGTAAAGAACCTGACCATTCTTCTGCTCAATGATACAAGCGTGAGCGACAATGGCACTGCAACATTGGCTTTGTTCACTCAGCTTGAATGGCTCTACCTCAATCGCACCAAGGTTACGGACGCATCGATGCGGAAGTTTGGCGATCTACGTGAGCTTAGGTTTTTATCGCTTCTCGGCACTTCCGTCACTGACTCTGGAGTCGCCGACCTGCATGCACGGATTCCAAGCGTCCGGGTTCGCCGATGATTTTTGCGGACATAACGAGTTGGTGAGTAGACATGAACACAAATCCCTTTGACGATCTTGAGCTGGCAGCACGCTACGAGTGCTGGTATTCAGGTCCAGGGCGGCGCGCTAGCGAGATGGAAAAGGCTCTGCTCGGAAAACTGCTACGGAGCTTTAAGGATGCGAAGTCAGTTTTGGAAATCGGGTGTGGTTCTGGACACTTCACACGCTGGATGAGGCAACTTGGTTACAAAGTCACCGGCCTGGATAGTTCCGCGGCCATGCTAGACCAAGCGAGAGCCCTCAACGGAGTTGAATACGTTGTTGGTGACGCGCTTTCGCTACCTTTTGAAGAATGCGATTTTGACGTCTCCGCGTTAATTACCACGTTGGAGTTTATTGATGATCCGAAGCTAGCGATCACAGAGGCTGCACGCGTCGCGAAAATTGGCCTGCTACTCGGCGCAATAAACCGCCACAGCGTACTGGGGTTGCGCCGCAGCAGATCTCGTCGAACACCCTGGAATTCGGCCAAGCTTTACACCCCGCATGAGCTGTCATGCCTTGTTCGTTCGACACTGGCGGATCGCGTCTTGAAAATCAGTTGGCAAACCACCTTGTGGCCCATTCCGTTTGTGAAACATCTACCGCACCCATGGGGAGATTTCATCGGTCTCTCGGTGAATCTGAAACCGCTGGCTCGACGATCGAAGGCGGATCAAACTTACTATTCTTCTTCTCAATGAGACAAACGCGAACGACGGTTGCTATGGCTGTGACGTTAGTTAGCCCTCGTCTCAAACAGTTAGTTTCCAACACGAGTCGAAATTGCAAAGTATCCACCTATTGTTGCTACGACCATCAGAATTCCTGAAAAGAACGAAGGCCAAAACGTCAAACCCGTTCTGCTTGCGAGAGCAAACGGAACGAAGAATGGCAAGCCAAGAGGGACTAGGATTAGCGTCTCCCTCGCCAATCCCGTGATGACTGCCATGTCTCGTTGCATTTGCCAAGTCAATACGAAGGCCAAGATGCTCACGATCGGAAGCGATAGTAATAGTCCGCCCAAACGCGGTGACCGTCCTGAAATTTCCGATACGAGTACGATTACTACCGCCGAAATGAGAATCTTGACTACGTAAAGCATGATTAACCTCGAAAGTCAGTTTTTATAGAATTCAGCAACTCAATGGCTATGGTCGCCATGGGCTTCTTCCTTGAAGTCGCCCGAGTATGGCGTTCCTTCGATAACGCCGGAGATTGTCCCAGCGTACTCTTGCACGACACCAAACCCTTTGTGGTTCCCTACAAAGCGAGATGACTTGCCAGGAGGATCGTTCGCTTGAGGCGTAGCCTTTAACGTAATTTGAATCACGGGGTCTACAATGCTGAGTTCAATGCCAGCCGCGTCGATCGGAACTGGAGACTTCTCGTCGGTACCGAGGATGTATACCGTACCTTCCTGTTTTTCGTGGTCAACCGTGAACTCAACGTGGAACTTGCCGCCTCCCCAATCCGCAACCGTACCTTCATGTGGCCCTTCGCCGTGCCCCGCGTGCGGAGCGTGAGTGGTACCGTCATCGTGCTTATGACCTCCGTCTTTGGTAGAGGTCGCGGTTGTTGGCGATTTGGGGGCAGTTGCCGATTCTTGCTTGCATCCAGCAAACGCGAACAGCGAAGTCACCAGAGTGACAGATACTAGAACCTTCATAAAACGATCCTTTTCAAATTCTCGATTTTTGATTTCCGATTGCAGATTGGGAGACAATCATCAAAAGTCGAATGGGGTAAACAAAGCCAATCTTTTGATTTCTGATTGAGGATTTTCGATTGAAGAGTGCCGTAGCAGATCCCCCCTCAAATCGAAAATCTTCAATCTAAATTCTTCAATGCTTTTCCGCTGAATCTCCAGAACAGTCCAGGGTGTATAAGAAACTCGCAAAACGTCGATGTAATCAGTCCGCCGAGGATGACGGTTGCAACCGGATAGAGGATTTCACGTCCTGGTTCTTGCCCGCCAATCACGAGCGGAATGAGACCGATTCCGGCTGTCAGTGCGGTCATGAGCACTGGGGCGAGTCGTTCAAGACTACCCCGAACGATCATGGCTTGCGTGAATTGCTCGCTTCTTCCTTCATCAAGTGGACGTAATGGGTCACTAGCAAAATTCCGTTTCGAACAGCGATGCCACCAAGCGAAATGAAACCCACGAGGCTTGCAACGGTTAAGTCCTGCTGTGTAATCACAAGCGCGAGAACGCCACCAATAAAAGCAGTTGGCAATGCATTCAAAATTTGCAGAACGATTCGCACCGAAGGAAACAGAATCAGCAAGACGATGAACATCCCGACAACCGAGATACCCGCGAGAATGATGATTAGTTGCGTCGCGCGTTGCTGACTCTCAAACTGTCCTCCGTATTCGATGAAGTATCCGGTCGGCACCTGCACTTGAGCAGCGACTTGACGTTGGACATCACCAACAACGCTTGCTAAGTCGCGTCCTTCCGTATTGCAGCGAATGACCATCCTTCGCCTCGCGTTCTCTCGATTGACCGAATTGGGGCCAGCACCTTCGCCAACGTTTGCGACTTCGCGGAGTTCGATTTGACCGCGATCGGCTTGACCAGCACGATTGGGTAAGTCAATCCTCAAACGTCCAAGATTTGCATAGTCCGTTCGATACTCCTCTTCTAAACGAACGAGCAAGTCAAAGCGTCGCTGTCCTTCGAGGACTTGGGAAACTACTTCGCCTTGTAAGGCCGTTTGCAATACACGAGCGACGTACTCTCGCGTCAAGCCGTACAGCGCCAAGTCATCAGCTCGCAATGCGATGTGTAGTTCAGTAGTCTCTTGGATTGGCTCCACGATCGGAGGCGTCATGCCGGGAACGACCGCAATCGCGTTCTTGACTTGTTCGGCAACCGATTGCAGCGTATCGATATCGTCGCCATAAACCTTGATTGCGATTTGCGCGTAAACGCCCGAGATCATGTGACTAATCAAGTGGGCCAAAGGCTGCTCGACCTCAATGTCGACGCCGGGTGCTTCGTCGCTAATCTTGGATCGAAGACGAGCGATCAATTCGTCTCGATTGGAATGTGTTTCGGAGTTCATGCTGAGGATGTACTCTCCAACATTGACGGGCGAGGCGTGCTCGTCCATCTCCGCGCGGCCGGTTCGACGAACAAAATGCAAAATCTCCCCCTTTGGTTTCTCTTCGCTTTTCTGCATCGATTGAAACACCAAATCGATCGCGCGCGACACTTTGTTCGATGCGTCGAGAGATGAACCCGGAGGTAACGTCACGTTGACCTGTATGCTTCCTTCGTCGAAAGGGGGTAGGAAGTTTCTTCCAAGATGTGCCATCTGCCATGCTGCGATTCCAACAGCGAGCCATGTCAAAACTAGAAGGGTTCCTGGCATCGACATACTGATTCGAATTAGCCGCTCTACCCCGCGTTTGAGCATCCGCAGTAATAATCCGTCAGTTTCACTGTGAGTCGCCTTCGATGATGGCAGAAGGTAGTACGAAAGCACTGGCGTCACCGTCATCGAGACGACGAACGATGCTAAGATCGAAACGATGTAGGCGAAACCAAGTGGTGTAAAGAGGCGGCCTTCAACACCTGATAATGCGAATAGCGGCATGAATGACAGAATGACGACGGCAGTGCCAAAGACGATCGAGCTGCGGATTTCGCGGCTTGCGTTGTACACAACGTCGAGAGCGGATTTTTGACTCTCAATTGGTAACGCATGGTTTTCTCTCAAGCGCCGAAAGATGTTTTCAACGTCCACGATCGCGTCATCCACCAGCTCGCCCATAGCAACAGCGATGCCGCCCAGTGTCATTACGTTAATGGATAGCTGCGTCCCCGAAATCCATCCGATCCATCTGAAAGTGAGCGTTGTCAGCACGAGCGAAAGCGGGATTGCCGTCAGCGTGATGAATGTCGTTCGAAAGTTCAACAGGAACAAGAACAGCACTATAATGACGAGCACTGCTCCGATAACCAATGCCTCGCCGACATTGAAGATACCGCGATCGATGAAGTTTTTAAGCCGGAATAGCTCACTGTTGACGATGATGTCTGCGGGCAAGGAAGCTTCGACCTCCGCAAATGCTTTCGCGACATTGTCAGTAAGCGACCGCGTGTCGACATGCGGTTGCTTAACCGTCGTAAATACGATCCCTGGTCGGCCGTTGACGCTGCCGTCGCCGCGTTTGAATTGCGGTCCTTCGACGATGCGAGCAACTTGTTCAAGCAGTACCGAACGTTTCTCATGGTCTCCGACGGGGATCTTCCTTAAGTCTTCGACAACGACCTTGGACATTGGACCCAATCGACCAAGTATTCGAATTGGACGCTCCGTTTCGCCGGTGATCGCAAATCCGCCACTGGTGTTAATGTTGCTTTCGCGAAGAGCTTGAGCTACGTCCTGGACCGTAACCTGGTACTCCAACAACGCATTCGGATCGAGAAGGATTTGATACTGCTTGCGATCTCCTCCAAGCATAAAGACTTCGGCGACGCCGGTTACTTTCAGCAATCTTGGTCGAATGACCCAATCGGCCATCGTGCGCAGGTCGAGCTGCTGTTTCGAGTCCGTAAAAAAAGTGGCTTGATGCGTCTTGCCTTCAAAGTCGGCTGTTAAGGTGCCCAGTACTGATTCGTTACCGGCAATCCATTCAGCACGGATTGGGTCAATTCGCTCCCATGTTTTCAAATCATGTCTATCGATCGGCTTCCAGATCTGAAACTTCGGTGTTGTCTCGTTGGATTCGAGCCATTCCGCCATCAACTCTGTTTGTCCAAGTTGCGCTAGTCGACCGCCGTCTGGACCGGATTGCCGATAGATACCCGCGACGATGATTTGGCCCATAATCGACGATGGAGGCGTCATCTGTGGGCGAATGCCCGTTGGCAGTATTCCTTCAAGTGTCGAAAGGCGTTCTTGTATCGTTTGACGCGCAGCACGAATTTCGACCGCCCAATCGAACTCGACGAAGATGATGTTAAGCCCAGCAGTCGATTGACTGCGAACGGCTTGGACACCGCTGGCACCCATGAGAGCAATTTCAATCGGTTGCGTTACGAGCGTCTCGACTTCCTCGGTGGCCAAGGGATGAAAACGCGGAAATAGCATCGAGGGTGTTTGAACTTTCGCAAACCCTTGTGGAGAAATGGGTTGTGGCGGAATACGCTGAAAAGCGTCAGATATTGGAAATCATCTGGTTGAACTGTCAGATGGAAGACGTAAGTCTAGCCCCCACAATAAGAAAGCCCTTTGACGTACTCGCCAAAGGGCCTTTTGTTCCAGATAGTGGAGGATAACGGACTTGAACCGATGACCTCTTGCATGCCATTTGGCAATACATAGCGAAAACGTGGGCTTTTTCGAAGGTTTTGTATCAAATTAAGTGGCGTTTTCGGTCCAAATTTGATACAAAGTGGGTGATACAGACCTCTTGCAAATCACCACATCTGGATTTGTATCAAATGAATTACGCTGCGTATGCGAAGTCCAATGGAATCAAACTTGAACTGTCTCAGCATGACGGAAGGTGTTGGAGAAAGTCATTCCAAGGGAAGATGTACTACTTCGGATATCCTTTAACGAGGGAGGGGTACGATGTGGCAATTGAGGAATGGTATCTACTCAAAGCGAAGTTGGCTGGTGAACGCCCACACGCCAAAGTCTACCAGCATCATTTGAACGTTTTTCGCCAAGTCCTCGCTTACTACGACGCTTTCGGAACGCCGCACGCTGAACGTCAGATTCGCAAGCAAGTTGTAGACTTCGTCGCATTCGTTGAGCAACAGCTTACAGAACCAAAACTTGAACCAAGAATAGCTGGCCTAGGTCCGTTTCTCGCCTCAAATAATGCCTTCGACAAGGAGTTCACAGAGCGGTCGTTCATCGGCACAAGTCACTTTAAGCTATCCGATAAATGGTCGGATCGAATCAACCGTTTGTCACCTGCTGTGCAAGCCAAAGTTCCTCAGACAATCGACTATTGGCTCAAGGCGTATCTCAA
>JANRMD010000001.1:0-5536 GCA_033761895.1 Pirellulaceae bacterium | reverse complement strand
CGTCCACTGCTCGGCGATGTGCGAATCGAGCCTCAGCAGCACGTGCAGGTGGTTATCCATCACGGCAAAGCCCCCGACGGAAACAGCGAAGATTTCCGCAAGTTCCTTAAGTCGTCTTTCGATCCAACCTTTGCGGTCACCGGAGTTCGAATCCTGGCCTTCGGCCAAAAGATGGGCATGCCTGACCACTCTGGAAATACTGTGATACCAACGACTTACGGCGACATCGACCAATTTAGAGCGTGCGATCGTCATATCTGGTTCTCCTTGGTTAATCCGCAGAGTTTACCAAAATCGCCGACCGATGTCAACTTCCATTGCCTGTCCTTGCTAGGTGGTTAGGTGGTGGCGGTTCCGGGATGGGAGGTGTTTATTCAACGCACTTGATCTTGCGCCATCTTCAACGCCATCGATTGAGCGGTTTCCCAATCCCCTTTTGAGGCCAATTCCAAGATTTGCTTAAACGATTGGAGTTCTGGCGCAGTGATTTTCTGCTCAGATTCGAGCTCAGCTAAATGTTCTTTGCAGGCAGCCAAACGCCCTTCATTCTTGGTGTTGCAGGCAGTGTAAACTTGCTTGATGAAGTCCATCGATTCGCGACTAGTTGCTTTCGGATATCTAGAACAGCCGAATACAACCATCATGAAGAGCATCATGGCAATGAGTTGTCCCAAGTTTATCAAGACTCTTTTCTCAATCCTCATGTGCAAACACCTCACCGCGCGCACAACTGCTCATTGCAGCCCAAGTATCCAGATTGACCGTAGTCGCAATGTATCGAACGCTGCCATCTCCAAGGAGCACGTATCCACCTCCGCCGCTCCAGGGAGCGTACATTTGGCAAACATGACACGTTGGGAAGGATGGCGGGTGAACAACTCCGGGTTCGTCGGCCGCTGGTCCTGAGTGGCAGAGTACATACGTCGCGCCATGATCACACTCCGTGAACGGAAACCGCTGGGGATCGTTTGGACACGAGAAACTGCCTGGCACAACGCCTACCCAAGTCTTATCACTGATCGTCGCATGCTCTCCGACAAAGACAGTATTCGAAAGTCCATCTGTTACCTCGGCGATCCGAACCTTGGAATTCCGATACAAGGGGCCGTTGGCGATTGGTCTCCAATCTTGAACGGGCGGAGTATAGCCCCAAGGTTCGTCCTGCCCGCAGTTGCCCACATAATGCGAACGGCCAAAGCGTGCGAGGATCGTAGCTGCATCGTCTGTAACTAGGGTGTCACCATCAAAATTCGCAGCGCCCGGATTCAGATATGCTGGTACCCGTGCCTTTGCAGCCACTGCGTTCTTCGGGTGCCAGCACGGCAACGACATATCGAGCTGACTGTGTAGCGCCGATTGTTCCATGTAAGGCAGGAGCAATGCTCCCCAGCCCCAGCCTGGCGCGGCATCCAGGGTATCGGGATTCATCGTCGGCCCTCCTAAGCTAGAAACGTAACCGGACGGAAAAGTCCTTAACGCGCTCTCGTAGTTGAGCATCGCGAGGCCTATTTGCCTCAGATTGTTTTGACTCTGCGTTTTTCTGGCCGCTTCCCTAGCAGCCTGAACAGCAGGTAGAAGCAGCCCCACAAGCATACCGATGATCGCTATGACAACTAACAGTTCGACCAGGGTGAATCCTGTCTTGGCGGTTTGAGGGTGTTCCGTGCGACTAAAAAAAACTGATCCTTCGAACATTTGATTCAACTCTTGAGCGTGTTACTCTTCGCAAGATCGCAAAATGTAGCATTAGCTACACTTTGAGGATAGACGATCTTGGTTTGCCAGTCAATCGCGTTAACGGTTAAGAACCTGGGTGTCTTTCCGCTATTGAATCAGTTTCCTGAGGAGAGGTTGTCGCATTAAAGATCGCAGCCCTGCCCTTAGGTGAAAACCGCCTGCGACATTGACTTGGCCTTGCGCTGCGCCATCGATGGGATCTTCGATTGAACTAAGCCTCATGCACCGTTGGTAGAATTTACCAAGTTACGAAGACACGCAGCTTCACCTACGCCGGCAATACTTCACTAAAGAATCGAATCCAGTTGCCATGCATGATGGCTGCGATATCTTCGGTGGGATAGCCGCGTTTCTGAAGTAGTTCCGGCAACCGTTGTAGATCACTAATGCGATCCAGGTCGCTCGGCGTTTGTTCGCAACCGTAACCGCCATCCAAGTCGCTGCCGATTCCGACGTGCTGAGCGTTGCCAGCGAGTTGGCAGACGATATCGATGTTATCAACGGCTCGTTCGATGGTCACTTCGCGTTTGGATTGGCCGCGAACGTAACCTTCTTGCATCATGATGATGTCGAATGCCATGCCGATAACGCCGCCGCGTTGGATCACGGCCTTGTATTGCTCATCGGAAAACTGTCGCTGCCAACTGCTGATGCGGCGCGAATTCTGGTGACTGGCATGAATACGTCCAGGAAAGCGATCGAGTAATTGCCAGAATGAGACGTCGGATAGATGGGTGACGTCGACAGTCATCCCCAACTCGGCAATCTGCTCAAGTAAGGGGATTGCGTCGATGGCCAAGCCTACTTCGCAGCGTGTGCCGCCGCCGTAACGATTGGCGCCATAGTGCGTCAAGCCGATCGCTCGCAAGCCGTGTTCGTAGAACTCATGAATCGTGTCGGGGCGCAGAATGGGGTCAGCACCTTCCATCGTCAGGATGAACCCGAGCGGTGTTTCAAACGGATTGATCTCGTACTGATTGAGATGCTGCTTTAGGTCGGCTTGGTTACGGATCATTCGCATCCAGCCGTCCCGTTCCATGGCGCGATAGTAGGCTAGGTGTGCCTGAGCCATCGCGTAACAGGTGTGCGGAGTGGTCCAGCCGAAACTGTGATCGATCTCTTTCTCTTGCCGAGCGAGCAAAGTGGCTAAGCAGGTGCCCACTTTCGCGCGTCGCAATTCGGGCAGGCTAACAGTGTTCGTGCACCGCCCTTTTTCGGTCATCAGCAGCGACTGTTCCTGGGCGCGAATATCGTCGACTGAATTGCGAAGATCTCGATTCCAGTCAACGCCATTCAAAGCTAAATCAAGATGCGCGTCAAAAATATGCACTCTATCACCTCGCGTTGAATGAACTAGTTAGATTGTCCCAATCGTGGCTGCGACAATTGAGACAATTGTGCGACACTCACCCAGGCAGGATGCCTAGGCTACGAATAGGATGCCTAGGCTACGACAAGCTACATGGTAACATCGAAACCGAGGTCCTTGACCATTTGGTAGTCCGCCTCCGGTGCTTGGCCTTTGGTTGTAAGGTAGTCACCCACAAATAGGCTGTTAGCGACATACAGTCCGAGCGGCTGGAGCGAACGCAAGTGTTTCTCACGTCCACCCGCGATGCGCAGTTCACTGGCCGGATTTACGAACCGCATCATGCACAGGGCTCGCAAGCAATCTTGAGGGGTTAAATCGTTGCGGTTCTGAAGTGGTGTGCCCTCGATCGCGTGCAGAAAGTTGATTGGGATCGATTCCGTCTTCAGGTTTCGCAGATCCATGGCCATGGAAACTAGATCGCGGTGCGATTCGCCCAGGCCAATGATCCCGCCGCTGCAAAGTTCCAGTCCAGCTTCACGAACATTGTTGAGCGTTTGAAGGCGATCTTGATAGGTGTGCGTTGAGCAGATTTCGGCATAGTGCTCTTCACCGGTATTCAAGTTGTGATTCACACGGTCGACGCCGCACGATTTCAACCTGGCCGCATGCTCGGGTGTCAGCAAGCCGAGGCAAGCACAAATCTTTAGCCCCAACTCTTCCTTGATGCGTGGCACGACCATTTCAACGGCCTTCATTTCCCGTTCGCTGGGGGCCCGGCCACTGATCACAATGCAGTATGTCTTCGACTGGCGTTCGGCCGCGACGCGGGCGCCGTCCAGCAACTGATCTGCCGATAGCATCCGATATTTTTCGATGGGCGCGTTCGAAATTTTTGACTGCGAACAGTATCCGCAATCTTCGGGGCATAGACCACTTTTGGCATTCACCAGGAAATACAGCTGCACCGTTTTGCCGAAGTAACGCTGTCGCAAACGAAACGCCGCTGCAACCAAATCGAGCAATTCGTCGTTAGAGCTAGCCAAAATCTCCTCGGCTTGCTCAAACGTCACATCCACACCATCGAGCACTTGAGCCGCCAGTTGTTGCCATTTGCTATCCACCGACGCGCTCGGATTCGAAATAATCATGCAAGTCCACTTATTCTTGACGTGTGAATGGCACCGGTTGCTTGAATTTAGCTCCCGGTGACTTTACGCTCTAATTTGTACCCTACGTAGCCGTCTTCGTAAGAAACGGGCCGCAAACAAAATGAAGCTGGCAAAATGCAGCTGGTTTCGTCAGAAACCGGATTCAAGTACGCTTAAGGCTGGGCCTTTCAGGGCCTCCATCGTAGTCGAAGTTGCGTTGCTTCTGAATAACCCATCTCTTCTGAATGACTCAGGGATTCACTTTTTCAATGCTTGAAACATCGGAAACCGAAACGAGCAACGCAATCAGCAACGAACTGGATTGCTACCTTGTACGAGTCGGGAAACTGGGGCAAATCGGACGTTTTCGCACTTTGCAGGAAGCGGCTTTTCGGCGAGGATCGCGAGTGGTCTGCCGAACCCAACGCGGTATCGAAATCGGTCAAGTTCTGGGGCCAGCTCAACTCAAGCCTACGACGATCGACTTAGCCGACGGTCGGTTGTTGCGAAGTATGACCGTCGAGGACGAGATACTCTGGGGGCACCTGCAAGAGCAAGCCGACGAAGCGCTGAATACGTGCCAGCAATGGTTGAACGAGCAGAACGTGGTTGGCCTGTTGATCGACGTGGAGCCGTTGCTGGATGGCAAGACGCTGTATTTCCATTTTCTCTCAGAGGTTTCTCCCGAGATTCAAAAACACTTGGATCACTTGGCCACCATTTACGAGCGTTCGGTTCGCGAAAGCAAGTTCGCGCAGCTGCTTGAGCACGGTTGCGGGCCAGGTTGTGGCACGGAAGAAGCGAAGAATGGCTGTGGCAGTCGGGGTGGATGCGCGGTGTGTCACGTTGCGAGCAAGTGCAAGAAGTAGAGCCTGACCAGTGAATCGCACTTATCACCAACAACTTTTAGAAGAAGCTCAAAATGGCAACGCCGAGTCGCTCGGCACGTTGCTTGAGAATTACCGAGCCTACCTAACAGTGCTGGCGCAGCGCTACCTCGACCCGCGATTGAGTGGGCGGTTGGATCCGGCGGATGTGGTGCAAATCACCTTTCTGGAAGCGCAACGCGATCTGGCCAGCTTCCGAGGCCATCAGATCGAAGAGTTGCTGGGATGGTTGCGACACATTCTCCGTAACAATGTTTCGTCCGCGCATCAGCGGCATTTGTTCACCCAAAAGCGGTCGGCCGGTCGCGAGATTTCCAACAGCCCAACCGACAGTCGTCCAGCAATCACTGACTTGGCTCCCTCGGAGACAACTTCCCCAAGCCAACGTTTGATGCGTGACGAAGCTGCCGTTTATCTGGCTAACTGTCTCGAAGATTTACCTGAGACGCAAC